>CAZAHC010000173.1:0-7260 GCA_964484595.1 uncultured Fibrobacteraceae bacterium | reverse complement strand
CCGCCCAGGAGCCCGAGAACAACCTCGTCCGGGTGGCCCTGCAGGCGCTGGCGGCGGTGCTCGGCGGCACCCAGTCGCTGCACACCAACAGCTTCGACGAGGCGCTGTCGTTGCCCTCGGCCCGGGCCGCGCACCTGGCCCTGCGCACCCAGCAGATCATCGCCGCCGAGACCGGCGTCTGTGACACCGTCGACCCGCTGGCCGGCTCCTACGCCATCGAGACCCTGACCGACGAGGTGGAGGCCGCCGTCTGGCAGGAACTGCAGAAGATCGACGAGCTGGGCGGAATGGTCCGGGCCGTCGAGGAGAACTACCCGCAGCGGCGGATCGAGGAGAGCGCCTACGCCGCCCAGCAGGCCCTCGAAGGCGGCGCCCAGGTGGTGGTCGGCCTGAACCGGTTCGTCAACGAGGAAAGCGGACAACCCGAGGCGGCGACCGGTTTCCAGCTGAACCCGGAAGTGGAAGCGGAACAGGTGGCGAGGCTGGCCGAGGTCCGCGCCGGACGGGACCAGGCCGCGGTCGACCGGGCCCTGGCCGACCTGGCGAGCGCCGCCGGCACCGAAACGAACCTGATGCCGCCGATCCTGGCCGCAGTCCGGCGGCAAGCCAGCGTGGGCGAGATCTGCAACACCCTGCGCCAGGTGTTCGGCGAGTATCACGAAACGTTGTAACGGCGGGAGAGCGACATGACCGGAAGTGATATTCCCCGTGACCCCGACCCGGCCGGACCGGGCCCGCTGCCCGACCTGCCTCCGGGCGTCGCCGGACACCTGGAGCACATCGGGATCGCCGTCGCCGACCTCGACGAGGGCATCCGGCTCTACCGCGACCTGCTGGGTCTGGAGCTGGAGAGAATCGAGGAATTCCCGCCCGAGAACGTACGGGTGGCCTTCCTGAAGCTGGACCGCGACGGTTCGCGGGGCCACCTCGAGCTGCTCTGTCCCCTTTCGGAGGAGGGCAACATCGCCCGCTTCCTGGCCCGGAAGGGGCCCGGCCTTCATCACCTCGCCTTCGCGGCGAGCGACATCGACGAGGTGCTGGCGGCCTGCCGGGCGGCCGGGCTGAAGCTGCTCGACGAGAAGCCGCGCCCGGGCGCCGGCGGCAAGCTGGTCGCCTTCCTGCACCCGAAATCAACCGGCGGGGTACTGGTGGAGATCTGCGCCGAACCCCGGGCCTAGTTTTCCGCCAGGGTGCAGGCCCCGACATCCTGCCAGGTCTGCTTGCCGACCACCGGCACCAGGTCGACCTTCCCTTCCCAGTTCAGGTAGGCCGGCACGTAACCGGCACCGAACATCAGGCCGACCTGCTTCCGGTCGAGAGTCCCCACGTACAGGGCGTAGGGGTTGCACTCGGCGACCGCAGGCAGGGACCGCGTGCTGAAAAGGCCGCCCGGATCGAGCCGGAAGACGACGTTCTGCGGCCGGCCCCGGAACAGGAGCCGCCAGTGAACCAGGGTGGCGCGGCCGTCCACGAGATCCAGGCCGGGGTTGATGCCGACGTGACACTGGCCCTGCGCCCGGCCGAGGTTGGGACCAACGAAGTCGAAGTTCTGCTCCTGGAAAATCGCCTCGGCCCCCTCCACGATGAGCTGCAGCTCGAAACCGCCGAGGCCCAGGAACTTCTCCCCCTCGTGCGAGACCAGGTCTACCTGGTCCAGGACGGCGTACAGGTCCACCGCGGTCAGGCCGGTCTCGTCCGGCTCGGCGTTCGCCACCCCGCTCAGGGAATCACCGGCGGTGAACGACAGCTTCACCACTCCGTTGTGCCCGCACCAGGTCGAGGCGCCAGCGACACCGGCCGTCAGGAAAAATCCCAGGACCACGGCCGGCAGGACCGTGACCGCTCCGCGCAGTTTCATGCTGCAACCTCCTTGGCCGCGACGACTCAGCTGCCCGTGCTAGCATACTGGCGAACGCCGCGGTTCCAGATCAGGTAAGCCAGAGTGAAAACGATCACACCCACCAGGGGTGTGAAGAACGAAAACCGGTGAAACTCCCCCGTGCCGATGAAATAGGTGGCCGGATAGAAGGCAACCCAGGCGAACGGCAGCACGAAGGTCAAGAACAGCCGGACCAGCGGGCTGAAGATCGTCAAGGGATAGCGACTGAAACGGATGACGTTGTACACCGGCGGTGCCAGCCCCATCCGGTCCTCGTGCCAGAAGGAGACCGAGGTCAGGCCGATGAAAACGCCGGTGTAGATCAGGGAGGCGGTGCCGGCCAGCAGGACCAGGGCCAGAGCGTCCAGCACCCCGAAGGTCAATCCCAGACGGGTGCCCGCGTAGATCATCACCCCAGAGCCGAGCAGGAGCTCGTTCAGACCGGAGACGTTGAACGACTCGAACATCACTTGGGCCAGGGTGTTGACGGGCCGCAACATGACCCGGTCGAAGTTCCCGTCGGCGATGTACCGCTCGCTGAACCGGTAGAGGTTGATGCTCACGATGTTGAACAGTCCCAGGGGCAGCAGGCTGAAGCCGTAGATGAACAGGACCTGCTCGAAGGTCCAGCCCTGCAGGGCGTCGATCTTGGCGAACAGGACGGTCAGGATGGAGAGCTGGACCGCCATGGCGACCAGGTTCGCGACGAGATCGATCAGGAAGTCGACCCTGTAGGCCAGCCGCATCTTCAGGAACTGGGCGAAGTAGGCGGCGAAGATGCCGAACTGGCGCCCGAGGTTCCGCACCCACCCGCCGGTTCCGGCGGTGGCCGTCAGGTGCAGAGCCGGCCGGTCCGTGCTGCTCATTCTCAGCCATCCTCCGCCTGGGACGCGGCCGTCTGGTCATGCTCCCGCCAGGCGGTCGGCAGCAACCTCGGATCGACGACCCGGTAGTGCGGCAGGCAGCGCTCCCGATAGCTGTCGCTGTGGTGCACCGCCGGCCAGCGGGACATGACCATCTCCTGGGTGAAATGCAGCACCTGGTCCACGGTCAGGTAATCACCCCAGAGGCCTGTATCCCGCGAGAGGTTCACCCAGAGCTGGCGCAGGTTGCCCGGCTGGCTCTGCCAGGCCTCGGCGGTGGCGGCAAAGGCGGCCGCCAGCAACCGGCGAGCCTCCGCCTCCGCCGCGGCGGCAGCGTCGCCGGTCAGACCGCTCGTCACCAGATCCCGCAGGGGAACCAGGTGGACACGTACCAGCAAGCTGTCCGGGCGCAGCGGCTCGAGCAAGGGCAGCGGCGCCGCACTTCCCGCCGGCGGGTCCTGGTCCGGTCCTGGCAGCTCCTGCCACTCGCTCTCCAGCCAGGAGAGCGCCCCCTCCTCGCTGACCGCGTGAGCCGGGCCCATCACCCCCTGGTAGATGAACTTGTACAGATCCTCGGGGTGAGCGATCCGGTAGGTGGCCAGCTGGGCGGCCAGCAGCGGGCGGTACAACCCGTAGAACTGGCGCATCTGCTGCGTGCGCTGAGCGGGAGTTTGTTCAGCCGGCCGGACTCCGTCGGGTGGGGGTCCCGCACTCGCCTCCGCCACGGCGAGAGCGGCCAGCGCCGTAACGACCAGCAAGCAGGAACAGGGAATTCTTCGGCGCCGCACAGCTCAACCTCCTTGCAGGGTGACCTTTTTGACCGAGTAGGCCCAGACCAGACGACCAGCCAGCAGCAGGCCCACGCCCCAGGCCGCCTGTAGTAACAACGCCGCGGCCAGATCGTCCCCGGTCCTGTGCCCCAGGTAGATGGTCACCGGAATGTAGCTGACCGCCTGGAACGGCAGGAAGGTCACCGCCTTCTGGAACCACTCCGGGAAGAACGTGAACGGTATCAGCACGCCGGTCAAAAACTCCATCGTGATCATCTTGGCCCGGATCACTCCCATGATGTTCTTCAGGAAGAAGGCCAGGCACCCCACCAGGAAGCTGATCTGGCTGTTGACGAGAAAGGCCAGGGCGAAGCTCAGCAACGTCCAGCCGTAGAGCGCCGGCTCAGGAGGGGCCTGCAGGCCGAACAGAGGCACGATGACGATCAGGATCGGCAGAGTGAACATCAGCAGCCGGAAACCCGCCTCGCCCACCGCCTCGAACAGGATCACCGTTTGCACGTGGAAGGGCTTGATAAGCTGGACGGTGATCTCGCCGAGCTGGATCTGACTCGAGAGGATGCGATCGATGTTGTTGAAGTAGAAGCTGCGACCGATCCAGCTCAGGCAGATGTAGGTGATCATCTCCGGCAGAGTCAGGCCGCCCAGTCGCGCCGAGTCGGTGGCCACCCGGCTCGCGAAGAGGGCAGAGTAGAGGTAGTAGTTGCCCGCCACGAAGATCGTGTAGCTCAGAACCCCCGTGTAGTACCGCAACCGGTAGGCGAGGAACTTCAAGAAGGCCAGGCGGACAAAGCTGGTGTAGAGACCAACCGAGGCGCCCCAGGGCCTCTCCCACGGGCAAAGCGAGGCGGACGGAACCGAGGCCGGCGTGGCGGCGGTCGTGCTCTCACTCACCGGCCGCCCTCCCGTCGGTGACGGCGCCGTTCCGGTAGATCTGGCGCACGACCTCCTCGATCGAGGGCTCCAGGATGTGCAGATCGGCGATGCGGTGTGCGTGCAATACCCGCTGGATCACGTCGGCGGAGTTCACCTCGCGACGGCTGAATTCGGCCACGTGGCTGGTGCCCTCGCACTCGGTCCAGCGCACAGGCAACGGGTCGGTCAAGGCGGCCAGCTGCCGGCAGACGACCGGCTGGCGCAGCTCGACCGTCAGGCGGACCCGATCGCCCAGCCGTCGGTGCAGGTCCTCCAGCAAGCCGTCCATCAGGACGACGCCCTTGTCGATGATGATGACCCGGCGGCAAAGCTGCTGGATGTCGCCCAGGTCGTGGGTGGTCAGGATGACCGTGGTGCCCAGCCGGCTGCGGGTTTCCCGCAGGAAAACCCGCACGTTCTCCTTGGCGACGACGTCGAGGCCGATGGTCGGCTCATCGAGAAACAGGATCGGCGGCCGGTGCAGCAGAGCGGCGGCCAGATCGCACCGCATCCGCTGGCCGAGGCTGAGCTTGCGGACGGGCTGATGCAGGAGCTCACCGACCCCCAGCAGCTCGTCGAAGGTATCCATCTGCTCGCGATAGACGGCCTCGTCGACGTCGTAGATCTTCTGCAGCAGGCGAAACGACTCCACCACCGCGAGATCCCACCAGAGCTGGGTCCGCTGGCCGAAGACCACCCCGATGTGACGGGTGTAGCGTTGCCGCTCGCGGTACGGCACCAGGCCCCCGACGGAGACCTCGCCGCTGGTCGGCGTGAGGATGCCGGTCAGCATCTTGATGGTGGTGGACTTGCCTGCCCCGTTGGCGCCGATGTACCCGACCATCTCGCCGGGTTCGATCCGGAAACTGACGTGGTCCACGGCCCGCAAGGTCCCCCGGCGCGGCCTGATCAGATCGACGACCCCGCCCCACACACCCTCCCGGCGCCGCGTGAGCGGATAGTCCTTCGTCAGATCCTGGACCTCGATCAGAGCAGCCATGATTCAGAAGGGTAGGTCTTCTTCTTCGCCGGCACCAGCGCCAGCCTTGTCGTCCTTGCCGGCGCCGGGGCTCGCCTCGGTGCCCTTGCCCTCGGCCTCGACCTGGAGGTCGGCCACCAGGTCCCGCACCTCCCGGTCGGTCTTGGCCAGCTTCTCCCGGCAGAGCTTGATCAGCTTCACGGCCCGGGCGACCTCCCGGCTGAGGTCGTCGAGGTCGACCTGTTCGGCCTCGAGGCGGGCCAGGATCTGCTCGACCTCCTGAACGGCCTCACCGAAAGAGACGTTTTTGAGTGGAGTGCGCTTTTTCTCCGCCACTTTTGCCTCCTTTTTTCCCGCCCCGGGCCGGTTCGCCCCGGCGGCGGGTCCGGCGGTTCTCGCTGGTCTGCACGACCGTGCTGTCGATGCTCCCGTCCCGGAATCGTGTGTGCAGCCGCTGGCCGACGGCTATTTCGGCGACGGAAGTCAGGACCTTGCCTTCGACGGTCTGGGTCAAGGTATAACCGCGGGCCAGGAGCCGGTGGGGATCGAGCAGGCGACCCTGCCGCTCCAGGCCGTCCAGCCTCCGGCCGGCCACGGCGAGACTCGCCGCGGCGAGCCGGCCGAGACGAGCTCCGAGCCGGCCCAGATCCCGGCCCTGCCGCGGCCAGCCGGCCAGCAGGTGCTCCGGGACCAGGCGGCGAGCCAGTCCGGCGACCGCCTCGGCGGCGACCTTCCGGCTCTGCAGGGCGACCAGGCCCAGCCGGCGGCTGCGGTTCCGGTGCTCGCTCCGGGCCTCGGCCAGCCGGCCGAGCGTGACGGCGGCCAGCCGCGATCTCAGGCCGGCCATCCCCTCGCGCACCTGTGCCACCCGCTGCCCGACCCGCAGCTCCAGCCTCCCCACGTCGTTCTGCAGCCGGAGAGCGGCGTGCAACAAGCTCGTCTCCGTTCGCCGCGCCAGGGTCTCGGCGGCGGCGGTCAGGCGGGCGGCGGCCTCGTCCAGGCGGGTGACCAGGAACTCCGCCGCGGCGGTGGGAGTCTTGCAGGACCGGTAGGCCACCACGTCGGCCAGCGACCGGTCGATCTCGTGACCGATCGCGGTCAGGACCGGCACCGGGGCAGTGGCGACGGCCACAGCGACCCCCTGCTGATCAAACCAGGACAGGTCACCCCGCGAGCCCCCGCCGCGGGTGATAACGATGACCTCCGCCCCGCGCCGCACCAGGGCGGTCATGGCCTGGATCACCTGTGGCTCCATCTCCTGGCCCGACATCCGGCAGTCGACCAGGTCGATCTGGAAGCGGTACGGGGAACCGTCGAGGCCGGTGCGGAAATCCTTCTCCGCCGCGCTGCCCGCCGCCGTGATCAGCCCGACCCGCAGGGGCAGGACGGGAAAGGGCAGCTGCGCGTTCTTCTCGAGCAGCCCCTCCCGGGTGAGGTAGGCGAGAACCTCGCGCCGCTGCGCCTCGAGCTGGCCCAGGGTGAAGCTCGGATCGATCCCGATCACCTTCAGGCTCAGCTTGCCGTACGGCGGGTAGAAGTCGACGCGGCACTGCAGGCACACCTCGAGCTTGTCACGCAGCTGGAAACCGGGGTCGGACCCGTCCAGGTAGCGACCGAGGCCGAACCGCTGGCGGTCCCACTCCAGGAGCGACACCGGGATCTGGTAGCTCGCCGCCGCGCCGCCGCTGCTGTCGTGCAGCTCGAAGTAGACGTGCTTGCGCCGGGCGGCGTCGGCGGGCAGCCGCTGCACCTCTCCCCGCACCCAGACGCCGGCCGGGAAGGAAGCCTGCAGGGCGACCTTGATCGCCTGGTTCAGCTCCTCGACCGTGTAGATCC
>CAZAHC010000172.1:0-7295 GCA_964484595.1 uncultured Fibrobacteraceae bacterium | reverse complement strand
CCTGGTCCAGGCCATTGCCCAGGTCGTTCAGGACGGTATCCAGGTCGGCATCGTCGTCGGCGCCGGCAACATCTTCCGGGCCCGGTCGGCCAATCTCGAGGTCGTCAACCGGGTGACCGCGGATCAGATCGGCATGCTGGCCACGGTGATGAACGCCGCCGTGCTGCGCGACTACCTGCGCGCGGAGGGGATCTCGGCGGGGGTCTTCGGCCCCCGGGCCACACTGCCGCTGGCCACGACGTTTTCCCGGGATGTGGTCCTGCCCCTGCTGCAGGGCGGCGGGGTGGCCCTGTTCGGCGGGGGGACCGGGAATCCCTACTTCACCACCGACTCGGCGGCCGCCCTGCGGGCCCTGGAAATCGGGGCCGACATCCTGCTCAAGGGCACCCAGGTCGACGGTGTGTACGACAAGGATCCCCGCCGGCACCCCGAGGCCCGGCGTTTCGAGCGGCTCACCTACCGGGAGGTCGTCTCCGGTGAGCTGGGCGTGATGGATCTGACCGCGGTCACGCTCTGCGCGGAGCGGGAGCTGCCGGTCCTTGTTTTCGACATCTCCGAACCGCAGAATCTCGTCCGGATCCTGCGGGGCGAGCAGTTAGGGACTTGGATCACAAAGGAGTCTTTGTCATGAGCAGCGAAGTCAAGGAACAGGCAGAGCAGCAGATGGACGCGGCAATCAAGGCCGTGCGCAGTCGCCTGGGCAAGCTGCGCACAGGCAAGGCCTCACCCGCCATCCTCGATGGTCTCACCGTGGAGTACTACGGCACTCCCACGCCCTTGAACCAGCTGGCCACCGTGGCGGTGCCCGAACCACGCCTGCTGGCGGTCAAGCCCTTCGACCGAAACGCCATCGCGGAGATCGAGAAGGCCATCATCGCCAGCAACCTCGGCCTGAATCCCACCAACGACGGCCTGCTGATCCGGATCCCGATCCCCGAGCTGACCGAGGAACGGCGCCGCGAGTTCACCAAGCTGGCCAAGGAGATCGGCGAGGAAGGCAAGGTCTCGATCCGGCGCGCGCGCCAGGACGGCAACGACAAGCTCAAGAAGATGGAAAAGGAAGGCGGCTTCTCCGAGGACGAGCTGCACGGCGTGAAGGCGGAGATCCAGAAGCTGACCGATCGGTTCTGCGCCGAGATCGACGAGGTCGTCAAGGCGAAGGAAACCGAGATCATGGAGATCTGACCCTGTGCGCAGGGGAGACCACTGTCGGGAGAGACAGATGGCGCCAGCCGGACACCCGGACCGGATCGAACAACTACCCGACGCTGACCTGATCGAGCAGATTCTCGCCCGCGGGAACCTGCCCCGGCACGTGGCCATCATCATGGACGGCAATGGACGCTGGGCCAGGCGGCGGTACCTGCCCCGGGTCGCCGGCCACCGCGCCGGCCGGCACGCGGTGCGCCGAGCGGTGCGGATCTGCACCCGGCTCGGCATCGAGGCCCTGACCCTCTACACCTTTTCCCTGGAGAACTGGAAGCGCCCCCAGGCGGAGGTGCAGGCCCTTTGGACCTTCCTCGAAGAAACGCTGGCGGCGGAGCGGGATGAGCTGCACCAGAACCGGGTGCGCATGCTGGCCTCCGGCGAGATCGAGAGCCTGCCTGCGGCGGTGCTCTCCGCCCTGACCGAGACCATCGCCCTGCTGGCGGGCAACGATGGTCTGATCCTCAATCTCGCCCTTGCCTACGGGGGCCGGACCGAGATCCTGCGTGCCGCCCGGGACCTGGCCCGGCGGGTCGCCGCCGGGGAACTCGAGGCGGCCGCGGTCACCGAGGATGATTTCCGGGCCGGTCTCTACGCGCCCGACCTGCCCGACCCCGATCTGGTGATTCGCACCAGCGGCGAATCCCGGCTGAGCAACTTCCTGCTCTGGCAGTCGGCTTACGCCGAGTTCCACGTCACGCCCGTTTTGTGGCCCGATTTCCGCGAGCGAGATCTGCTTCGGGCGGTTCACGATTATCAGAGACGGGACCGCCGGTTCGGAGCCGTCCGGGGCGATGAACCCGAGGCTCCCGGCGACGGCGAGCCCGCCCCGCTGGACTCCGCTTTCTGGAAGCGGTTTCTGAAGGTGAGGTCGTGAACCAGCCGGAAGAGCAGAAGTCCGCGGCGTCGGCCTCTGCCTGGCGCCGTTTCCAGCAGGCCGGTATCGTGCCCCGGGTGGCCGTGATCCTGCTCGGCGTTCCCTGCCTTTTCCTCATTACCTGGCGCGGCGGCATCTACTTCCTGCTGCTGGTCAATCTGATCATCTTCCTCGGCTTGCGCGAGTTTTACGACCTGCTCGCGGCCAAGGGTTACCGGCCCTACAAGTCCATCGGTATTCTTTGTGGGCTCGGGGTGTGCTGGTACGTCTATCGCGGCGGGGTGGCCATCACCCTGCTGATGACGATGACCCTGCTGCTGATCATGATCCGGGAACTGTTCCGGCGCGACATGGCTCATTCCCTGACTCACATCGCGGTGACCGTCCTGGGGGTGCTGTACGTCGGCTGGCTGGGCAGCCACCTGGTGATGCTGCGGGAGTTGCCGGGCATTGTCGGCGTCGCCGACGGCGTGGGCACCCGGCTGGTCTTTTTCGTGGCCGCAATCACCTGGGTGGGTGACAGCGCCGCCTACATCATCGGGGTGGCGATCGGCAAGCACCCGCTGCTGCCCCGGGTCAGTCCCCACAAGAGCATCGAGGGGGCGGTGGGAGGCCTGATCGGATCTGCCGCCGCGGGTCTACTCTGCGCCAAGACCTTCCTGCCGTTCGTCACGCCCCTGGCCGGAACCCTGCTGGGCCTGTTCGGTGGTTTCTGCGGCCAGCTGGGGGACCTGGTGGAATCCCTGATGAAGCGGGACGTCGGGATCAAGGACACCGCGAGTCTGCTGCCCGGCCACGGCGGCATTCTCGATCGGTTCGACTCCCTTCTCTTCACGGGGCCGGTGCTGTACTACTACTTCCGCTTCGTGGTCTTCTGAGGCCCGGGCTCGTTTTCCGGTGGAGGCTGGATCGATGTCGCCCCCTGACCCTTCCTGCGCCCCTCTGTACCGCTTCGGGAGCGAACGGCGCGAGCAGGCGGCCCCCGCGCGACTCGCCCTGCTCGGGGCGACCGGGTCGATCGGGGCGCAGACGGTGGACCTGGTCCAGCGTTTTCCCGAGCGGTTTCGCCTGGTCGCGGTGGCGGTCAACTCGCAGATCGATCGCCTGACGGAGCTGCTGGGGCGGCTGGCTGCCCTGCCGGACCACGAGCCGCCGCAGGTGGCGGTCTACGATCCCGCCGCGCGCGAGGCGGCGGCCGGGCTGCCCGCCCTGCGGGACCGCTTGCTTGGCTCCGGCGCCGCCGGCCTGGAGGAGGTGGTCTCGGTGCCCGGGATCGACTGCGTGGTCAACGGGCTGGTGGGCGCAGTGGGCCTCGCCCCGACGCTGGTCGCCGCCCGGCGGGGTCTGCGGGTGGCCCTGGCCAACAAGGAATCCCTGGTGGTCGGCGGCGAGCTCGTCGGCGAGGCGGTGCGGGCCGGGGGCGCGGAGCTGCTGCCGGTCGACTCAGAGCATTCGGCCATCGCCCAGTGCCTGATCGGCCGGGACCGGGACGAGGTGGAGCGCCTGGTCCTGACCGCCTCGGGTGGACCGTTCCGTGACCTGTCGCCGGCGCAGCTGCGCGAGGTCACCCTCACCGAGACCCTGCGCCACCCCACCTGGCGAATGGGACCGAAGATCACCGTCGACTCGGCCACGCTGATGAACAAGGGACTCGAGGTGATCGAGGCCCACTTCCTCTTCGGGGTTCCGTATGCGGATATCGAGGTGGTCATCCATCCCGGGTCGGTCGTGCACTCGCTGGTGGTCTTCCGGGACGGGGCGGTGATGGCTCAGCTGGGAACTCCGGACATGCGGGTGCCGTTGCTGTATGCCATCAGCGGGGAAAAGCATTGGCCGCTGAGCACCGAGCGGCTAGATTTTCCCGGGATCGGTGCCCTTCACTTCACCGAACCCGACGAGGAGAGATTCCCCTGCCTGCGCCTGGCGCGGCAGGCTGGCCTCGAGGGGGGACGCGCCCCCATCGTCCTGAACGGAGCCAACGAGGTGGCCGTCGCCAGCCTGTTGCAGGAGAAGTTGAAGTTCTACGACCTGCCGACCGTGATCGAGAAGACCCTCGCCGCGGTTCCTGGCGGGTCGGTGGCCAGCCTGGCCGAGGCCTTGGCCGTCGATCGGGAGGCGCGCCGGGTGGCCGCCTCCTTCATCCGGTAGCCCCTCCGCGGGGCCGAGGTGAACCTTGTCCAGCACCCTGCCCATTACCGTCTTCGCCTTCGTCTTCACGCTCGGGCTCGTGATCATCGTTCACGAGCTGGGACACTTCCTTTTCTGCAAGCTCTTCGGGATCTACGTGAAGACCTTCTCGATCGGCATCGGCCCGAAGATCCTGCGCAAGCGGATAGGGGAGACCGAGTACGTGCTGTCGGCCATTCCCTTCGGCGGTTACGTGAAGATGGCCGGCGAGGGGATCATGGAGGAGATCCAGGACACCGGGACCTGGGAGGAGAGGAAATACCCGCTGGGCACCGAGGAGGGCAACCTCGAGGCCGCGGCGGTGGATCTGCACATTCCCCCGGAGAGACACCTGAACAACCGGCCGGCCTACCAGCGGCTTGCCGTTTTCGTGGCCGGGCCGATATTCAACCTCCTGCTGGCCTTCCTGCTCTATGCCGGTGTTCTGCTGCACGATGGGCTGGAGGTCATTCCGATCACGGTCCTGGGCCGGATCGAGCCCGATTCGCCCGCGGCGGCCGCCGGCCTGGCCGTGGGCGATCAGATCCTGACCGTGGACGACGAGAAGGTGGTCCTCTGGTACGACCTGGTCTCCCGGCTCGTGGAGCCGAGCCTCGACCAGCCGGAGACACCGCAGCCGGTGCCGCTCTCCTTCCTGCGGAGCGGCTGGATCCACGAGATAGAGCTGACGCCCCGGTTCGACGCCGAGCGCCGGGGCTGGACCGTGGGGCTGGAACCGTGGAACACCACCGTCGGCCTGGTGCAGCGGGAAGGTCCCGCGCACCGGATAGGCTTGCGGGAAGGGGACCGGATCCTCACCCTGAACGAGAATCAGGTGACCTCCTTCTCGGACATCGCCCGGATCATCAACCGGAGCGGGGGCGAGGAAGTCCGGATCCGGTATCAGCGTGATGGGCAGGAGCTGGCGGCGGTGGTGGTGCCCAAGCTGGCCAAGGTCCAGGGCGACACCCTCATCGGTCGGATCTTCTTCCAGCCTCACACCCTGCAACGTCCGGTGGGTCTGGGACGGGCCCTGGAGGCCAGCTTCCGGACCACCTGGCGCTCGATGACCGTTACCCTGGGGGTCCTGAGGCAGTTCGTGGCCCGCAAGCTGGGGCTCGAGGCGGTGGGCGGCCCCCTGCGCATCGGTCAGCTGGCCGGAGAGATGCTGCGGTGGAGCTTCACTTACCTCCTGCAGTTCATCGCCTTCTTCTCGGTCAACCTCTTCCTGTTGAACCTTTTGCCGATCCCCGTGCTCGATGGGGGCCACGTCGTGTTCCTCTTCGTCGAGGTCGTGACCCGGCGGCGGGTTCCCGAACGGGTCCAGGCCATCGCCACCCAGGTGGGGCTGATCATCCTGCTGCTCTTCATGACCTTCGTGGTCGTGGTCGACGTGCTGAAGGTCGCGGGACAGTAGGTTCGGCCCGGGCTAGGCCCGGCGGCGTCATTCCGCGGGTGGCGGAGGAGACGGATCGGGGAGCGGGGCCCGCAGGCGGCGCGGGCTGGGCGCGAGCAGCAGGGAATCCCGCTCGGCCGCCAGGATCCTGGCCAGCAGGTTCTGCACCGCGGCGGCCCGCTGCGGGGCAACCGGCAGGCCCTGGCCGGTTTCGGACCTCGCGTCGTCGCCCCAGGCCGCAGCTAGCGAATCCAGGAGCGCCTGTCCGGCGTCGGCGGCGACCAGGGTCACTGCCTTGGCCCTCTCCAGGGTCACGAACCGCTCGATGAACAGTCGCTCGCCGTCGGTCAGATCGTCCAGCTGCAGTGATTCGGGCTGATCCTGGCAGCCGGCGAAAGCACCGACCAGCGTGCAGGCGGCAAGCAGGGAGCAGAGGATTCGGGGCAAGATTCGTCTCCTGGCTGGTGCCACCGGTACGATCCGGGATTATTCCATACACCGACGTGCCGGTGCGGGCAAGGGAAGAATGGCTTGAGGAAGGTTCTGGTTTCCACTCCGGCGGCGACCGCGGCCCTGCTGGCGGCGCTCCTGCTCGGTGGCCCCTGGGGGCGGCCGGCCCGGGCGCTGGACGAGCTGGATTTCGGTCTCGAGGAGCACCGGCTTTCCCGGATCGAGCTGGTGGGTAACGAGACCTTCTCCGCCTCCGAGCTCAAGGCCATCCTCCAGATTCAGGAACCGACCTGGCTGCGCCCCCTGAGTGTTCCCCACTACCGGCCCGACCTGATCGGCGCCCAGGTGCGCTTGCTGCGCCGCTACTACGAGAAACGCGGTTTCCACCAGGTGGCCGTCCAGCTCGACTCCATCGCCGCCGATCCGCAGGGTCGCGGCGACACGGTATTCTTTTCGATCGACGAGGGCCCCCGGACCTTCATCGACGGGGTGTACTTCTTCGGCGCCGAGTCGTTCCCGGAGAAGGAGTTGCGGCGGGGGCTTTTGCTGCTGGAGGGAGAGCCCGCGCCTGCGGATCTCAACGACCTGGGGCAGGATCTCTACACCCTGCGTTCGTTCTTCTGGCGGCACGCCCACCTGGAGGTGCAGATCGAACCGGTTCTCACCTTCGAACCCACCGACGATCCCGAACGCTTCACCGCCTTCCTCGAGTACCGGATCACGCCCGGCATTCCCTACCGGGTCGGCCGGATCGTCATCGAGGGGAACGTGCGGACCCGCGAGCAGCTGATCACGCGGGAGCTGAAGGTGGAGGAGGGCGGCCCCTTCTCCTGGGGGGCGATCGACGATTCGCGCCGGCGGCTCCTGGAAACCGCCCTGTTCCGGGACATCAGCTTCGTCCCGACCCGGCTGGACAGCGCCGCCGGCCTGGCGGATCTGACGGTCAGGGTCGTCGAGCGCCGTCCCGCTTTCTACGAGCTGGGCGCGGGAGTGGGCAGCCCCGAGCGCGTGCGGCTGCTCGGAGCCTGGGGCCACAACAACCTCTGGGGGAGCGGGCGGCGCCTGCACGTGCGTGGGAAGGTCTTCTGGACCGTCGAGGAGATCGTCGGCTCCGCGCGCGGTGAACCGCGGCCGGAGTTGAATTACCGCACCGCCGGCTACAACATCAAACCCCACCAGCGCGGCAGCCGGTACCCGCGG
>CAZAHC010000171.1:0-7311 GCA_964484595.1 uncultured Fibrobacteraceae bacterium | reverse complement strand
TCTTCACCATCGACGGCGTGGACTACTATGCGCCGACCGCGGTGACCCTCGCCCAGTTCGAGAGCGAGACCGTGAACGTGACCATGGCCAACGGTGGCGAGGATCTCTCCGGATCGGTCACCCTGGATATTCACCCCCAGAGCGGACAGGCGGATGACCATAGCATCCTGTTCAGCGGCATCGTCGGCGGCGGGCAGATCCTGATCGTCTCGGACGACGGCGGGGCCAACCTCGCTCACGACTGGTTCGGACCGTCGATTGCGGCCTCGGGCCGGACGTACGCCGTCTGGGACCAGGCCGCCATGGCGATCGATGCCGGAACCATGGATGACTTCCAGAGCGTTGTCTGGGTCTGCGGCGATCTCGCGCCGGCCCTCGATGCGGACGAACGGGCAGTGGTGGACACTTACCTTTACGGGGGTGGCCGGCTGTTCCTGTCGGGCCAGAACGTCGCCGCCAACCTGCAGGCCGGGGGCGGGGCATCCTGGATGATCCAGAGGCTGGGCAGCTACTACCAGGCCAGTCTCGACGGCAGCTCCGACGTGGAAGGCATCGCCGACGACCCGATCTCCGACGGGATCGTTCTCGACCTGATCGGTGGCGACGGCTCCGGCACGTATTACGATCCCGACTGCCTGGCACCCATGGGTACCGGTTCCACCCGGATCTTCCAGTACGTCGGCCCGGGCACCGGCGCCGGCAATCGCTACGAGAACGCCACCTACAGCTACAAGACCGTTTTCATGACCTTCAGCTTCGAGACCATCAACGCCGCCGCCGATCGCCACCTGGTGATGGATCGGGTTCTCGACTGGCTCGCCCCCACGGGGACGGCCGTCGGCGACGAGTTGCCGAAGCTGGCCAGGTTGCATCCGCCCACACCGAACCCGTTCAACCCGCGGACCAAGGTCTCCTTCGACCTGACCCGCGAGGGACAGGTGAAGGTGGCGGTCTTCGACGTGACGGGCAGGCTGGTGCGGGTCCTGATGGATGACGTGCGCCAGGCCGGCCGGCACGAGGTTTCCTGGGACGGTCGTGACGGCCACGGCCGCGACGTGGCCTCCGGCACCTATTTCTGTCGGATGGTGAGCGCCGACCAGGCGTTCAGCCAGAAGATGACATTGATGAAGTAGGGCGGTGCCGGTCTCGCGCCGGCCCTGCCAGACCGGAACCAACGAGAAGAGCCCGGTCGTGGGACCTGACGGTCACCACGGCCGGGCTCGTTGCTGGGGCCGGTACCTTCCCTCTCCTTCCAGCGCCACAACACCCGTCGCTGGTCCCCGGGGCGCACTCTGCCGCCTAAGAAAACGAGCTCGCGGTCGGCGGAGTTTACGAAGAGGGCCTCGACCAGCTCGCCGTCCTCGTAGGTCTGGACCTTATCCAGTGTGAGGTAGACGAATGAAGATGGGAGAGGATTGCGCGAATCTGATCAGGCAGCCTGGCTGGTCCTTTGTTCGCTATGGGGATACCTGCCGGCTGCTGGGCCGACAACGACGGCCTGCCCGCTGACACCTAGAACTCGTTTCAAAACCCCCTTCTACTGTGGCCGGCTGCAAGACCCGCCAGCTTCGTCCTCGGGCGAAAAGGTCCTCAACGGCCCTACTGGGCCGCCTCCGGGCCTTTTCGCCCTCGATCCTCGCTGGCGGGTCTTTCGCACGGCCTCGCGACAAAGGGGGTTTTGAAACGAGTTCTATTACCGGTCGGGGGAATGAGCGGACATGGGGATCATACGCTGAACCGGATCTCCATCACGTCGCCGTCCTTGATCTGGTAGTTCTTGCCCTCTTCCCGCACCCGGTTGGCCTGTTTGGCCGCGGCCATGTCGCCGGCGGCGCGCAGTTCGTCGTAGGCCACCACCACCGCCCGGATGAACCCGCGCTGCAGGTCGCTGTGGATGGCGCCGGCCGCCTCGGGGGCCGGGGCGTCCCGGCGAACGGTCCAGGCCCGGCACTCGTCGTTGCCGATGGTGAAGAAGGTGATCAGGGAAAGGGCGTCGAAGGCGGCTCGGATCATCTGGTTCAGGGCTGGCTCGGCGATGTCCAGGTCGGCCAGGAACTCGGCCGCATCCTCCATGGGCAGCTCGGCCAGCTCCTCTTCCACCTTGGCGCAGAGCGAGACGACCTCGCCCCCGGTCGCGGCGGTCGCGCCCAGGGTCTTCTCGGTCGCCGACTCGCCCTCGGCCAGGTTCAGCACGAAGATCATCGGCTTGAGGGTCAGGAAGGAGAACCCCGACACCAGCTTGCGCTCGTCACGGTTCAGCTCTACCGCCCGCAGCGGACCGCCCGCCTCGAGCTGATCCCGCAGCCGCTCCATTAGAGCGGGCTCGAGGGGATTGGCCACCTTGCCCAGCTTCTGCTTCTCCTTGGCCAGCTTTTCCAGCCGGGTTTCGACGATCTGCAAATCGGCCAGGATCAATTCGAGGGCCACTGTCTCGATCTCGCCGGCGGGATCGGGCTCGCCGAAACCGCTGTCGAAACAGCGAACGACCTGGGCCAGGGCGCCCACCTTGTGGGCCTCCTCCAGGAAACGGGTCGCATCGCGGCGGCCGTCGGGCACCTCACCGGGAGCGAAGCCGGGCACGTCGACCCACTCGACCTGGGCGTTGACCTGACGGGTCGGGGCGTGCAATTGGGTCAGCCAGTCCAGCCGCGGATCGGGCACCTTCCCGATGGAACGGTGCACCTCGACGCCTCCCTGGCCGGTGGGTACGGCGGCGCCAGTGATGGCGTTGAACAGCGTTGTCTTGCCAGTGGACTTCAGCCCAATAATGCCGACCTGCACGGTGCGGATCCTCCAGATTCAGCTCGGAAATGACCAAGGGGGAATTTGGCGGACCAATATAGACGTTTTTGGGCCAACCGAAAGGGAAAATCGGGGTTAGAATGGTCTGGTCAGAACCGTTGGTCGTGCACGATCTCGCCCGGCGACGTGAACAGCACCGACGACGGACCCCCTGTCGTCCGGCAATGGTAGGGATCCAGGACTTTCGCCTCCGCTTTGAGCCGGTCCCTCTCTTCCTTTTCACCGGCTCCGTGCTTGACATGCGAGAGCATTCTGAGCGCATACGCCTTCATCGGGGCCGGGTGATCGGTTTCCAGATATCTACGCATGGCAGCGTCGGCGGCCGCCAGGTGGGTCTGCAGCGAGTCCTGTGTTGCCTGATCCTCGGCCTTCATCCTCTCCATCGTCCAGCCGAGATGATACCTGCCGAGATCCAAGTAGAGGATCACCATGCTGGAATCGATCGCGACCGCTGCGTCGAAACAGTTGCCCGCCTCGGTCACTTTCCCTTCACGCAGGTACGCCTTGCCCAGCTCCTCGAGGACGCTGGTGTTGTCGGGATGCTTCTCGCTCAGTGCCTGCCATTCCTCGACGCCCACCTCCTCGAGCACCGAGCGCGCCTTCAGGCCAAAGATCTCGTCCATCATCACCAGCTCGGACATGTAGGTCTCCGCCCGGGACCGATCACCGCCCAACTCCGCGGGCAGCGAGCCATAGATCTCGACGAGGTGGAGCATCGCCTCACAATAGTCGGGTTTCAGCCGTAGTGCGGTGGCGAAGGCATCGCAACTGTGCTTCACTCGCTCCGCCGCGTCGGCCTCGCCCAGGTTCATCGCCAGGAAGGCGGCGAATAACTCGAGTTGCCCGGCGTAGAAGGCATAAACCACGCTGGTCGAGTCCTGCGCCATGGCCCGGCCGAGCGACTGCCGCGCCTCGGTCACCAGGTCCTCGATCTGACGGGAATTGCCGAGCGCCGAGTGGAGCTTCGCCCGCGACAGCTCGAAGTGGCTTGCGGCGTCTTCAGGATTCCGGGCCAGCCCATCCTCGAGAATCCGCACTGCTTCATCCAGCTTGCCATTCATCCTCAGCTCGTAAGCCGCTTCGGCCGGTCCGGGCTCGGTCGTGGTCGTACACGATACCGCCGACAAGACGCCGGCCGCGCACAGGATCGTCCCGAACAGCCAGCCGATCGTTCTCCCTGCCATGACCTGTCTCCTTCGCGATGGGCTCGGGTTACCGCTCCCGGGTCGGCTGTACCGGCCTGTCGGACTCGGCGACCCCGAGCAATGCCGCCGCCTCGGATTCGTAGGCGCCGACCCGGTTGCCCGCCAGCGCTCCGGGCCCTTTTCGTGATATCCAGTCCACACCCCGCCGGTAGGAAGCGCGGGCTTCTTCTTCCCTGCCCAGCTTCCACAGAGCCATGGCCAGGACGAAGGACTCCTCGGCCGCCGTGGCATTCCGGAGGATCTGCGCCGCCTCCTGGTGCCGGCCCAGCCGGTAGTGGGCATGGGCCAGGGAGGTGTGGTTGGCAAAGACGTTGTCCGGATGAGCCACCTGCAGGTGGCACTCCTCGATGATCGCCTCCCATTCCTCCAGATACCGGAGCGCCCGCCTTCGCCAGATGTACTCACTCGGCTTGGCCGGTCGGGGGAATCTATCGAGGACCTCCCGGAAATCTGCCTGCGCTCGTTCTCTGTCGCCGAGTGTCAGGTACAGTTCACCACGAGCGACCAGGCAGCCCGGGAAATTCGACTCGGCCTCGACCGCGTGTGAGAGATCTCGCAAGGCAGCATCCAGGTCGCCCGATCGCGACAGCGTGACGCCGCGGTAGTAATGAGCAAGGCTTCGTAAGCCTCGATCGTCGGTCAATTCCAGGCCCCGGGTAAGATCGGCGATGGCCGCCTCACGTCCCGACGGACCGGGCTGCATGCCCACCGACCCCCGGCCGATCCATCCCGCAGCCTCTTGCGGGTTCAGATTGATGCAGACACTCATGGCATGGTGGATTCGGTCCTCGGAATACTCTTCGGCCCACTCGAAAGCCAGCCCCCAGGCGTACCAGGTCCAGTAATCATCGACCTTGAGGGCGATGGCGCGTTCCAGTTCCGTGATGGTGCGTTGCTGATCCGGCCAGGTTTCGATGGTGCGTTGCTGATCCGGCCTGGCTTGATGTGCCAGCAGCCAGTGATCGAGCCAGGTCGACGGCTCGACCGTCTCGGCACGCGCGGCATCCGCAGCGGACCACTCCAACTGGCCGACAAGCTCCCAGTAGTGGCTGCGATACACGTAGAGCGATCGCAGCGCGGGTGCCAGCGCTTCGACCTGGTTGAGATAGGCGATGGCTCGCTTGGTACAGACGGTGCCGCTCCCGGCGAAGCTGAGCCTGCCGATGCGATGCTGGGCGTCGGCCAGCATGAACAGCAGTTCCGTCGCCGAATCACGGACGAACCGTGCCTCGGCTGGGTCCAGGGGGAGCTGCTCGAGATCGTCCAGCCAGTCGGGATTGTCGATCAGGCCGAAGATCGTCAGTGGCTCCCGGCAACGGTCGCGCGCTTCGATGAGGCGCGCCCTGAGCTCCTTGTCGGACCAGCTCCAGTACTCCGGCAGCAGACCCATGAGCGGCTGGGTCGCGTATCTGGCAGACTGCACCAGGGATCGATAGCGCTGAAGACGAAGCTTCAGCTCCGCCCTGTTCAGGAGACCGTCCAGTTCGGGCCGATAGCGCGCGGTGAGGGCCCTCTCGCTTTCCAGCTGCGCGATGACGTAGGTCAGCTCGCGCTGAACGCCACCGTAGTCACCTTCGGCCATGGCCAGTCTCGCGTTCGCAAGACCCTCCCCGGCGAGAGCGCTCAGACGCCCCAGCTTCTGTTGACGCTGCACTGTGGCGATGCTGCCCACCCCCGACGCCAGCAGCAGCACCACGGCCACCGCAATGGACACGGTCTTGTGCCGGCGAACCCACTTTTGCAGGCGATAGGCGACGCCAGGGGGACCGGCCAGAACCGTTTCGTCGGCAAGGAAACGACCGATGTCTTGAGCCAGCTCATTGGCCGTCGCATAGCGACGGGTGCGGTCCTTTTCCAGCGACTTCATGGCGATCCAGTCCAGATCGCCGGCAATAATCTTGCGGAGTCGTCCGGGCTGGACATCGCGATGCTTGGCCACGTCGAGGAGGGTATCACCCAGGGTACTCAATCGGGTGGACGGTTTGGGCGGATCCGTCTCGCGTAGGATCCTGCGGATCTCATCATAGGCAGAACCGCGAAGCTGTTTGGCCTCGTGCGGCGTGGTGCCGGTGAGAAGCTCGTAGAGCAAGACGCCCAGAGAGTAGATGTCGGTGCGCGTGTCGATGTCCATACCGCTCATCTCGGCCTGCTCGGGACTCATGTACTGCGGGGTTCCGATGAACTGCTGGTATTCCGTGAAAAGCGTCTTCTCGGTGAGCCGCTGCTGTATTGCCTTGGCGATCCCGAAATCAATGACTTTCGGGACAGGCTTGCCGTCGTGAAGCGTGATCATCACGTTCGACGGCTTGATGTCGCGATGAATGATCCCCTTGTGATGCGCGTGCTGGACAGCGTTGCACACATCCTGGTACAACGCCAATCGCTGCTTGGTGCCCAGCATGTTCTTGTCGCAGTACTCGGTGATCGGGATGCCCTTGACCAGCTCCATCACGAAGTACGGCCGGCCTGTTTCGGTCGCACCGGCATCCAGCACCTTGGCGATGTTGGGATGGTTCATCATCGCCAGGGCCTGCCGTTCGGCTTCAAAGCGGGCGATGACCTGCTTGGTGTCCATGCCGAGCTTGATGATCTTGAGGGCCACACGCCGGCGGATCGGCTCCTGCTGCTCGGCCATGTAGACGACGCCGAAACCGCCTTCCCCGATCACCTGGAGCAGTTTGTAGCGACCGATAACGGCCCCGGGGCGATCGATCTCGGGCAAGGCGTCCGAGGGGGCGACCGGTCCGACGGCTGCCGTGTGGAGAAAGTCGCCGACGCCCTCATGCGCGGCGAGCAAGGACTCGACTTCCGCCCGCAAGGCGACATCGCCTCCGCAGGCCTCATCCAGAAATGCTGCCAGCTCTTCGGAGGTCTGCAGATTCAGGGCCTCTGCAAAGATCCGTTTGATGTCCTTGGATTCTTCACTCATGTTCAGATCCTACCTACAAAATGGCCTCCAGGTATCAGTGCGTCTTTTCTGGCCAATTAATGATGTTTGGACCGGCGATGACTGCGGATGAACATCATAACTGAGCCGACTGCGCCAACCAAGGTAGCCGACGGGCAAACCAGAATCGCGACAAGAAAGGTAACAACGGCGAGCACCTGCAGCAGAATCTGGAGTACGCGTAAGCTTTCTAGCTCGCCGGCAACACCCTCGAAGACGTTGTGCAGAACGCCGAACACCACGAAGCCGAGTATTGACGCGCAGAGGAAGAGGCCATACTTCTTTGCAGTGCGCCAGGGATGGACGAACGCAAGGACGAGAGCAGTAGTGGAAACAAATGCCAAAGCAATGCCGGGG
>CAZAHC010000170.1:0-7369 GCA_964484595.1 uncultured Fibrobacteraceae bacterium | reverse complement strand
CAGATCTCGTTGTGGAGCCGGCCCTCCGGACCCTGCAGGCCGCCCCTCGGATTGACGATGAAGCCGCCCGGCCCGTAACACCAGGTCCAGCACTGGTACCCGCCCGTTCCGGGGACCACGACCCCGTCGTCGATGAAGGCCACCTGGGGCGTGTTATTGGTCCGGCAGGGATCGAGGTCGTTGAGCCCCGTCCACACCTGGGCGAAATCGCCCACCCCGGGCGGGAAGGTGACCGTCCATTGGACGGGGTTGTCGTTGCAATCCTCGAGGTGACCCTGCAGGACGGGGCCGCTCCCCTGGTCGAAATAGACGCCGATCAGATCGATCTGGGCCGCGCCCTGGGTGGTCCACAGGCAATCCTCGTCCGACCAGCCGCCGTCGGAGGTGAAGTGCCAGCGCAGGTGAACCGCCGGCTCACCGGTGCCGGGATGGGGAACGAAGTCGGCCGGTGACAGGGCAAAGGTCTCGTTCAGGACCACCGCCTCGGCCAGGCCGTTCAGCACGGCCTGTTGCTGCATCCCGGTCGCGGCCTCGTACTCCAGGAACAGGTAATCGTAGCCGGGCTCGTTGTCGTAATTGAATACCGCCTCGACCGTGACCGTGACCCCCTGGGTCGAATCGCCGACCGCGCCCCACCAGTCGAGCTGCTCGTCCCAGCTGTTCCCGTAGCCGGCGAAATCGCCGGTGCCGCAATCGTCGGCGAACTCGGTCCCGCACCACCAGGCATGGTTGGGCACGGTCCCGGGATCCAGGTTGGCGCAGTGGTAGTCGTCGACGTGCCAGAATTCCTCGTGGCGCTGGGTGATGTCGATGTGAGTCCAGCCGTCCCAGCTCGGCGCCCCGGCGGCGTCCTGGAAATCACCGTCGTCGCGGCCGAGCCCGCCCAGCAGGGCAACGCTGTCCAGCGGGGCCTTGCCGGCGAGAATGGTCTCGCCCTGCAATCGACCCCCGAAGGCGGCGTCGGCGAACCGGTAGGCCGAGCGGTCGGGCCCGGAGGCGGGCGTCTCGGTCGCGGGCAGGGCCACCCCCGCCAAACTCAAGAGCAGAATCCCCGCAAGCACGATCCAGAGCTTCGGCATGGGTTACCCTCTCGCCGGACGGTCGATAGGGGTTGAAATAACCGGGGCCGGGACAACCCGGCGGGCCGACGATAGCGCCGGCCGCGCCGGGTTGGTTCTGCTGATGGTCCCACCTACCTATTCGGATATCGGGCTGAAATCTAACGGGGGTCGCCGATCAAAACGAAGCCCGACCAGTAGGCGGGATGGCGGTAGATCCGCTGGTCCTGGCCGTTGGTGTAGCCACGCAACCAGCGCTGGGCCTCGCTGAGCGCGGCGGCCTTGGGCATGGCCTGGCCGCGCAGGCCGGCGCGCTCGTCCTGGTAGGACCCGGTCAGGTTCTCGTAGAACCGGCTCATCAGCAGTGCGGTCGCCTCGTCCTCGACGCGCCAGAGACTCACCAGCAGGCTGCGGGCGCCGGCCTGCAGGAAGGCGTGCACCAGGCCGATGTATCCTTCACCGCCGGCCTTCTTGCCGAGGGCGGTCTGGCAGCCGCTCAGGCAAACCAGCTCGGCGTCCAGCTGCCAGGTGCGGACGATCTCCTTCATGGTCAGCAGGCCGTCGAAGATCCGCTCGCCGGCCACGGTCGCCTCCAGGGGATCGGGCAGGTTGGTCCGGGAGAGGATGAGAGCGCTGCGCTCGGGCCCCTCGTCGTCCACGAGGGCGTGGGTCGCCAGGTGGATGAAGTCGAACTCCCGCAACTTGTCGGCCTCGACCAGCCGGAAGATCTCCTGCTCGCTGGCCTGCGGGCCCAGCAGTTTCGTGGCGCCGGGAAAAACAGCGGCCACCCGCTGGACCTCGTCCCGCGTCCGCGGCAGGCGCGGCAGGCCGGCCAGGGCTTCCTCGTCCCCGGCGAGGGCGCCGCGCAGGTTGTGGGCAAGGTTGTCCTCGTTCCCTTTTGCACCCGTCGGCTGGCGGTCCTCGTTCCGCTCGCGTTCCATGGCGGACAGGTGCTCCGCGGCGAAGGGCGGGTCGCCGAGCAACAGGGCCCTCCTGGTCCGGGGCGCGGGCCGGGCGGCCGCCTGTTCCCAGAGCCAGGTGAAGACGGTGGCGGACGGCGCGTAGGAAATGGCCAGTCGGTCCCCCACGAACCTCTCCTCGTCGTCGACGAGGGCCTCGACCGGCACGCCGAGCATCGGCCCGGAGGGAACGACCACCAGGTGAGCCGCGCCGGCGAGATGCGGCAGCAGAGGTTCCAGCCAGAGGTTCCAGATCCGGTGGGCCTGATCGGTTATCCGGGTGACATCGGTCACCCGGAAGGGCCACGAACCGGCGGTGGTGAGAGTTTCTCGCAGATCGGTCGCCAGGTCGGCGGGTGTGGGCTCCTCCGCCTCGATCAGCGAAGGCTCCAGGGCGACCCAGTGGACCGGTCCCTCCTGCCGGATGATGTAGCCCCAGGAAGAGATGCGCTCGAGATCGGTCCCCACGTGCAGCCACCCGACCAGGGCCGTGGTCGGCGACAGGGAGCGCTGGATGCGCTCCAGCGGAAAAGCCTGCCCCTCGGTCACGGGGTAGCGGGCGGCGATCTCCCGCTCGAACTCTGCCCAGGCGGCCTCGGTCGCCAGCAACCGGCTGCGGGTCTCCTTGAAGCTCAGGCGGGTCTGGCCGGTGGTATCGGTGAGGGAGGCCTTCTGCAGGGCCGCCAGCTGTCCCTCCAACCGGCCGAGGGTCCTCTGCAGGGAGTCTTCCCGGGCCACCTCCGCCGCGGTGAGCGACCGCTGCCCCGCCGCCATCAGGAGGTCGGCCAGGGAGCGGCCAAGGGCTCTCTCGGCGGCCGGCCACGCCTCCGCGTCCTCGCCCTGCAGGAGCCGCACCGCCGCGAGCTGCGAGTAGGGCGAGGCCTGGAAGGTGGAGCGGGCGAAACCGCTGCCGGCGCGCAGTCGGGCCGTCTCGAAGATGGACGAGGCCTCGGCCAGAAGCTGCTCGGCCCGCACCAGATCTCCCTGCGCCTGGAGGCAGAGCGCAAAGTCGGCCAGGGCCCAGGCGACGTACTGGTGTTCCTCGCCGAGCACCTTGCGGTAGGAAGCTAGCGTGGCGGTGAACATCTGCTCCGCCTCGGCGAGCTCCCCCTGGTGCAGAACCACGTTGGCCAGGCTGTGCAGGATCCCGACCGTGAACTGGTTGTCCTCGCCCAGGATCTTCCGCGTCATCCGCAACGCCTCGCGGAAGAGCTCCTCGGCCTCGTCCAGCCTTTCCTGGTAACGGAGGGAGTGAGCCAGGTTGTGCAGGACCTGGGCGATGTCCAGATCCTCGGCGTCCTCGCCCAGGCGGCGCTTCTGCATCGCCAGCGCCTGTCGCAGCAGGGGTTCCGCCTCCGTGTAATCGCCCCGGTCGCACAGCAAGCCGGCCAGGTTGCTCAGGCTCCAGGCAATGTCCGGGTGATCGGCGGGCAGCAGCCGGCGCCGCATCTCGAGCGCCTGCCGGTAGATCGGCTCGGCGGCCTCGAGATCGCCCTTGCGCTTGAGCAGTACACCCAGGGCGTTGAGGTTGTGGGCGATCTTGGGATGATCTTCCTGCAGCAGCTTGCGGTGCAGGACCAGCGCCTGCCGGAACAGCGGCTCGGCGGCGGCGTAATGGCCGCCCCCCATCAGCACGGCCCCCAGGTCGTACAGGTACTTGGCCGTGTCAAGGTGCTCGTCCCCCCGGACCGCGCGCGCGATGACCAGAGCCTCGCGCAGCAAGGGCTCCGCACCCTTGAAATCGCCCTTGCGATAGCAGAGCCGGGCCAGCTCCTTCAGGTTCTCCGCGATGGCCGGGTGTTCCGGCTCCAGGACCTCCCGCCGCACCGCGAGGGCGGCCAGGAACAAACCCTCCGCGCCTGGAAAATCCCGGGCAGAGACCAGGCAACTGCCCTGGGCGAAGGCCGCGTCCGCAACCTCCGGGTGAGCGGGGCCGAGCTGGTGTTCCAGGGCCGCGTGGCGACGAGCGGCGAGGTCCGCTGCCGCCGCGTGATCGCCCTCCTGCCCGAGCCGGGTGATCTCCGGCAACAGCGCATCAGCCGCGGCCAGCTCCTGCCGGGCCAATGCCGGCAGGGCCAGGATCCGCTCGAACAGGTCGACCAGCCTGCCGGCGTCGCCCACCGCCCACGGCTGGGCGGAGGGGTCCGTCTGCAACTCGTCCCGGGCGGGTCGGGCGAGGGCCAGGGCGTCGGCGTAGTGGCCGGCGACCCGGGCTTCCTCGATCGCCGCGGCGAGCGAATCGGGCAGCGCGCCCGCGTACTCCGCAGCCGGGGCCGCGGGAGAGGTGCCGAGAAACTGAAAAAGAAGCAGGAAAACAAAAAAACAGGAAAGAAAGACCCGTACGTGTCCCCAGACCATGATTCCCCCTAGGCGCTGTCAGCCCGGGTTTCGCAAACCGCAGCCCGGTTCGACCACCCCGGCCCGGAAATGTGGGCACGTCCTCAGTTATTCGTTTCCCCCACCGGCCAGGAACGTCCTGGCTCGGTCGCCGATCTCTCCCGGCTCGGCCGCCAGGACCTTCAGCACCGAGTCGGCGCTGGCCTGGCGCTGGGAGGCCCGGAGAGCGACGAAAAGGGTCCAGCGGGCTTCGCTGCCCCAGGGATCGGGCAAGGTGCCGGAGGCCTCGTTCTCGAGGACCTGGACCGCCCGGTGAAACTGACCCTCGAAAGCCAGGGCGTTGCCCAGATACAGCTTGCGGACCGTGTCGATCGGTCCGGTGACCTCGGCTCGACCAAGCAACTCGATGGCCTGGCCGAGATCGCCCGCGGCGTAGGCCTGCAGCCCGGCGGTGAGGTCTGCGTTGTCCAGGGCGTCGACGGCGTCCCGGAAGCGGACGTCGGCCGCGTACGACGGTAGCACCTGCAGCAGGGAGCTGTCCGGCGCCGGCTGCACCACCGGCCACAGGGCCAGGAAAACAACCGTCACGGCAGCCGCGAGGCCGAAGGCCCAGCGGAGCCGGGGACGGCCGGCGACGAAGCGCAGGCGCCGCCATTTGCTCGCGCCCGGACCGGTGGTCTCGTCGGCCACCTGCCGGCGAGCGGGCTCGCCTAACCTCTCGGCGACGTACCGGCCGTTCGGCAACACGCGCAGGTCCCAGACCGCCCGCGTGTGTTCCCGCTCCGCGACAACGCTCCGCAAGACCTGCTCGCAGGCCGGGCAATCGCCCAGGTGAGCCAGGTACCGGTCTCTTTGCTCGGCCGGGACCAGACCGTGGAGCAGATCCAGACAGCTGTTCTCATCCAGGTGGGGGCTCTGCTCGACACCAAGTGGTCCCGAAATCTTGCGACTGTTCATCACGCTGCTCCGTGGGGTCCCGGAGGGTCCTCCGGCCGATCAACCGTCCAGCTCGACCCGAAACGCCCTCCACAGTTCGACGAACACGCCCGGGGGGATATCTCGTGGCTGGAAACCTTTCCGGTCCATGCATTCGCGGACCGCCTCCCGGGCCCGCTGCAGCAGGACGTCCACGTGGCTCGCCTTCAGTTCAACCTCGGGGTGGGCCGCGATTTTCTTGCTCGGCATCTCCAGGAAGACCCGGAAGAACCAGATCAATCGCGAGCGAGGGTTGAGAGCCTCGGCGCACACGCGCAGCGCCTCGGCGAACTCCCTGCGCTCCACCCGCAGCTGCGGTTGAGCCTCCGTGGCCGCATCGTCCTGCCAGCCACCGTGGCCGGCATCCCAGTCCGGCCGCTCCTCCTCGTCGGGCTGAACCTGGCGGCTGGTCTTGCGCAGGTGGTCCAGCAGACCGTTCCTGGCCACCTTGGTCAGGAACCCCGTGATCTCGGCCGGGGACCGTCCCGCCAGGCTCCACTGACCAAGTTCGGCCCGGCGGAGCAAATCCAACGATTTTTGTGCGGCGATGTCCTCGACGTCCTCGGCCGAGACGCGGCCCAGGCGCCCGGAGTGGAAGAACAGGAAGCGCAGCAGCACCGAGTTGAGGAGCAACCAGACTTCCCCGCGAGCCCGTTCCCGCGCCGGCTCAGGTCCGTTCTCCTGCAGCTCCACGGAAAGTTCCTGGAGATGTATTGGCCTCCTGGGGTCTTCGGCTCGGTTCGTGTTCTTTGCCAAGTAATCACCCGTCCCCACGCTGGCCGGATCCCGTGCTGCCCCGGCCGCAGGCCCCCTCGATGCGGTTCCTCCCCTGAGTCTAGGGCAATCGGGCCGCCAGGACAATCTTAAGAGCCCCCATCAAAACCTCCTCCGTCGCGAGGCCGTGCGAAAGTGCCGCCAGCGAGGCTCGAGGGCGAAAAGGCCCGGAGGCGGCCCCGTAGGGCCGTTGAGGACCTTTTCGCTCGAGAACGAAGCTGGCGGCTCTTGCAGCCGGCCACAGCAGGAGGTGGTTTTGATAGGGGCTCTATGCCCCCGGCTTTTTCTTGAGCCGATTTCCCAGGGCCTCTATTGTCCCCGAGCGTGGATGATCCCTGCTTCCCGCCTGCCTGGGGCCTGGAGGTTCTGGTTTGCGACCCATTTTTTTCGTCCTGGCCTTCCTAGCGATGCTTGCCGGCAGCTCCTGCGCCCCGGAGGACCGCCAGGAGGTGGTCCTCGTGGATTACGAGTTCGAGGGCAGCAGGGAGGACGCTGCCTTCGAGACCCTTTTCGGCGCCGACGTCGGCCTGCACTGGTTCGATGCCGGCTGGTCCCGGAACCCGTCCGCCCATGGTCTGTGGTCGCTGGGTGACGAGGCGACCGTCCAGGTTCTCCTGGAGGGCAAGAACTGCTCCCTGAGCCTGGACTGCAGCACCCTGCCGGCCCTGGCCCGGCAGGGTCAGCAGCTGTCGGTGCTCCTGAACGGCAAACCCGTCGGCCAGATTGCCCTGGAGGACCAGTGGGCCGTGGCTCGGCTCGACACCCTCTTGCCGGATCGTCTCGTCAAGCAGGGCTACAACACGCTCACCCTGGCGGCCTCGGTTCACGTGCCGGCCCGCAGTCGCGAGGCCGATCCTCGCCCCCTGGCCCTCTTCCTGCGCCGCCTGCAGATCCGGGGGAACCTGACCGCCAAGGAGCAGCAGCGCTGGGAGAAGCTGAACGCAGCGCAGCCGGCGCCCGGGGACTGGGAGCTGGTGAGCCTGGCCGAGACCGGCGACCGGGAGACCGGATCACCCGCCGCCGAGAACACAGCCGGGCTACCCGTCCAGCAACCTGACGTCTTCATCATCTTGCTCGATGCGGCCCGGGCCGATCACTTCAGCTGTTACGGCTACGACCGCCCCACATCACCCCGGATCGACGGGCTGGCCGCCGAGGGTCTGCGCTTCACGCGTGTCTTCTCCAACGCACCGTTCACCCTGGTGGCGGTGCCCAGCCTGCTGACCGGCCTTTCCTGGCGGGATCACCACGTCACCCGCAAGGGGG
>CAZAHC010000169.1:0-7374 GCA_964484595.1 uncultured Fibrobacteraceae bacterium | reverse complement strand
AGGGTCGGAACAGCCTGCCGAACGTCACCACCCGCGGAGTCCACATCATCCACCTCGATGCCATCACTACCGAGGGCAGGGCCATCAGCCAGATCTTCTTCCCCCTGACCGTGACCGAGGAGGACGTGGCCGCCGCCAGGAAGTTGGCCGAGGCCGCTCACGCACGCCTGCTCGCCGGCGAACCGTTCAGCACCGTGGCCACCGAGGTGAGCAGCGACCCCGCCTCCGCCCACTGCGGCGGGGACCTGGGTACCTTCCGGCTGGAGGACCTGTCCGCCCAGTTCCAGGATCACCTGCGGGACACTAAGGCCGGCGAGGTGACCGAGCCCCTGCTCACCCCGGCCGGTTTCTACATCTTCCTCCTCAAGGAACGTACCTACGGTCGGACCCTGAGCTTCGCCGAGGTGAAGGGTAACATCCGGCGGCTCCTGGAATCCCAGAAGCTGGATGCCGAGCTGGTGCGGTACGTGAAATCCCTTCGCTCCCGCTTCTTCGTCGACCAAAAAGGCTAGGCCTTGGCCCGAGGCGTTGCCCGGTCACCGGATAGCCGGACGCCATCCCCAGATCACAACTGGTGGACTCCAGGAATTTGCACATTATACGGGTTTTTGCCGAAAGTAATTAACCGTGTAACTAGTTAAAATACACGAATTTACACGAGGCGTTTCCGCGGGGCAAAACATGCGGCCCGGTGATTGAGGAGGGAATTGCGGCGGCCGGCCGGAAAGGACCCCTGTGGGCACGGAATGTGCAAAGCACCGGCGCGACGCACCAGAAGCCGGATTTGCCAAATCTTGCAGGGAGAACGCTTTGCAGGTCGACAGCAAGATCTACAAGGGCCCCCTCGATCCGCGGACCATCATCGGATTCTACCATGTGGATCTGGCCTTCGGCGAAAAAGCCGCCCTGCGTAATATCAGCTTCAGCGTGACCAACGGGGAGTTCCTCTGCATCACCGGGCCGAGCGGGGCGGGCAAGACCAGCATCCTGCGCCTGGTGGCCATGGATACCTTCCCGACCAAGGGGCAGGTCATCGTGCGCGGGATGGTCTCGACCCGCATGAACCGGCGCAAGATCCCCTTGCTGCGGCGCGAGATCGGGTTCGTGTTCCAGGACTTCCGGCTACTCGAGGACCGCAGCGTCTACGATAACGTGGCCTTTGCCCAGCTGGTCGTGGGAATGCCGGGGGCCGAAATCAAGCAGAACGTTACCAGGGTACTGGCCAAGGTCGGTCTCTGGGACAAGCGTTCTCGCCTGCCGCAAACCCTGTCCGGGGGAGAGCAGCAGCGGGTGGCCATCGCGCGCGCCATCGTCAACTCTCCGAAGATCCTGCTGGCGGACGAGCCCACCGGCAACCTGGACCCGGTGGTGGCCCAGGAGATAATCGACCTGCTGTTCGCCATCAACGACGGTGGCACCTGCGTGCTCTTCTCCACCCACGACCACGAGATCGTCAAGAGCTTCGGGCAGCGGGTGCTGGTGCTCGATGGAGGCAGGCTGGTCTCGGATCAGGAGCGCCGGATGCCTGTGGATCGGTCGGCCCACCTCGCCGACCACATGTACCGGCCGGGCGAAGAATCCGGGGCCCGGCCGAAGGGCGAGAAGCCGGAACCACAGGAGCAGAGCCGTGCTCAGAGGTGAACAAGTGGCTTACTTGTTCCGGGAAGCGCTGTCCGGTTTCCGGCGGCGGAAGTTGACCACCGGTGTCACGGTTTTGATCATGGCCTCGGCCCTCCTGGTGCTCGCCCTGTTCACCCTGGTGACCATCAATCTGGGCGCCCTGCTCACCAACGCCCGCACCGGTATCGACCTGCGGGTTTTCCTGCACGAGGAGCTGGACGAGGAGACCCGGGCCGACCTGCAGCTGCGAATCCTGGCCCTCGACGGGGTGCGGAGCGCGATCTACATCCCCAAGGAGCAGGCGCTGGCCGAGTTCCGGCAGGAGCTGGGTGAGGATGCCGAGCTGCTGGACAGTCTCCAGGGAAACCCCTTGCCGGCCTCCTTCCACGTCACCCTGGTCGCCGCCGCCCGGACAGCCAGCGGGGCTCAGGCGGTGCACGACAGCCTGCTGGGGTGGCCCGAGGTTTCGGACATCGCCTTCAGCCAGGCCTGGGTCGAGGTGCTTGAACGCTGGGCCTTCCTGTTCCGGATGGCGAGCCTGCTGGTGGGGCTGGTGGTTTTCATCGCTGCGGTGTTCGTGATCTCGAACACGGTCAAGCTCACCGTGGCGGCCTCGGCCCGGGTCATCGAGATCATGAAGCTGGTCGGCGCCACCAATTCCTTCATCCGCACGCCGTTCCTGTGGGAGGGCATGTTCCAGGGTCTGCTCGGGGGGCTGGTCGCCATGGCCATCCTGTGCGGGGCCTTCGAGCTGCTGCGGCCCGAGATCGGCGGTATGATCTTCTTCTCGCCGCTGCAGATCTGCGGGTTCGTCGCCTTCTGCGTCGGCCTCGGGCTGGCGGGGGCCTACGCCGCCCTGCGCAAGTACCTCCATCTGTGAGGAACCGCCCATGCGGACGCCTGCCGCATACACGGTCGCGATCGCCGCTACCCTGGCCGTCCTGGCCGTCTCTGGCAGCCTCGCCGAGGGCGACTCCGCCCTGTCGGGGGGCCGCCTGGCCGACCAGATCCGGCGCAGCAACGCGGAGCTGGAAAGCCTGCGGCAGGAGATTACCGCCCACCGGGAAAGAATCGCCGGCCTGACCACCGAGGAGCGGGACACCGCCCGGGAACTGGAAGGCCTGGTCAAGGAGATGGACCTGGTCCGCGAGCTCCTGGCCGGCCTGGATCACCGGGAGAGGATCCTCGTCCGGCAGAGCGACAGCCTCCAGGTCAGGCTCGCCCGCTCGGCCGACGCCCTGCAATCGCGCCAGTCCCGTCTGGCCCGGCGGATGCGGTCTCTCTACGTCGAGGGGCCCCGGCGGCACCTCGAGCTGGTCCTGACCGCGGACAGCTTCTCCTCGCTCGTGACCCGCCTCAAGTTCACCACCCTGATGGCCCGACAGGACGGACGCCTGATGTCTCGGACCCGGCAGGAGCACGATGAGGTCGGCCAGGCCCGACAGCAACTGCAGGCGACCCTGGCCGGGCTCTGGGAGGCTCGGGAAGAGGCGCGCCGCGAGCGGGAACGCCTGGAGCAGGTCGATGCCGAGCGCCGGGCAGTCCTGGCGTTGCTGCAGCGGGAACGCGGCGAGGCGGAGCAGGCGCTCTCCGCTCTGCGGGAGAGACAGGATAACCTGGCCAACCTGCTGGCCGACCTGGAGCGCCAGCGGGAAGCCACGGCGCCCGCCGCGGACGACCAGGACGGATCCTTCGCCGCGCTTGCGGGCACCCTGGACTGGCCGGTCACCGGGGAAGTCGTCACCACCTTCGGCCGTTCCGTCCACCCTGAATTCAAGACCGTGACGCTGAACAACGGCGTGACCATCGCCGCCTACCGGGGTACTCCCGTCTTTGCAGTCGCCGCCGGCCAGGTCGAGTTCGCGGACAATTTGCCCGGCTTCGGGGTTTGCGTTATCCTTGACCACGGCGCCGGTTACTATTCGCTGTATGCCCACCTCGACCGCGTGTTCGTGGCCAGGGGTGCCAACGTCGGCCGCAACGAGATCCTGGCCGAGGTCGGTAAGGGCGAGGGCAACGGCGAGTCCGGCCTGTACTTCGAGATCAGGCGGGGCAAGACCCCGCTGGATCCTTCCGACTGGCTGAGACCAAGGAATCGATAGTGCAGCCTGTGGTCTTCCCGGGGCGGCAGACCGTTCTGGACCGCTTCCAGCAGGTCCTGGCCTCGGGGAAGCTGAGCCAGACCTACCTGTTCGTGGGCCCGGAGGGAGTGGGGAAGGAAGCCACGGCCCTGGAGATCGCCCGTCTGGCCAACTGCCCGCGCGAGCCCGCTTGTACCGACCGTCCCCTCTGCGAGAGCTGCCAGAAAGCCGCCACCTTCCAGCATCCCGACATTCGCTGGATCGGCCCGGCGCCGGCCTCCATCGGGGTTGACGAACTGCGCGAGCTGTTGATCCGCAAGCAGGAGAATCCCTTCTACCAGCCCGCCTTCGCCGCCACCGCCAACGTCACCATCGGCGATCCAGAGGATCCCGGCCCGGTGAGCGTGCGGTCGTTGCTGCGTTTCCTGCGCCGGCAAGCCTTCCAGGGCCAGTACAAGGTAGCCGTGGTGGCCGACAGCCATCGCCTGACCGCCGGCGCCGCCAACTCGCTCCTGAAGACCCTGGAGGAACCACCGCCCCGCTCGCTCTTCTTCCTGCTGACCACCAATCGCTCCGCCCTGTTGCCGACCATCGTGTCGCGCTGCCAGCAGGTTCGCTTCGACCTCTACCAGGAGGAAGAGCTGGTCTCCCTGCTGGTCGACCGCGACCTGGCGTCCCCGGACGAGGCCGAGCTCGTGTGCAGGGTGGCCGACGGGAACGCCCGCAAGGCGCTGGCCCTGCTCGAGCCCCAGGCCCGGGCTCTGCAGAACTGGGCGCGGAAAATCTTCGGCTGGATTCACGAGGGTCGGGCCGGTTCGGCCCAGGCGGCGGCCGACTCGCTGCACAACGGTGCCATCCCCGCGGAAATGGTCCCGGCCGACGCCGACCAGAAGGTGCCGGACGCCAAGGACAGTCCCGGCAAGCGGGAGCGTGCCATCCAGCTTTGCGAGATGCTGAATTTGTATTACAGTGAGTTGCTCATGTGCCGAGCCCGGGGCGAGGCCTGGGTGCCGCGGCTGGCCGCCGCCGCGGACGAGCTGGGTGAACTGGCCCGGGAGCGGACCAGCGCCACGCTCTTGCGGGATCTCGAACAGATCGAGGCCGCCAAGGTGGAGATCGATCGAAACCTGAACATCGGTCTGAGCCTGGCCTTCCTTTTCCAGGGATTGATTAACAATGTCGAGAAGGACAAGGGGTCGTCAGTCCGGCGAGCCTGACCGCCAGCGGCGGCGGCGCCGGCGTCCCCGGGAACCGATAGAAGAAAGCCCGCCCCCTGACGAGGATCTGGTTCTCGTTCGCTTCAAGGGCAACCGCAAGTCCTTTTACCACAACCGGCACCAGGTTCCGGTGTCGCCCGGCGGCTACTGCCTGGTGGAAGCCGACCGCGGCAAGGATCTCGGCCAGGTGGCCTACATCGGTCCCGGCAAGGCGCGCTGGTGGCGGGAGGCCCGCAAGCAAGGGGTCCTGGCCGTCGCCGAGCCGGCGGATCTGGCCCGGCTGGCGGAGAACCGGGGCGACGAGTGGGAATTCTGGGACATCTGCCAGGAGAAGATCCAGGCCCGCAAGCTGAAGATGAACCTGGTGACGGTCGAGCGGCAGTTCGATCACAACAAGATCACCTTCTACTTCACCGCGGAGAAACGGGTCGATTTCCGGGAGCTGGTCCGGGATCTGGCGGCCATCTTCCGCACCCGGATCGAGCTGCGACAGATCGGGGTGCGGGACGAAGCGCGGCTGAAGGGTGGCGTCGGGATCTGCGGACGCGAGTTCTGCTGCAGCCAGTTCTTGCACGAGTTCGTCCCGGTGACCCTGAAGATGGCCAAGGACCAGCAACTGCCTCTCAATCCCAACAAGCTGTCGGGCCTCTGCGGCCGACTCCGCTGCTGCCTGACTTACGAGCACGGGAACTACAAGTCAGCCCTCAAGGAGCTACCCAAGGTCGGCTCGCGGGTGACGATCCCCGCGCGGGCCGAGACCGGGCTCGTGCGCAAGCTGGACCTGGTCCTGCGCACTGCGACCGTGTGGCTGGAAAAGGCCGGCGAACTGGCCGACTTCCCGGTGGCGGAGCTCCAGTGGGAGCAGCCGGACCCTAAACCCTCGCCGGACCGGAGTTCCTCGCGCCGGGGCCGGCACCGGCGCCATTGATCCGAACCACAGAGCCGGGGTGAGTCGTTGCTGGTCGACAGCCATGTCCATCTGAACCGGTCCGAATTCCGCCGCGACCTGGCGGCGGTCCTGGACCGGGCCGCCGCGGCCGGGGTGACCCGGCTGCTGAACGTCGGTTACGATCCACCCTCAAGCGAGGAGTCGGTCGCCCTCGCCGAGGCCCATCCCCAGATCCTCGCCAGCGTGGGGGTCCATCCGCACGACGCCTCCCTGCTCGCCGACCCCGAGGGTCGGCCCACCGCTGCCGCGGCCGGGATCCTGGAGCGGCTCGAGAGCCTGACCGCCCACCCGCCGGTGGTTGCCGTCGGGGAGATCGGCCTGGACTTCTTCCGCGACCTTTCGCCTCGCCCGGCCCAGCGGACCGCCTTCGCCCTGCAGCTCCAGCTGGCCCGGAAGGTGGGCCTGCCGGTCATCTTCCACATCAGGGATGCCTACGCCGAGACGGCCGCCCTGGTAGAGACGATCGGCCCGCCGGGCGCCGGCGGAGTGCTGCACGCCTTCGCGGGCGATCTCGAGACCGTGGAGTGGGCGCAGCGGCACGGATTGCTGCTCGGCATCGGGGGGCCTGTGACCTACCCCAAGAGCCGGCTGCCGGAACTGCTCCGGGCCTGCCGGGTGGACGACATCCTGCTCGAGACCGACGCTCCCTGGCTGCCCCCGACCCCTCATCGCGGCCAGCGCAACGAACCGGCCTATCTCCGGGAAACCGCGCTGAAAGTGGCTGCCCTGTTTGACTGCGATCTCGCGGAGCTGGCAAATACGACCAGTTGCAACTTCGACCGGCTGTTCGCGGCCGCCGGGGGGTGTTCTTGACAGTCTTCATGAACATTGGTAACATCAACGGGAAGCTACCCCTGTCCACGATTCCTCCTGGAGGATCCCCCGAACGCCTCATTCGCTACCGCTTTTTTGAGTCACCGAAATCGTTGAATTAGCTGATTCCCGGGCCGATCGTTCTCTGGAAAAGCGAACGCATCATGGCCGGGATCCATACCTGGGATCATCAAGGGGAATCGGGTGAGTCGGAGTCAGCGTGAGTTACTGCGGGAGTACGGGATCCGCCCCGTCAAGCGGCGAGGACAGAACTTCCTCGTCGACGGGAATCTTGCCCGCTGGATCGCGGCGACGGCCTGCGAGACGGGCAAGGAGATCCTCGAGCTGGGCGCCGGGGCCGGGGCCCTGACCGGCCACCTGCTGGCCGCCGGCGCGCAGGTCACGGCGGTGGAGGTGGACCGGAACCTCTGCGCGCTCCTGCAGGACCAGCTGGGGGACCGGTCCGGTTTCCGTCTGGTCGAGGCAGATCTGCAAAAGCTGGACTGGCCCGATGTGCTCGCTGCTGCCGGCCGGCGTCCGCTCGTGGTGGGGAACCTGCCCTACGTGTTGACCAGCACCGTCCTGTTTGCCCTGGCCGACCATCGCCGCCGGCTGGCGGGCGCGGTGCTGATGGTCCAGCGGGAAGTAGCTGAGCGGTTGACGTCCGGGCCGGGTTCGAGAGAATATGGCATTC
>CAZAHC010000168.1:0-7443 GCA_964484595.1 uncultured Fibrobacteraceae bacterium | reverse complement strand
GTTGCGCTGCTCGATGGCGATGGCGGGGCTGATGCCGTCGATGGAGTCCACGTCGGGCTTGGGCAGACGCTCGAGAAACTGGCGAGCGTAGGTCGAGAGGGACTCCACGTAACAGCGCTGCCCCTCGGCATACAGGGTGTCGAAGACGAGGGACGACTTGCCCGAACCCGACAGACCGGAAACGACTGTCAACCGGCCGCGGGGAATGTCCACGTCACAATCCTGCAGGTTGTGCTGCCTGGCGCCCCGGATGCGAATCCAGTCCGACACCTGGTTCTCTCCCGTTTTTCTCACCTTGCGCTCCGGCCACGGCCACCCTGCCGGGCAAAGGAACAAGGATATCAAGCTTTCGGGGAGAGAAAAAGGGAATTAGAATTGCCGGGCGCCTGCGGGCCGAATATCGCTTCCCCAAGGAGAGGAACCGGCATGACCTCCCCCCTCGAATCGCTCCTGGAGACGATCCACGTCCTTCGCTCCCCCGGCGGCTGCCCCTGGGACCGTCGGCAGACGCTACCTGACGCGGCGAGGTACCTGCTGGACGAGGCGGCCGAGCTGCTCGACGCCGCTCTCGCCGGCGACCGCGAGGGCATCAAGGAGGAGCTCGCGGATCTACTCTTCATGACCTGCTTCTGCTGCGAGATCCTGCACGAGAGCGAGCCGGCGGACCTCGCCGAGATCGCGCGGCTTGGCAACGAGAAGCTGATCCGCCGCCACCCGCACGTCTTCGGCGACCGGCAGGCGGAGAACAGCACCGAGAGCCAGGAGCATTGGAACGCGATGAAGGCCGCCGAGAAGAGAGCCCGCGGCCAGGTGGTGGACCGGGAATCGGTGCTGCGGGATCTCCCCGCCGCCGTCGCGCCCCTGCACCAGGCCCACACGCTCGGGCGGGACGCCGCCGCGGTCGGCTTCGACTGGCCGGACACCTCCGGGGTCTGGCAGAAGCTGCAGGAGGAGCTGGCCGAGTTGCAGGAAGCGGCCCGGCCGGCCGCCGACGGTCCCGCCGACCCCGCGGCGGTCGAGCACGAGGTGGGTGATCTGCTCTTCGCCGTGGCCAACCTGGCGCGGCACCTCGGCGTGCAGCCGGACGTCGCCCTGCGCCAGGCCAACCGGCGGTTCCGGGAACGGTTCGCGTTGATCGAGCAGAGGTACGGCTGGAACCGCGAGCGGATGAAGGCTGCTTCCCTGGACGAGCTGGAAGCCGCCTGGCAGGCGGCCAAGAAGCAGCCGTAGCCTCCGCCGCTCAGCCCCCGAACCAGCGCCGGTCCTGGCCGGCTCGGTTCAACCCTGCCGGTCAGTTTCCGCCGGCGGCGGACCCGCCGGCTCCTCCGGACACCCGTCGTCGTCCTCTATGCCGTCGTAGTTCTCCGGTTCATCGGGGCACTGGTCGACTCCATCCTCAATGCCATCGAGATCGTTGTCGGGGTCGGGACAGCCGTCCTCGTCCTCGAAACCGTCCCGATCCTCCGCCGCCTCGGGGCACCGATCCCGGTCGTCCTCGATGCCGTCACCGTCCCGGTCGTAGAACTCGTCGGGACAGCCGTCCTCGTCGTGGTGCCCGTCGAAGTCCTCGCCCTGGTCGGGACAGTCGTCCAGGACGTCGGCGATGCCGTCGAGGTCGTTGTCCGGCTCCGGCAGGCCATCCTCGTCCTGGAAGCCGTCCCGGTCTTCCGCCCGGTGAGGGGCGAGATCGACCGCGTCCGGGATGCCGTCCTGGTCGTTGTCCCGGTCGGGACAGCCGTCGTCGTCCCGGAAGCCATCGCTGTCCTCGGACAAACGCGGGCAGTGATCGCGGCGGTCGGGGATGCCATCACGGTCGGTGTCGCGGCCACCCAGGGAGAACTGGCGGGAGAGGCCGAAGTGCCAGACGAGATCGGGGTAGGCGGCGGTGAACTGCTCGGTCTGGTAGTCCTCGAAGGCGAGGCTGACGTCGTAGGAGATCTCAACCGCCCATCCCTCCACCTGCCCCCAGCGAAGGCCGGCAGTGAGGAACTGCTGGAACTCCCTGCGGCTTACGCCGTCGGCCCAGCTCAAGCGCGCCTCGGTGTATTCCAGGAAGAGGGAGGTGGTCTCCTGGCGGAACTCGAGCGCGGCGCCGAGCAACAGGAAGTCGTTGTCGGAGGCGGGCCGACCCTCGCCCACCGCCGGGTAGCGCGGATACCAGGGCTGGAAGCCCTCGCCGAGGCCGACGCCGTAGCCGGTCGCCTCGTTCCGGTTCCAGCGGTAGCCCGCGCCGAGGTGGATCCGCATCTCCGGCAGCTTGGAGTCGGCCCAGAGGCGCAGACCCGCGGTCAGCCCGGCCTCCGGGGACACCTCGCCCTCGGTCAGGCCGGAGCGAGCGTCGCCGGTCGGCAGGGTGGCGCCGCCGTGCAGGGTCCAGCCCCAGAAGCCGGCGGGCCGGGGCAGGCCGGCCAGGAAAACGAGTCGCGCGTCGCCCAGGCCGGAACCGGAGGCCGCGAAGGGGGGCGGCGCCTTGCTCCAGCTCCGGAACGGCACCTCTCCCTGCAGATGGAGCCAGGGCCAGACGCCGTACTCGAGTTCGAGGAAGAGATCGCGCAGGCTCACCGATTGCAGGAAGTCCCCTTCCATCGCGTAGACGGTCTTGAAGGCGCGGGCGCCCAGGCCGACGCGCAGCAGGCCGTCCACCGGCAGCCAGGCCGACGGCAGGCGATACAGGGCCACCGAATCTTGGTGTGGGGAGGGCCGCACCGAGTCGGGTTCGACCAGGGCGAAGGAAAACGAATCGGCTGCGGCCGGCAACTGCCCCCAGGCGGCGGCCGCGAACAGGACGGGCGCACCCAGGACGAGGAACCACCAGCCAGCTGCCGGTCGGATTCTCATTCCTCCGGTCCGTCCTGCGGTGGGGTGGATCCGGTCGCTTCCTCGGCGGCGGCGTCCGCGGCGGGAGCCTCGGGCGCGGCGGCTTCCGGCGCGTCGTCCGCTTCGCCGTCGGCCTCATCTTTCTTGAGTTCGTCCAGGTAATTCATCTGCAGCTCCATGACTGCCTTGTCCAGGAGGTTCAGGATCTCCTCCGGGGTTTCGTGCCGGCACTTGGCCTTCAGCATCTCCAGCAGGTCGATGTGTCCACGGGCCTGATCCAGATCCCGCTCGACCTTGCCGGACAGCGGGTTGGTGATCTTGCCCAGGTGCTGCAGGGCGGCGGCCTGCAAGGAGAGGACCAGACCGGCCAACACCTGATCGTGCTTGGAGATTCCCGAATCGTTCATAGCCATCCTCCTGCTAGGCTCAGACGGGGATCGTCGAATTCGTCCTGGACCGAGCCGACCACGGTTTCGATGAGATCCTCCAGGGTGATCAGACCCAGTGTCGCACCCTGCCCGTCAACGACCACCGCTAGCTGCTGGCCCTGGGCGTGCAACTCCTCGAACAGCTCGTATGGCGACAAGGTCGCCGCAACGAGAAGCGGGGATCGCAACAAGGCCGCCGGCACGGGAGTATCCCCCTTGGCGTCCTCGGGTAAGAATAGAAGATCGCGCACCAGGATCCAGCCCGTGATCAGGGATCGATCCTCGGCCAGGACCGGCAAGCGGCTGAAACCGGAGCGGGCGGCGGTTTCCAGGCAGTAGCCGACCGACGCCCCGGGCGGCACGGTCACGATCTGGGCGAAAGGCCGCATGATGGGCCGCAGATCGAGGTTGGCCAGCTCCAGGAACCGCCGCAGCGACTGCCGGAACTGGCGTTCCTGGCTGGCGGGCCGCGAGTGAGTGAGGAGAAGGGCGGTTACGTTCTGGCGGTCGAGCGCCGGCCCCGCTTCCTCGCCGGCCGGCGGCAACAGGCGCCCCCAGGCTCGGGAGTAGACCCGCATCAGCCAGCGCACGGGTCCGAGGATCACCATCGAGCCCCTGATCCACCGGACCGCCGCCAGGGTGAGCCGTTCCGGGAACTCCCGGAAGAGGACCTTGGGCAGGATCTCGCCGAACAGAACGATGACCACCGACATGATCAGGATGGCCAGCCACTCGCCGCGCGTCCCGAGGCGGGCGGTCAGCGCGACCGTCAACAGGGCGCTGCCGGCGACGTTGAAGAAGTTGGTGCCGATCAGGCAGGTCAGCACGGGGTCCTCGATCCGGTCCAGCAGATCCGCCAGGAGATCGGCCCGCCGGTCCGGGCCCCGGCGAACGTAGTGACGCAGTCGAGCCCGGCTGACGCTCATCAACCCCGTCTCGCACCCGGAAAAGAACCCCGAACCGACGACGCAGGCCGCGGTGATCACGATCACCAGGTCCCAGGCCAGTTGCATGGAGGTCCCCGGCTCGGTCACGAGGGGCCCTCCTCTCGGGCGCGGGGCGGCCGATCTACCTGGAGCCGCACCACCTTGTGGCCGCTCATCTGGAGCACCGAGAAGCGGGCCCCCGCATAGGAAACCTGGTCGCCGGGCCGGGGAATCCGGCCCAGCTTGGCCATCACGAAGCCGGCCGCGGTGACGTAATCGCGGCTGGTCGGCAGGGCCACGTCGCAGACCTCGCTGAGCTCCCGGAGGTCGAGCCGGCCGCTGACCGCCCAGCTGTCCCGGTCGATTCGGAACACCTCCGGGTCGGCGGGGCCCGAGACGTCGCCCACTCGTCCGATCAAGGCCTGCAGACAATCGGCCATCGTCACTATGCCGGTGAAATCCCCGTGCTCGTCCACGACCGCGGCCAGGTGGGAGCCGCCGGTGCGCATCTCCGCCAGCAGGGCGGCCACGTCCTTGCTCTCGGGTACGAACAGCAGATCCCGCAGACCGGAGCGCAAGGGAAACGCCTCGGCGGACCGGTCGAGGAAATCCTTGAGGTGAAGCAGGCCGATCGGCTGCGGTTTCTCGGCCGCGATCACCGGGTAGCGGTTGAACCCGGCGCGGCTGGCGGCGGCCAGGATCTCGTCGCGGGACCAGGCAGCGTCCAGGGTCACGACGTCGGGGCGGGGAGTCATGATCTGCCGCACGGCAAGCTGCTGCAGCTGAAGAAGACGGGCCAGGAACCGACCCTCGGTCTCGGACAGGGCGCCTTCCTGCACCGCCAGATCGCAGGCGGTCTCCAGCTCGGCAACCTTCAGGGGCCGCGTTCCGGTTCGTTCCCAGGGCAACTGGCTCACCAGGCGGTCGATCCCGGCCGCCAGCACCGCGAGCACCGGTCGGCAGAGCCAGACCCAGAACGAGAGAGGCCTGCGGACAAGGACCGCCAGCCGCTGGCGAAAGCGCAGGGCGAGCATCTTGGGCGTGATCTCACCGCAGATCAGGAGCGTCAGGGTGGCCAGGGGGATCGCCACCGCGAGTCCGTGTTCCCCGAACCAGGAGAGGCACAGCGCCGTGGCAACGACGCTGGCCGCGACGTTGACCACCAGGTTGCCGATCAGCAAGGCCGACAGCAGGTTGTGCGGCTGTTCGACCAGGGCGACAACCTTGCGGGGGCCTCCCCGCCGGCCTGCCATCCTGGCCAGTTCACCCGGACGCAGCGAGAAGTAGGCGGTCTCCGAACCCGAAAAGAGGCCGGACAGGATCAGCAAGAACAGCAGCAGGAATAGATTCACCTGGTACCCTCTGCCCGGGGACGGTGGCCGGAAACTCACCCGGCCGGCGGCGGCTTGCTGGGCGGAGAATAGCCGCTTCCTTGACACCCTGCAAGGGTATCACTACGATCGATCGACCCGCCGGGCCCCCGCCCCTTTTTCCACTGCCGGCGGACCTGCCGACCCGTCCCCGAAAGGAACCCCTTGGCCAGCGCCCTTGTCATCCGGTTCGGCTCCCTGGGTGATCTCTGCCTGCTCGCCTGGTCCCTCTCCCGGCTGGCCCGGGGCGAGGAGGGCCCACCCCGGCACCAGGTTACCCTGGTGACCAAGGCCGCTTATGCCGACCTGCTGAGCAACGTTCCCGGGGTGGACGAGGTGGTTCCCCTGGGCGGCTCCCGCCCCGCGGATATGACGGCCCTGGCGAGGACTCTCGGTGGTCGGCGGTTCGACCACGTCATCGACGCCCACGGCAACCTGCGCAGCCGCCTTTTGCTGGCCAGACTGGGCCGGAGACCGCACGCCCGGCTGGCCAAGGACACTTGGGCCCGCCTGGCCCTCTTGCTCTGGCGGCAGCGTCCGGCCGCCCTCGAACGCACGATGCGCGACCGGTACGACCTGCTGGTCCAGGACCTGCTCTCGGGGCCCGGCGAGGCCGGCCCCACCCCGGCCCCCTTCTCCCCTCCGCTGCGGCGGCTGATCCCTACGGATCCCGGCCGGGGACCCGTGCTGGGACTCGCCCCCGGCGCTCGCTGGACCGCCAAGCGCTGGCCCGACTCCCACTTCGCCGACTTCCTGGACCGGTTCCGGCGAATCTCGGCCGCTCCGGTGCGCATCTTCCTGGGCCCCCAGGAGCGGAGCTGGTTCACCGGTAGCGCGCTGGAGCGCCGATCAGGGTCGCTGGCCGAGGTCTCTCTCTGGCAAGGCAAAGACCTGACCGCCACGGCCGCCGGCCTGGCCGGCTGCACTACCTTGCTGACAAACGACAGCGGGCTGATGCACCTGGCCGAGGCGGTGGGCACGCCGGTGCTGGCCCTGTTCGGCCCCACCGTTCGGGAGTTCGGTTTCTTCCCGGTGCTGCCCCGCAGCCAGGTCCTGCAGAGGGACCTGGCCTGCCGCCCTTGCTCCCGCCACGGCAAGCGAGCGTGCTGGCGCCGGGATCTGGCCTGCCTGGAACGCATCTCACCACCGGAGGTCCTGGCAGCCCTGCTGACCATGCCGGCCGGCCCGAATTGCCGTACCTGGGAGGATTCCCTTGCCTGATCCCCGACCCCTGCTCTGGCTCTACCGGACCCTCCTGCCGCCCGCTTGCGCCTTGCTGCCCCTCGGGCTTCCCTTCTGGGCCAAGCTGCGGACCGCCCTGGCCGGTCGCCGGGGTCTCATGGCGCGGATCCGGCAGGAAGCCGATCGGCTCCAGGGTTGCGTCTGGGTTCACGTCACTTCGGCCGGCGAATACGAGCAGGCCAGGCCCGTGATCAGGGCCCTGAAGGACCTGCCGCCAGGCCAGGCCCCGCCCGTCGCGGTCACCCACTATTCACCGTCGGGATACGAGTACGCCCGCAAACGGCCCAGCGCCGACTTTCACGATTACCTGCCGCTTGACCGCCTGGCAGCCATGCGGGACCTGGTGCGCATGTGGCGGCCACGTCTCCTGGTCTTCGTGAAGTACGACTTCTGGCCCAACCAGATCCTGGCCGCGGCGGAAGCGGGCGTACCGATCGTCCTGATCGCCGGGACCCTGCAGCCCCGGTCCTGGCGCTTGCGGTTCTTGGCCAGGTCCCTCTTCAACTACCTCTTCAACCAGTTCAGCCACCTGGGAGTGTGCAGCGAGGAGGACCGGCGCCGTTTCGTCGACCTGCTGAAGGTAAGATGTCCGGTCACCGTGACCGGGGACACGCGCGCCGAGCAGGTGATCGATCGCTTCGAGGGTTCGGTGCGCGTGTC
>CAZAHC010000167.1:0-7489 GCA_964484595.1 uncultured Fibrobacteraceae bacterium | reverse complement strand
GCTATGACCTCGAGATCGGCAGGCGCGGCGGGAGGTCGTCATTCGTGTCGTGGCGGATAAAACCAGTCGGCAGCCAGGACTGCATCCTGAGAATAGCAGTCTATCCGCACGTCCTTCAGAACGTCCCGGCGGTGATTCGCTGGCTCCCGCACTTCCTGCGCCTTCACCCCTTGCTCCGAAGATACCTGTCCTCCGTCGTCAGAGGTTTCGAGTGGTACGTGATCCGCGGCGAACCGGTGCCTCGGAATCAGTTCGGTTCGCACCCCTGGTTCTCGGGTCCTGGGTCCGCTCCTGCAAACGGGAAGGCCTGATGTGAAACCCAGGGCGCTGCTGATCGGCAATTCGGACGGCATCGGGCTGGCGACCACACGGCGTCTGCTGGGGGCCGGGTGGGATATCACGGGCGTCTCCAGGAGCGAATCGCCGCTTTCCGCCTCGGATTACGACCATCGAGTCGCAGATGTTTGTGACCCGGAGTATCCGGAGTTGATTGATGAGCTGGCACGGAAAGGCCCGCTGGATCTGTGCATCTACCTGGCAGGGATCGGTGAGCTTCTGGATCCGAGGAACATGGGCACCGAAGCCAGAATCATAGAAGTGAATCTGACGGGCATGGTGAGGACGGTGGCGGCGGTGATACCGCATATGGTCCAGAGAGGAAAGGGCCACTTCATCGGAGTTTCCAGCCTGGCCGACGAGTTGCTCTCGGCCCAGGCGCCGTCCTATTTCGCCTCCAAGGCTGGTTTTTCCAGTTACCTCGGCGGTCTGGCGCGCGCCCTCAAACCCAGAGGAGTGCACGTGACCAATGTAAGGTTCGGTTTCGTGGACACCAAGATGGCCAAGGGTGATGTCAGGCCGCTGATGATGAGCGTCGAGAAGGCGGTCGATCACCTGGAAACCTGTATGCGCAAGAAGCCGGTCTGCTACACGGCTCCCCGGCTTGCCATTCCGCTGATCAAGATACGGAAGTTGATGATGAAGCTGGGCGGCTGATCCGGACTCGAAGGGAGTAACATGTCAGGCGGGTCGTTCTGTACGACGGTCAACTGCATCGATGGCAGGGTCCAGATCCCGGTCATTCGTTACCTGCAGGAACAGTTCGGGGTTCAGTACGTGGACGTCGTCTCCGAGGCGGGGCCGGTGCGGGCACTAACCGAATCCGGTGACTCGGAGGCGAAGAGATCGATCCTGCGCCGCGTGGGTATCTCGATCGACGCCCATGAATCGAAGCTGATCGCGGTCGTGGCCCACGCCGATTGCGCCGGCAACCCGGTTCCCGAAGAGGAACAGCGGCGGCAGCTCGGTGAGGCGGTCCAGTACCTGGCCGAGAACTTCGCCGCCGCCACGGTGATCGGTCTCTGGGTGGATGAGAGCTGGTCGGTCAGCCGGGCTGGCGGTTGCGAAGCCACGGGGCAAGAAGCCTGACCACAGGCAACCCGGAGAGAGGTAGGGTGTGATGAAAAGGAATTTGATCCTGGTTCTTTTCCTCCTGGGATTCTCCGGGTGCTCGGAACCGGAACCGGTGATGCTAGAGTTCCGGATTGCCGAGGACGAGCCGGCGCCCGGATTGACGGAGCTGGCACTCCCCCCGCAGGGGGAGAGCTGCTACGTCCATGACGAGGTTCTACTGAACCAGACCGATGTGGACTCTGCCTTTGTTACCGTGCAGGAAGGACGCCCGGCAGTGGAACTCGTCCTAACCTCTGCAGGCGCCGAAAGATTCGGACAGCTGACCGAACGCAACGTCGGGAAGCGGTGTGTCATGTTCCTGAACGGCGAGCCTGTTTCCGCACCCCGAATCAGGTCCGGGATCCACGTCGGCCGAGCTGTTGTTGCGGGCGATTTCAACGAGGCCGAGGCGCGTCGCGTCGCTCGTGGGCTTACGCCATCGGGGTAAACCCGGGTGGAGAATCCCATGGTCACGGGGCTCAACCACATCACCTTGGCTGTCAGAGACCTCGCGGAGTCCTGCCGCTTCTATGCCGAGGTCTTGCGGTGTCGCCTGATCGCCCGCTGGCCTCGGGGGGCCTACCTGGTCGCTGGCGACGTCTGGATCGCCCTGCGGCTTGACCCAGAGACGCGGGCTGATCCTCTGCCGGAGTACACTCATGTCGCGTTCTCGGTCGATGCCGGTGACTTTCCCGCTGCCTGTCGGCGAATCGGGGAGGCTGGCGCTAACATTTGGCAGGAAAGCAAGAGCGAGGGGGAGTCGCTGTACTTCGAGGACCCGAATGGCCACAAGCTCGAGATTCACGTCGGCGATCTGAAATCCCGGCTTGCCGACGCTCGCCTGAACCCGTGGCCCGGCCTGGAGATTATCGATCCCGGCGGGCCATGAGAAACACCTGGCCCCAGGAGGTTCAACCATGGCCCTGATAAAGACCGTCCCGCCCGACGCGGCCGAGGGCAAACTCGCCGAGCTGTACAAGGGTTCGGAGGAGTTCTTCGGCTGGGTTCCCAACAACGTCCGCCTGCTGGGCGTCAACCCCGACATCCTGGCCAACCAGTTCGATTTCGTGATGCCGTACCTGGAGCATCCCACCCTGCGACAGCCCTTTCTGCGCTGCCTGCGGATGCTCGTGTCGCACCGGACCAATTCCCCCTATTGCGACAATCTCAACGCTGGCCTGATGCAGCAGGAGGGGGTAACGCCCGCGCAGATAGACGAGACCAGGGCCGACCCCTCCCGGGCCCCGCTGCCCGACCGGGAGAAGGCGTTGCTGCTGTTCGTCCTGCAGGCGATCGAGGATCCGCACGGTGTCGGCAAGGAACACATTACCGAGCTGGGCGAGATGGGCTGGAGCGAGAGGGACATCTTCGACGCGGTGGCCCACGGAGCCCGCGCGGTGTACGTCAACATCCTGTTCGATGCCTTCCAGGTGGAGCAGGATTGACCCCGGTGAACAAGGAGAGGTTGGAGATGATTAATACCCAATCCCGCATCCGGTGCGCCGGCTGGGCCATGGTTCTTTTCCTGACGATCGTTCTGACCGGCTGCTCGACCGAGAAGGAAAACGCCTCCGAGGTTGTTACCGGCACCGCCGCCTCGGCCGACGGGGTGCCCATATATTACTCGGTACAGGGGGCGGGCGAGCCGGCCCTGGTGTTCGTCCACGGCTGGTGCTGCGATGGAAGCTACTGGCGGGAGCAGGTGTCCCACTTCACCCGGAGTTACCAGGTGGTGGCGGTGGATCTGGCCGGTCACGGTAAATCGGGAACCGGGCGCGAGCAGTGGACCATGCCCGCCTACGGCGCCGACGTGGCGGCGGTGGTCAGGGAACTCGACCTGTCGCCGGTGGTCCTGGTCGGTCACTCCATGGGTGGCAAGGTCGTCATCGAGGCGGCGCGCCTGCTGCCCGGCAGGGTGATCGGCCTCATCGGCGTCGACACCTTGCAGGACATGGTGGAATCCACTTTCCCGCCCGAGCGGATCGACGCCATCCTGGGACAGGCGGCTCAGGATTTCCCCGCCTTCACCGACCGGTTCGTGCGCGGCATGTTTCCCGCTGCGGCCGACTCGGCGCTGGTCGACTGGGTGGCCGCGGACATGGCCTCGGCCCCGCCCGAGATCGCCCTCGCCTCGATGCGGGGGTTGTTCAGCCACGACCTGAAGGAGTCCCTCGCCGAGGCTCGCTTGCCGTTCCGGGTCGTCAACTCCGACCGCTGGCCCATCAACGTCCCCGGCAACAAGAGCCTCACCGTGTCGTTCGAGGTTGTGGTGATGGAGGATGTCGGCCACTTCCTCCACCTGGAAAGGCCGGCCGAGTTCAATCGAGAGTTCCAGAAGGTGCTGGACGAGATCGTGGATTTTTCCGCGGGCGACTGAAGCCGGCCCTAGTACCCCAGGGCTCGGAGCTGCTCCTCTTCCTCTTTGGACAGCTCTTCCTGTTCGGCCACCGGCCGGCCGAGGATCCGCTCGGCGAGGCCGGCGTTCTCGGCCAGCCGCGCTTCCAGGCGACCGCGCAGCTCGGCCACCAGGTCGGGGAAATCGCCCTGCAGGTCGGCCCGTTCCCCGGGATCGGCTGCGAGGTCGAACAGGCCCCTGATTCCCGCAACCCGCTCCGGCCGGAACGTGCCCAGACAGCCGGTCGTGTCCGTCTCCGCGATCAGTGACCACCAGCGTCCGTGGGCGCGGGCCACCAGGGCCGACAGCTCCAGCTTGTAGCCGCGATGGTGACCGTCGATCATGAAGTCGCGGACCGGGAAGTCGGCGCCGGGGTCTGCCAGCAAGGGGCGCAAGGACAGGCCCTGGCAATTGGGTGGCGGCTCGAAGCCGGCCAGGTCCAGGATCGTGGGCGTCAGGTCCATCACGCTGACCCGCCGGTCGACGACCTTCCCGGTGGGCAGGCGCCCGGGCCAGACGAACAGCAAGGGCACCCGCCGCACCTCGACAAACGGCTGGTTGTGGAGGTAATCGCCATGGTCAGCGATTTCCTCGCCGTGGTCGGAGGTGACGATGATCAGGGTGTCGCGCAGGTGGCCGGTCCGTCGCAGCTCCGCCAGGACGCCTCGCAAGCGTTCCCGGTCCCACGACACGACGCAGGAGTCGTAGGCGGCTCGCAGCAGGTCCACGTCGTGGGCCGCCATGTCCCACTGCCTGACCTTCTGCACCGGGCCGCCGGTGCCCTTCTCGGGCACTGGCAGGAGGCGCTTTTCCGAGAAGGACAGGCTCGGCTCCGGGAGCGGGGGCCGGTACCGGGACTGGATCGGGTAGTAGGGATACGGGTAGTGGACCGGCCGGGTGTGAGGATCCATGAAGTGCAGGAACAGCAGGAAGGGGGCGGCGGGGCTGCGGGGTCCGTCCCGGAACCGGATCCGGCTTGTGCACCAGGAACCGGCCCGCGCGACCAGGGGTTGGTCCAGCTCGTTGAACTGGAACGCGTGGAAACCCCGGGCGAACCCGAAGCGTGCCGCCAGCCAGCCGTTCTCCGTGAGAAAGGCCCCGTTGACGAACCGGTTTGCCCGCAGGATCTCGCTCAGCAGGGGGATCGACTCGGGCAGCCGGCCCCACTTGCCCACCCTGTGCACCCCCGGCGCCAGCCCGGTCAGCATCGACAGGTGCGAGGACAGGGTCCAGACTTGCGGCACGAGGCAGTTCCGAAACAGAACCCCCGCCGTCGCCAGGGAGTCGAAGGTGGCGGTGGTTCCCGGATCGTGGCCGTATGCGGACATGTGCAGGGCGGAGAGGGTGTCGCAGGAGATGAGGATGACCCGGCGCAGCGGTTGCTCCGCCAGCGGGGCGGAGTCCTCGACCGGCACGGCCGCCTGCGAGGAGCCGGCGACCAGGGGCATCGCGATCAAAGCGAACAGCAAAGCACCCGGCGTAGGTCGGTGTGGACGGTTCGTCATGCCTTCATTCTACAACGACACCGTCTGCGCTTCCAATTCCGGATGGTGGCCGGTCCGCCCCTGGACCGGAATAAGCGTCGCCTGCTAGAATGCCGGGCGGCGGCGATCGGCCCGGCCGGCCATCCGCAACCACCAGCTCACCCGGCCGTAGTGGTCTCCTGGTCGGCGAATAACCGGGCGGCTCCCCGGTTAGCCTTCCGCCCCCACGCGTGAACCTCCTCCCGGAATGGAGAACGTCATGAAATCGACGAGGAAACCGGTCGCCGGTCCGGCGGTCTTGATCTGCGCGTTCGCGATCCTGGTGGGCCTGCCCGCGAGTCAGCCGGCCGTCGCCGCGACCGAGGAGATGATCGACGGCGTCTTGCATGTCCGCAACCCGGCCCAGCCGCCGGGCGGGGTGGAAACCATCCGTCTCGAGGAGCAGTGGCGGGCCGGCGCCGACGAGGAGGGGGTCTTCTTCGGCCTGATCGCCCAGGCTCTCGTCGACGACGAGAGCAACATCTACCTCCTCGATTCCCAGCTGAACCAGATCGAGGTCTTCTCGCCCGCCGGTGAGCACTTGCGCACCATCGGGCGCCAGGGCGAGGGGCCGGGCGAGTTCGTCTTCGCCTTCGACATGGTCTTCATGCCCGGCGGTTCGATCGGCGTGGCCCAGATCTTCCCCGGCAAGCTGGTCCAGATCGAGCGGGACGGCACCCCGGCGGGGATCCTCAAACCCGCCCTGGCCGAGGCGACGGCCGGCGGTTTCCTGGTCCTGGTGAATTGCCTCTCCGCGGGCGGCAACCTGGTCCTGTCCGGCATCGACATATCGTTCGACCCGGCCACCTTCTCCCAGACCCGGCGACTGTTCCTGAAGAGCTTCGACGTCGAGGGCACGCCGGTGATCCACTACCACGGGCGAGAGCAGTACTGGGAACTCGGCCCGGACTTCGTGCTCCAGGAGGCCGAAACAGATTACGTCTGGTCGCGGGTGGACGTGGGCGCGGACGGCAAGGTCGCCGCTGCCATTCCCCGCCAGGACTACGAGGTGACGATCTTCAACCTGGACGGAAGCATCGACCGGGTATTCTCGCGCGAGTACACCTCGTGGGAGCGCAACGACCGGGCGCGGGCCCGGATCACCGCCCAGCTCGAGGGACAGATGCGACAGTTCCCGGGCGGCGCCGGCATCAAGATCGAGGATCACGAGGCCGACGTGGCCCGGCTGATCGTGCGCGAGGACGGCACGATCTGGGTCCTGACCAGCCGCGCCATGTGGGCCCCCAAGGAGGGCGTCCTGAATTCCTTCGACGTCTTCAGCCCCGAGGGTGAGTTCCTCAAGCAGGTGGACGTGATCGGCGACGGCTCGGCGGCGGACGACATGCTCCTGTTCGGCCGGGGCGGCCTGGTGTTCCAGATCACCGGCTTCTACGACGCCGTGGTGGGCGCCGTCGGCGGGTACAGCACCTCGGACGAGGAAGAGGAGGAAGAAGAGGCGCCCATGGAGGTGATCTGCCACCGGATCGTACCATAGCCCGGATTATTCATGAATGGCCTACTGCGGCTGGTCAAATGCACGCCAGAACACGTGTTCTGCTTCGCTGCGCGAAGCAGCGCTTCGCGATGACTCGGATCGGCTCGGTCAACGTACCTCTGCGGGTACGCCTCCCTCGCCGATCCTTGCGAGGTCGTGTTCTGGCGGGCATTTTCCTCACCCTCGCTACGGCCATTCATGAATAACCCGGGCTAACCGGAGGTGTGGCGGGGATGAGGCGGCGTCGAGGTAATATTCCTTCTCTTGCGGTGGCGGTGCTGGTCGCCTGTTTCGCCGGTCCGGGTACCGCCGCCGGACCTGATGCTCTTTCCCCGGTCCTGGCCGGCCTGTCCGATCGGGTGACGACCGCCATCAGCGAGGACAGGCTGGTCAGCGTGTCGCTGGCGGTGGTGCTCGACGAAAAGATCGTCTTCTGCCGGGCCTTCGGTCTGGCCGATCCGCAGCAGAACGAGAAAGCGACCCCGCAGACGATCTACCCCGCGGGCTCGGTGACCAAGCTGTTCACCGCCACCATGCTTGCTCGCCTGTGGGAGCAGGGAGTCGTTGACCTCGAGTGTTTCCCATCAGACTCAGTCAGACACGGTCAAGCCCTGACTTAATGGAGAC
>CAZAHC010000166.1:0-7522 GCA_964484595.1 uncultured Fibrobacteraceae bacterium | reverse complement strand
GCTGCAGCACGAGTTCAGCGGCCTGTGGAGTCTCGGCATCACCTTCTTCAACCGCGATATCTACGGTTACGCCAAGAGCGTCAGGATGAAGAACGAGGTGACCATCGGGGCCGACGAGACTCCCGACCCCAACGACTCCGGCACGGTCACCATCCAACCCGTGCGTTACTTCAACGGCGACTCGGCCCGCAGCCTGGGGATCGAGATCAGCATCATCAAGCGCACCACCCGCTGGCTCTCCGGCTCGGCCAGCCTCGAGCTGCAGCGCAGCACCGGCACCAACAGCCGGTCCAACGAGGAATACCTGGCGGCGATCTACGAGGAGGAATACAAGCCGACCGCCTCCATCGGCGGGCTGAAGCGCACTCCCCTGCTGTGGGACAAGCCCTGGACCGTGTCGGTGAACCTCGACTTCTCCGTGTTCGACAGGGACCGGCCGCGGATCCTCGGCCTGCGGTTGCCGCCCAACTGGAGCCTGAATCTCCTTTACCGGGCCGAGGCCGGCCACCGGTACACCCCGGAGTACTACCTGGGTCCGCACAGTTCCGTCAGCGGGGATATCAATTCCGGCCAGGGACCCAGCACCAGCACCCTGAACCTGCGCTTCAACAAGTTCTGGCGGCTGGGCAAGCGGCAGAAGGTCACGATCTTCTTCGAAGGGCGTAACATCTTCAACCACAAGAACTACCGTCGCGTGAATCCCTTCACCGGGGATGGTTACCAGCTCGGAGATTTCAATCCCTTCTGGTCCGACAAGTTCGAGGTGGACGGTATTTCGGCCTCGACCGATAGCGAGGGGTACGCGCTCGACGTCGTCGATCCCAGCATCATCGTCAACCCGCGGGTCCTCTTGTGGGGGGTGAGCTACTCGTGGTGAGGTGGCCAGGCATTCGACGTCTCGCTCCCGCCTGCACCGGGTGGCGGGCACGACCGGTCGTGATGGGCGCGGTCGTCTTCCTGCTAGTGCTCCTGCCCACCGGGGCGGAGGTCTCGGCCGGCATCCTCGATCTCTATGGTGAGGAGAATGTCGGCACGGCGGCCGCTCAGTTCCTGCGCATCCCGGTCGGGGCCCGCGGCGTGGCGCTGGGCAAGGCCTACACCGCCTGCGCCACTGACGGGTCGGCCCTGTTCTGGAACCCCGCCGGCATCCTGCGCACCGACGGGCGGAAGAACTTCTTCCTGGCCCACACCGAGTACACCGCCGGCATCGACCTGGGGTTCTTGGCCTTCAGCCTGCGCGGCCAGAACTTCGCCTACGGCCTGAGCGCCGGCATGCTGCGGTCGGGCGAGATCCCGCGCACCGACGAGTTCCACCAGGAACCCACCGGCGTGACCTTCCGGGCCGACCAGTACTTCCTCGGGCTGTCGGTGGCCCGGGCCATGACCGACCGCTTCTCCGTCGGCGGCACCCTGAAGTACTACCAGGAAAACCTGGACGAGTTCGTGATGCGCTCGGTCCTGATGGATCTGGGCATCCTGTACTACGTGGGCATCGGCGACCTGCGCGTCGGCTTCGCCGCCCGGCACTTCGGTCCCGACATGAGTCCCGCCGGCACCCCGCCGCCCCTGCGCGGCGAGTATCGCGAAGGAAGTTCCTTCCAGAAGTTCCCGGCGCCGACCGAGGGGTCCTTCGGGGCGGCCTACACGATCGGCCTGGGTGATCAGACCTCCCTGTTGACTTGCCTCGATTTCTCTCACCCGTCCGATTTCACGGAGAGCTTCCGCATGGGAGGCGAGCTGAGCCTGTACGAGATGTTCTTCCTGCGGGTCGGCCTGGAGGCCCCCCGCGAGGAGGGCGGGTTCGCCGCCGGGTTCGGGGTCCTGGTGGGCAAGCAGCGCTGGAGCTTCCGCCTCGACTACGCCTACAGCGACCTGGGGACCTTCGGGACGATCCATCACTTCTCGATCGATCTCGTGCCCCTGGTGAAGAAGAGGCCGCTGCCATGAGACCTGGAAGCAGGAAACGAGCCTCGCTCCGACCGGCCCTGACGGCCGGCTGGCTCCTGGTTGCCGGCTGCCTCGTCACGGCGGGTCTGACCGCCGGCTTCGGCCTGCTGGCCGGTTGCGGCACCAAGATCGCGGTGCCGCAGCCGTACGGGCTCGCCTCGGTCGCCGCTTACCATCTCGTGGACGAGTTCCCCGACCAGGATCCCGTGCAGCTGGCGCTGGTCTACGGCAACCTCTATGTGCTGACCGCCGGTGACGGCCGGCTGACCTGCCGCGACCTGGATTACAACGAGCGCGCCGCCGTGGGTGGGTTCGGTCAGCCCACCGCTCTCTGCCTGGACGACCTCGGCGAGATGGTATTCGTCTACGACCAGCAGGACCGTACCGTCAGTTACTACAACGCCCAGGACCTGGCCTATCTCGGAGACACCCACCTCGACACCCTCGACCGGAGGGTGCAGAGCTGCGTGGCGCTGACCGCCTGCAGCGCGGGCATCGAGGTGGAACCGGGCGCCCGTACCTTCCTGTACCTGGCCGATCCCGACAGCGGGGTGGTGCACCGCTACGTTTACGACGAATTCACCGGCCTGCGGCCCTTCGGTATCCTGGCCCGCAGCGACGGTGATGCCGCCCGGTACGTCCACGTTCCCACCGGCATGTTCAAGGACAGCGAGCAGAGGATGCTGGTCTGCGACGCGGACAGCTTCCGGAACTGGGTGATCCGCTTCGCTCCCGAGCCCGATTTCGAGGACGTCACCGCGGACACGAACGATGTTGACCCTTGGCGCGGGGTGGCGACCCTGTTCACGACCGCCACCTGCGAACCGCCATCGGCCGCCGATTACACCCTTGGCGACGCCGCCGAGTGCAACGAGTCGGGCTGGACCGGCGGGCCCAGCGACGCCGAGGGTGAGTTCTTCCTGCCGGTGGGCCTGGCCCTCGACCTGGCCGGGCGGATCTACGTGGCCGACAGCGGCAACGATCGCGTCCAGATCTTCGATGCCAGCGGGTATTACCAGATGCAGTTCGGCACTACCGACCTGATGCCCGGGCCGGTCTCGGTCGGCGTCTTCGATTACCGCCACGGGTCCGGCGCCGATGATTACTTCTACGGCGCATACGTTTTCGTGGTCGTGCCGGGTACGCAGGAAGTGCGCAAGTTCATCTCCGAGGAATATTACATCGAACTGCACAACGAGCCCCCGCCGGAACGGTGACCGGTACCGGACCGCGGGCTGGACTGGAGGTGGGGAATGGCTGCCGAGCCGGAAAACCTGGCTGACGACCAGCTGGCCGAGCAAATGGAGGAGGTCAGGCGCCGGCTGGCCGCGCAGCTGGCAGGGCCGGGGTCGCCGGACCCCGTGGCACTCACTCCCCCAACCCCGTCACCGCCTGCCGCCGCCGCTCCCGACCCGGCTACCGCCCGCAGCCCCAAGCCCGGGGCGGAGAAGCGTGTGGCCATCGGTGCCGATCACGGCGGCTACGAGCTGAAGTGCCGCCTGATGGACCTGCTCGGCGAGCTCGGTTACGAGCCGTACGACCTCGGGACCCATGGCCCCGAGGCGGTGGACTATCCGGATTATGCCGTGAAGGTCGCCCGGACTGTCGCCCGCGGCGAGGCCTGGCGGGGAATCATGATCGACGGCGCGGGCATCGGGTCGGCCATGGCGGCGAACAAGGTTCCCGGCGTGCGGGCGGCCACCTGCCACAACGAGGCGACCGCCGTCAACAGCCGCGAGCACAACAACGCCAACGTGCTGGTCCTCGGCAGTGGTCAGGTCAACCGCGGCCTGGCCCGGCGGATGGTGCGGATCTGGCTGCAGACCTCCTTCGGCCGCGGCCGGCACGAGCGCCGGGTGGACAAGATCGACGCCCTGGACTCCTGAGGGGCGGCGTCGAGCAGGGGAGGGTACTGGTGAGCAAGAACGGCTCCGGAAACAACACCGTGCGTCCCAGCCCCGCGACGCCCTTTTACGTGGCCGTGGCGGGCAACATCGGGGTCGGCAAGTCCATGATCACGCGGCTGATCGGCGAGACGTTCGGCTGGCCGATGTTCTTCGAGCCGGTCATCAACAATCCCTATCTGGCCGACTATTACGAGGACATGACCCGCTGGAGCTTCCACCTCCAGGTCTACTTCCTGAGCAAGCGTTTCGAGGTCCAGAAGAAGATCCAGGATCACGGCGGCTCGGCGGTGCAGGACCGGACCATCTACGAGGACGTCGAGATCTTCGCCCCGACCTTGCACCGTCGCGGCTGCATGGATGACCGGGACTTCGAGAACTACCGCGAGGTGTTCCGCAACATGGTCGCCTTCCTGGCGAAGCCCGACCTGATCATCTACCTGCGCTGCCGTGCGAAGACGGCCCTTGCCCGGATCCAGCAGCGCGGCCGATCCATCGAGTCGAACATTCCCCCCGATTTCCTGGCCGACCTGCACGCCGCCTACGAGGACTGGATCGAGCGGGCGCCCGCCGTCTGTCCGGTCGAGATCATCGACACCGAGCAGATCAACCTGCGGGACGACCGGCAGGCCCAGCAGAAGCTGGTCGACCTTATCGCCCGCCGCCACGCCCGCAAGCACGCCAAGGCGGAGGCGAGGGCCGGGGCCTGAGGAGGAAGCGGGCGTGAGACACGGCAATTACCGGCGCAGCGACCTGTTACGGGGCAAGCGGATCCCGGCGGATCTGCTGGTCAGCCTGCCCAAGACCGACCTCCACTGCCACCTGGACGGCTCGCTGCGGACGGAGACCTTCCAGGAGCTGGGCCGGCGCGAAGGGATGGACATCCCCGACGACCCGTCCGAGGTCAGGCGCCTCTATTTCCCCGGCGACCGCGAGACCTGCCAGCACGAGTTCCTGAAGCACTTCAACCACACGCTCGCCGTCCTGCAGAAGCCGGATAACCTGCAGCGGGTAGCCAGGGAGCTGGCCCTAGACGCCCAGGCCGAGGGCTGCTGGTACCTGGAGGTCCGGTTCTGTCCGCTGCTTCACCAGGAGCAGGGGATGACTCCGGACGAGGCCGTTGCCGCCGTGGCGCGCGGGCTCGCCGAGGCCGAGGAACAGGGCCGGATCCTGACCGGCATCATCATCACCGGCTTGCGGACCATCGATCCGGCCGCTTCGCTGGAGCTGGCGAAGCTCGCCGTCAGCTGGAAGGGACGCGGGGTGGTCGCCTTTGACCTGGCCGGGGCCGAGGAGCACTACCCGGCCAAGGATCATCGCGAGGCGTTCTACCACGTCATGAACCACAACCTGAACGCCACCATCCACGCGGGTGAGGGTTTCGGGCCCACCTCGATCCACCAGGCGCTGCACTACTGCGGGGCCAACCGCATCGGGCACGGGACTCGCCTCCACGAGGATCCCGACCTGCTGGCCTACGTGAACGACCACCGGGTGCCGCTGGAGACCTGCCTGAGCAGCAACGCCCAGACCGGCGTGGTGAGGGACATCACCGAGCACCCGTTCCGTTTTTACCTGGACCTGGGCCTGCGGGTTACCATCAACACGGACAACACCCTGTTCGCCAGGACGTCGATCGGTCAGGAGGTGACCCGGGCCGTCCTGGTCTTCGACCTGACCTTGCTCGAGACCGAGAACCTGCTCCTGAACGGTTTCAAGAGCGCGTTTTTGCCCGAGCGGAAGAAGGCGGTCCTGGTGAGCGAGGCGCTCGCCACCTTCTCGTCACTGCGGGACAAGTTCGCCCTGGACGACCTTTCGCTCGCTTGAAACGATCCCACCGGGGAGGGCAAACGTGACCGATCGGCTCAGCATGCTGGCGGACGTCTGGCGGGACCGGGTCGCCGGCGCGGTTTCATGGCTCGGTGAGCGGGGGTTCACCGCGGGCGACGTTGCCGGCGCTCGTTTCTGCGGCCTGATTCTCGGCAGCGGCCTGGGGAACTTCGTCGACGCGGTGACCGATCAGCAGGTTTGTCCCTTCGAGGAAATTCCGGGCTTTCGGGAGACGACCGTTGCCGAGCACCAGGGGCGTCTGGTGCGGGGAGAGGCGGCCGGCGTGCCGGTGGTGATCATGCAGGGGCGCCTGCACCCTTACGAGGGTCTGCCGGGAGCCGAGATGTTGCTGCCGACGGCGGTGCTGGCCTGTCTCGGCATCGACGTCGCCGTGGTCACGAACGCGGCGGGTGGTCTGAACCGGTTCTTCAACCCGGGGGACCTGATGGTCATCCGCGACCAGGTGGACCTGCACCTCAACGATCCGCTGCAGGGCCTGCTCGCCGCGGACGCGTCCGGCCGGACCGGCCGACCTGGAGTCCTGTTCGACCCCGATCTGGCGCGCGAGCTGGTCGCGGCCGGAGCGGCGGTCGGGGTGCCGGTGCAATGCGGGACCTACGCCAGCATGCCCGGACCCGCCTACGAGACCAAGGCCGAGATCGGCATGTTGCGCCGCATGGGTTGCGACGCCTGCGGAATGTCGACTGCTCCGGAAACGGTCCTGCTGGCCCGGCTGGGGGTCAGGCCCGTCGGACTTTCCTGCATCACCAATCCCTCGCGGGAGACCGGACAGCCGGAACTGTCGCACGATGACGTCGTAGAAGTCGGCCGGATGGTCCGCGACCGGGTGGCCAGGCTGTTGCTGGCCTTCCTTCCCCGGGTGGCCGGGAGGGGACCAGAGGGCTGATCGGTCGGGTCGGAAGGACGGCGTGACGGTGCTTCCGTGCACCGTCACACCTCGGCGAAAGCACCCCTCCGGCCTCCTTGCCTCCCTGGGTGCTTTCGACGCCTCCCGACCCGACCGATCAGCCCCCTGGCCCTGTCCGCCCGCCCGGGCAAAATGGAATTGGAGGAAGGAACATGTTCTGGGATAGCACCTTCTTGCTGCTGATCCCGGTGCTTGTCTTCGCCCTCTGGGCGCAGAACCGGGTCCGGAGCACTTACCAGAAGTACCTGCAGGTGCAAGGGCAACGCGGGTTGACGGGCGCGCAGGCCGCGCGGCAGCTCCTGGATGCCGCCGGCCTCGGGGCGGTGGCCATCGAGACGACCGAGGGCACCCTGAGCGATCACTACGATCCCCGCCGACGTCTGCTGCGGCTGAGCCACGACAACTACCACGGCCGGAGCCTCGCCGCGCTGGGCGTGGCCTGCCACGAGGCCGGGCACGCCATCCAGCACGGCCAGGGCTACGGGCCGCTGGCGGTGCGCCAGGCCATCTGGCCGGTGGCGGGTTTCGGCAGCTGGGCCGCCTGGCCGCTCTTCTTCCTCGGTTTCCTTTTCAATCACCCGGTCCTGATGGACATCGGGATCCTGGTCTTCGTGGTGGCGGCGTTCTTCGCGATCGTCACCCTGCCGGTCGAGTTCGACGCCAGTAGCCGGGCGATCAAGCTGCTCAGCCGGCACGGGATCGTGACGCCGCAGGAGCAGGGCCTTGCCAAGAAGGTGCTCGACGCCGCGGCCCTCACCTACGTCGCGGCGGCCCTGATGGCCGTCGTCCAGCTGGTGCGGATGCTCATCCTCAGGGGCAGGCGGTAGGCAGGGGCGGCGGGGTGGTGACTGGAAAGGGAGGGGGATGGGCTCGTTCGGCCGCAAGCGTTTCGTTTCCCGCGTCCTGGCCGTGT
>CAZAHC010000165.1:0-7537 GCA_964484595.1 uncultured Fibrobacteraceae bacterium | reverse complement strand
CCCACCAACGAACCAATCCGCCGCATCGACTACGACGACATCATCTTCCGGACCAAGAAGGAGAAGTACAAGGCCATCGTCGAGGAGGTCGCCCGTCTGCACGAGAAGAACCTGCCCGTGCTGGTCGGGACGACGACGGTGGAGGTGAGTGAGCTGCTGAGCCGCCTGCTGCACCGGCAGGGCATCAACCACAACGTCCTGAACGCCAAGCACCACAAGGGCGAGGCCGAGATCGTCGCCGAGGCGGGTCGGCGCGGCGCGGTGACGATCGCCACGAACATGGCCGGGCGCGGGACCGACATCAAGCTCGAGCCGATGGTGGTGGAATGCCAGGATGGGTGCCACATCAGCTGCGGCCGGCCGGGTTGCGATCGGGACGGGATCGTCCAGGAGAAGGAGTGCCTCGACGACGTGCCCTGCGGCCTGCACATCATCGGCACCGAGCGGCACGAGAGCCGGCGCATCGACCGCCAGCTGCGCGGCCGGGCCGGCCGGCAGGGCGACCCCGGCTCCGGCGTCTTCTTCCTCTCCCTCGAGGACGACCTGATGCGGCTCTTCAGCTCCGACCGCCTCATCAAGGTGATGGACCGGCTGGGAGTGGAGGAGGGCGAGGTCATTACCCACGGGATGGTGACCAAGGCCATCGAGAAGGCGCAGGTCCGGGTTGAGAACCGGAACTACGAGATCCGCAAGCACCTGCTGGAGTACGACGACGTCGTGAACAAGCAGCGGGAGGTCATCTACTCGCTCCGCAGGGAAATCCTGAACCAGGAGGACGTCTCCGAGGTCATGCAGGACCACCTCGCCGGCGCCGTCCAGCGGTTGATGGCCGGTTTTGCGAACGAGGACGAGGCGCCCGACTTCTGGGACTTCGACGGCCTGGGCCGGGATTACCAGGGGCTCGTCCTGGCGCCCCTGCCGGTGGCCGAGGACGAGCGGCTCTCCATCGGTTACGGCGCCCTGGAGGAGAAGCTGCGCGAGCACGCCCTGGAGCGGTACCGGGCCAAGGAAGCCCGGCTCACCCCGGAGATCACGCGGCAGCTCGAGCGCTACGTCCTGCTGCAGATCATCGACGAGCACTGGCGCGACCACCTCAACCAGCTCATCCTCCTGCGCAGCGGGATCGGCCTGCGCTCCTACGCCCAGCGAGACCCCCTGGTCGAGTACAAGGCCGAATCCTTCCACCTTTTCGAGGCGCTCATGGACGCGATCGAGCGCGAATCGGTCCGCATCTTCTTCCGGGCCGAGGTGGCGGTGCGCCCGGCCCCGATCGCAGAGCCCGAAAGACTGCAGGCCCAGCACCAGGAAGCCTCGGCCATCGGCGACGCGAAGGCGACGGCCATGGCTGCGGCGGGCGGCGGGAGGCCACCCGGCCCCCGGCCACCGGAGCCTGGTCGCCAGCGGCCGGTCAAGCACGCCGCGCCAAAGGTGGGACGCAATGATCCCTGTCCTTGCGGGAGCGGCAAGAAGTACAAGAAATGCTGCGGGGGGATGATCTGAGCCGTGAGGCGCGGCCGCTGACCGGCCGTCACTTGCCACCGCTCTTCTCCTGTGCTAGCTTTGCCAGCCTTGAAACGCGCCGCGATCCCAGGCGGGACTGTCGGCCAGGAATTTGCACCGGCAGGGGGAGCCCAGTTGGCGATGGAATCGGCGAGGGAACGGCTCAAGAACTTGCTTCTGATCCTGCTCGAAGCGGTGGACACCGGGGGCGACCTGCTGCGACTGGATCGCCAGAAACTGGGCGAGATGGTCGTGGCCTCCGGTTACGACGAGGCCGACCTGGGCGGCTTGCTCGACTGGCTCGAGCTGAACTGGAACGGCCGGGTCTCGAGTCTGCTCGAGATTGCCGAGGACGCCGACGGCCCCGCCGGTGATGGGGTGCGCCTCCTCGGGGAAGACGAACGGGAGTTCCTGACTCCCCGGGCCTTCGGCTACCTGCTCGAACTCTGCCAGGGAGGACAGATTTCCCGGCAGCAGATGGAGGATCTGATCCACTACGCTTCGCTCGTCGCGGTGCTGCCGCTGCAGAGAGAGGAGATAGATGGTCTACTCGAACAGGTCTTCTTCGGTCTCCCGGGGCGGGCGGTGCCACCCCAATCCTCCGACCGTCCGCGCAGCGTCAATTGAACCCTGACCGGGCCCTGGTGCGCCCCGGCGTTTGCCGTTCCGGCGGCGATTTCATCCTGCGCCCACGGAGAGCGCTCCCATGAGTAAGCGCCTGCTCATCGTCGAGAGTCCCGCCAAGGCCCGCACAATCCAGAAGTACCTCGGCCGGGGTTTTCAGGTGAAGGCCACCGTCGGTCACGTGATCGACCTGCCCAAGAGCAAGCTGGGGGTCGACCTGGACAACCAGTTCCAGCCCGAGTTCCAGGTGATTCGCGGCAAGGCCAAGGTCCTGAAGGAGCTGCTGGCGGCGGCCAAGAAAAGTGAAAAGGTCTTGCTGGCGATGGACCGCGACCGCGAGGGGGAGGCCATCGCCTGGCATCTCATGAACCATCTGGCCAAGGCCAAAAAGCCGTTCCAGCGCATTACCTTCAACGAGATCACCAAGCGCGCCATCCAGAACGCCCTGGCCGAACCGGGCGAGGTGAACGAGCGCAAGGTCAACGCGCAACAGGCGCGGCGAATCCTCGACCGCCTGGTCGGCTACCAGGTCAGCCCTCAGCTCTGGCGCCTGTTCTACAAGGGGCTTTCCGCGGGGCGGGTCCAGACCGTCGCCCTCCGACTCGTCTGCGAGCGCGAACAGGAGATCGAGGCCTTCCAGCAGGAGGAGTACTGGACGGTCCACGCCGAGTTCCGCACCGAGGCGGGCGAGACCTTCGAGGCCGAGCTGACTCGCCTGGACGACCAGGACCTGGCCCGGCACGGGAAGCCGCTCGCCGCCGAGATCAAGACGCCCCGCCTGCCGGCGGATGCCGACCCCGCCGCGGTGGTGGCCCGGGCCGAGGCCGCCGCCTACCAGGTCGCCGGGGTGGAGCGCAAGGAAAAGAAACGCTCGCCCCGCCCCCCGTTCATCACCAGCACCCTCCAGCAGGCGGCCGCCGGCCGCTTCGGCTTCTCGGCCAAGAAGACGATGACGCTGGCCCAGCGCCTGTACGAGGGCGTCGAGCTGGGGCCGGAGGGTCCGGTCGGGATGATCACCTACATGCGGACCGACTCGGTGCGTCTCGCCGCCGATGCGCAGGCGGAAGCGTTCCAGGTGATTGGCGAACAGTTCGGTCCCGAATTCCAGGTGGAGGGGGGCCGGGGTTACCGGGGCTCTAAAAAGGCCCAGGATGCGCACGAAGCGATCCGGCCGACCCGGCTTGCGCGCCTGCCCGAAACCGTCAAGCCGCTGCTCGACCGGGATCTGTTCCGTCTGTACGACCTGATCTGGCGGCGGACGATGGCCAGCCAGATGCCCGACGCCCGCCTCGACCAGACAACGGTCCGGGTCGCCGGGGACGGTCTGGGCTTCCGGGCCACCGGTTCGGTAATCACCTTCGAGGGCCACCTGCGGGTCTTGCCACCCCAGGGCGACGACAAGCAGCAGCTCCTGCCAGCCGTGAGTCCCGAGCAGGACCTGACGGCGGTTCAGGTCGAACCGCGCCAGCATCTCACCAAGCCGCCGGCCCGGTACCGGGATGCCTCGCTGGTGCGGGAGCTCGAGAAGCTCGGCATCGGCCGGCCGAGCACTTACGCCAACATCATCTCCACCCTGATCGATCGCAACTACGTCGAGCGGCAGGAAAAGCAATACCACCCCACGGTACTCGGCCGGGAGGTCTGGCTGGTTCTCGAGCAGGCGTTCTCGCGGCTGTTCGGCGTCGATTTCACGGCCCTGATGGAAGACGAACTGGACCGGATCGAGGCCGGCGAACTCGAGTGGCGCGACGTGGTCCGGGATTTCTACGGCCCGTTCCGGGCCGAGCTCGCCGCCATGGAACGCAACCGCGATCGGCTACGGCGGTCCCTGCTTCAGGAAACCGATATCGCCTGTCCCAAGTGCGGTTCGCTGCTGGTGGAGAAATGGGGCAAGAGCGGAAAGTTCCTCTCCTGCCCCCGCTATCCCGAATGCAAGCACAGCCAGCCCTTGCCGGGGGATGAGGTCACCCTCGACGAGTCCTGTCCCCGGTGCGGAGAGCAGTTGCAGGTCCGCAGCGGACGCTTCGGCCAGTTCGTGGCCTGTACCGGTTACCCTGATTGCAAGTTCACGCGGCCGGTTACCATCGGCGTCAAGTGTCCCCGGCCCGATTGTGACGGAGACATCTCCGAGCGGCGCAGCAAGCGGGGGCGCACCTTCTACGGCTGCACCCGCTACCCCGATTGCGATTTCGTTTCCTGGGACCGGCCGGTCGACCGTACCTGCACCAGCTGCGGGAACAACTACCTGGTCCAGAAGAATACCAAGGCCAAGGGAAAGCACCTGATCTGCCCGCAGTGCAAGACCGAGGCCCTGGAGTAGAAATGGCGGGGACCCGCACCGCCATCTCCGTCGTCGGGGGTGGTCTGGCCGGTTGCGAGGCGACGCTCCAACTCGCCAGGCTCGGCTTTCCGGTGACGCTGGTCGAGATGCGCCCGGTTGCCCGCACACCTGCCCACCGGACCGACGACCTGGCCGAGATCGTCTGCAGCAATTCCCTCAAGAGCGAAGACCCGGCCACGGCTGCGGGTCTGTTGAAGGCGGAGCTGGAACGGTTCGGCTGCCGGTTGCTGGCGATCGCGCGCCGCACCTCCGTTCCCGCCGGGGCGGCACTGGCGGTGGACCGCGAACTCTTTGCCGCCGGGGTCGCGGCCGCGATTGCCGCCGAACCTCGGATCACCGTCAGGCGGCAGGAAGTCCGGTACCTGGCCGAGAAAGCAGACCACCACTGGCTGATCGCGACCGGGCCCCTGACCTCGCCCTCGCTCCAGAACGAGCTGTCCCGGCTCGCCGGCCGGGAGGGCCTGCATTTCTTCGACGCCATCGCCCCGACGGTCACTCTCGAATCAGTGGATCAAGCCCAGGTCTTCCGTGCGGCGCGGTACGGGCGTGGCGATCCGGACTACCTGAACGCACCGCTGGACGAACCGGGCTACCGTCGGTTCTGCGCCGAGCTGGTGGCGGCCGAGAAGATCGCGGTTCCCGATTTCGACCGGTCCGATCTCTTCACCGGCTGCCAGCCTCTCGAGGAGATCGCGGCCTCCGGACCGGATTCGCTGGCGTTCGGCCCCTTGCGTCCGGTCGGCCTGACCGACCCGCGGACCGGCCGCCGACCTCACGCCGTGGTGCAACTGCGCCAGGAAAACCAGGCCGGCACCCTGTTCGGCCTGGTGGGTTTCCAGACTCGGCTGAAACACGGCGAACAGAAGCGGATCTTCCGCCAAATCCCCGGTCTGCAGCGGGCGGAGTTCGTCCGCCTGGGCCAGATGCACCGCAACTTCTACCTCGACACGCCGCGTTGTCTGGACCGGCGCTTCGCACTTCGCGGGCACCCGACCGTCCGGCTCGCCGGGCAGATCACCGGGGTGGAGGGTTACGTCGAATCGATTGCCTCGGGGCTAGCCACCGCCTGGCTCCTGGCGGCCGAGCTGCACGGCCTGGCCCTGCCGGCCTGGCCGGTCACCAGCCTCACCGGCGCCCTTCTGGGCGGGTTTCTCTTCGACACCACCAGCGAGCGCCTCGTGCCCATGAACGCGAATTTCGGCCTGCTGCCCCCCCTGCCGGATCCCGTGCGCGGCAAGCGGCAGCGCCGCCTAGCTCTCACCAGGCGCGCCCTGCAGGACCTGGAATCGTTTCTGAACCGGCCCGAGTTGCGGCAGCTGCTTGCCGCGCCTGCAGCTTGATGGTAAATTCCGCCCGCCCGGACAATCGTTTCCCAGCCGGCCCTTGCGGCCGGGTCTGGAGTCTGTCGGTGGGCCGACGATGAAGGAAATAGAGCTGCAACCGTTTCTGGATTTTCTCGCCGCGGAAAAGGGCGCCAGTCCCCGAACCGTCACGGCGTACCGGCGGGACGTCACGCTTTTCCTGCAGACCGCCGTCGCGCGGGGGGTCCTGCCCGTCGATCCCGGTCCGGAAGACTGGCCGCAGCTGGATGGTCAGCGGCTGCTGGTGCGTGACCACCTGGCCGGGCTGCGGCGGCAGGGGCGAAGCAAGGCGACGGTCAGCCGCCACCTGGCCAGCGTCCGCGCCTTCTTCCGCTTCCTGCAGCTGACCGGCCAGATCGCTGTTCTGCCGGAAAACCTCGCCGCAGGCCGTGGCGGCCGGCAGCGACGGCTACCCCGTGATCTGAACGAGGAAACCGTCTGCCAGTTGCTCGAGCTGCCGGACCGGCGCACCGCTCGCGGTCGCCGGGACCGGGCCCTGCTGGAGATGATCTACGGCCTCGGCCTCCGGCTGGCGGAGGTGGTGGATCTGGACCTGCCCGACCTGGACTGGCCGGGGGAAAGAGTGCAGGTGCTCGGCAAGGGGAACAAAGAGCGAATCCTGCCGTTGATTGGCTGCGCCCGGGAAGCGCTCGCGGCTTACCTGCGCGGTCGGCTCGAGCCGACCGTCTGGCTTTCCCTGCAGGACGGGGTCCTGGCAGCCGACCAGCGCGGGAAACCCGTCTTCGAGGGCCGGCCCGGGCGGCGCATCGCGCGGCGGACCGTGCAGGACCGGGTTAAGCACTACGCCGGTTTGCTGGCCGGTCTGAGTGGGGTGTCCCCGCACACCCTGCGGCACTCCTTTGCCAGCCACCTGCTGGCCGGCGGCGCGGGGATCCGGATCGTCCAGGAGCTGCTCGGGCACCAGAACCTGGGGACGACCCAGGTCTACACACATCTGAGCCGGGGCCGGTTGCGGGAGATTTTCCGGCAGGCCCATCCCCGGGCCAAGTCAGGAGACAAGTGACCATGAATCTGAGAGCCACTACCGTGCTGGGCGTCCTGCGGGACGGGGGAGGGGCGATCGGCAGCGACGGCCAGGTCACCCTCGGGGAGACCGCGGTCAAGCACGGCGCAATCAAGGTGCGGCGTCTGTTCGGCGGCCAGGTCCTGGTCGGTTTCGCGGGCGGGGCCGCCGACGCCTTCACCCTCTTCGAGAAGTTCGAGGGCCATCTCGATCGGTACCGCGGCCACCTGAAGCGGGCCACGGTTGAGCTGGCCCGCGAGTGGCGGTCGGACAAAATCCTGCGGCGCCTCGAAGCCATGATGGTCGTGATGGACCGCGAGAATCTCTTCGTGGTATCGGGCAACGGAGATGTCATTGAGGCCGATGACGGTCTGGCCGCGATCGGCTCCGGAGCGGGCTACGCTCTGGCCGCGGGCCGCGCTCTGCGTCGCCACACCGAGCTGGCGGCGGACGAGATCTGCCGGGAGGCCCTGGGATTGGCCGGGGAGATCTGTATCTACACCAACAGCCAGACGACGGTCCTCGGCTTCGCCGAGCCGGCCGCCGGGGAGGACGACGATGCGGATCGTCTCAAAGAGTAAGGCGGAAAGCTGGTCCTGCCGAGCGATCGTCGCTCAGCTCGATCGCTACATCATCGGCCAGGACAAGGCCAAGCGGGCCGTGGCCATCGCCTTGCGTAACCGCTGG
>CAZAHC010000164.1:0-7545 GCA_964484595.1 uncultured Fibrobacteraceae bacterium | reverse complement strand
CCTCTCCGGACCGATCTCGGCCCCGTCCGTCCCGACCTGGGCGATCGTTTGCTGGGCGGAGTCCCGGCTGACGACCTGGTGGCGGTCGACGTGTGCACGTTCCCTCTTGGGGAGAGAGGACCTCTCCTGGGCGGGGTTCTCTGGCGGCTGGTCCTGCGGACGGACCGGGATCCCCTGGCGGTGGCCGATCGGCTGGTCGTCACCCGCGGCGGGGATCTGGGCTTGCTCGTCAATCCTCACATGCAGGGGTGGCTGATTGCGGTCCGGAAGACCAGCCACGTCAGCGAAGCTAACTGAACCGGGGCGGGCGGCCGAGCCGGCACGGGAGATCAGAATGGGCCGGGTCCGACACTGGCGGGAAGAGTGCGGCATCGTGGGCATCGCCGGCTGCGAGGGTGCCGCCGAGCTCGCCAGCCTCGCCCTGCACGCCTTGCAGCACCGGGGGCAAGAGAGCGCCGGCATCACCGTGGCCGACGGTTTGACCCTGGCGACCAGCAGGGGCATGGGCCTGGTGGTGGACGTCCTCGACGAGGCCGCCCTGAAGGCCCTCCGCGGCACCAGCGCCATCGGGCACGTCCGCTACTCGACCACCGGCACGTCAACCTTCCGCAACGCCCAGCCGATCCAGGTCGCCTCGCACCGCGGTTCGCTGGCCCTGGCCCACAACGGCAACCTCATCAACGCCTCCACCCTGCGGCAGGAGATGGAGCGCGAGGGATCCATCTTCAGCACCACCAACGACTCCGAGGTGATCCTGCACCTGGTCGCGCGCAGCCGCGCCGAGTCGCTCGAGGATGCCCTGGCCGAGGCGCTGCGCCAGGTCGAGGGCGCCTTCAGCCTGATCGTCCTGGCCAAGGACAGGCTCATCGCCGCCCGGGACCCACTGGGCTTCCGTCCCCTCTGCCTGGGCCGGTTCAAGGACAGCTACGTGGTTTGCTCGGAGACCTGCGCCCTGGATATCATCGGCGGCACCTACCAGCGGGACATCGAGGCGGGCGAGATGGTGGTTCTGGGCGAGGGTGAGCTCAGCAGCCGGCGGCTGTCGCCACCCCGGCGTCAGCACTGCTGCATCTTCGAGCACATCTATTTCAGCCGGCCCGACAGCATCGTCTTCGGCCAGAACGTCGAAGCGGTCCGCCGGCGGTGTGGCGAGATTCTCGGCGCCGAGAGCCCTGCCGCCGCCGACCTTGTCTGCGCCGTGCCCGACTCGAGCAACACCGCCGCCCTCGGCTTCGCCCGGGCCACCCGGATCCCCTTCGAGCTGGGCCTGATCCGCAATCACTACGTTGGACGCACCTTCATCTCCCCGGTCCAGAAGGTGCGGGACATGTCCGTTCGCATCAAGTTCAACCCCGTCGGGGAAATCCTGCGGGACAAGCGAGTGGTGGTGGTCGACGACTCCATCGTCCGGGGAACCACCATGCGCAAGCTGGTCAAGCTGATCCGCGCCGCCGGGGCGGCGGAGGTGCACCTGCGGATCGCGTCCCCGCCGATCACCAATCCGTGTTTTTACGGAATCGATACTCCGGTGCGCAAGGAGCTGATCGCCTCGAGCCACTCCGTGGCCGAGATCGCCACCTACCTGCGGGTCGATTCCCTAGAGTACCTCTCCCTGGAGGGTCTGCTCGCGGCGGCGGGCCAGGCGGACCGGTTCTGTACCGCCTGCTTCACCGGCGATTACCCGCTCTCCTTCGCCCGGACCCACGAGAAGTTTTTCTTCGACCGGCAAGTCGAGGCGCGAGAGGTCCCGGACCCTCCCGCGCCCCGCGCCGGGTCGTGAGCTGGATAGAGGCATCGTGGCAGGACTCAGACCGGACGCCAGATTTCGCCCGGACGGGAGATTCGACGATCCCCGGCAGCTGACCGAGACCCTCCTCGGCCATCTCCTGCCGGTAGTCGCGCGGCCGGCTCGTTACCTCGGCGGCGAGCTGGGCGCCGGGCGGCCCGGCTGGCGCCCGGACGGGGCCAACCTCCTGCTGGCCTTCCCCGACGCCTACGAGATCGGCACCTCCCATACCGGCTTGCGCATCCTGTACAGCCGGCTGGCGGGACATCCGGACGTCGCCGTCGATCTCGCCTTCACGCCCTGGCCCGACCTGGAAGAGCGGATGCGGGCAGCGGGCCTGCCGCTGTTCGGCCTGCAGTCACGGCGCCCGGCCCGGCAGTTCGACCTGCTCGGTTTTTCCCTCGCCTACGAGCTCTGTTACACCAACCTGCTGACCATGATCGACCTGACGGGGATTCCCTTGCTGGCCGCCGAACGCGGGGAAGGGGATCCCCTGGTCGTGGCCGGCGGCGCCTGCACCCTGAACCCGGCCGTGGTCGGGCCCTTCCTGGACCTGGCCTTCCTCGGGGACGGCGAGCAGACGGTGCGGGACATCGCCGATGCGGTCGTCGCCTGGAAGCGAGCCGGCGGTTCGCGGGCCGAACTCTGCGAGCGGCTGGCCGGCCTCGAGGGCGCCTGGCGGCCCGGCGTCGGGCCGGTGACCGCCCGCGTGCTTCCGGACCTGAACCGCTTTCCGCTCCCGGACGTCTTCGTGCCGATGATCGAGGCGGTCCACGACCGACTCAGCCTCGAGGTGATGCGCGGTTGCGCCAGGGGTTGCCGGTTCTGCCAGGCGGGGATGGTTTCCCGCCCCGTGCGGGAAAGAGACGTCGCCCCGCTCGTCGCGGCGGCCGACCACGGCACCAGGCAGGGCGGCTGGGACGAGCTTTCGCTGCTCTCCCTTTCCAGCTCCGACTACAGCGCCCTGAGGGAGATCACCGGGCGGATCCGGGCGCGGCTCGACGGCCGGCGGGTAAACCTGGTCCTGCCCAGCCTGCGTCTCGATTCGGTCGGGGACGATCTTTTCAGCGAGGTCTCGCGGGAAGCGCCGGCCAGCTTCACCTTTGCCCCGGAAGCGGGCAGCCAGCGGCTCCGGGACGTGGTCAACAAGCAGCTTACCGAGTCCGAGATCCTCGGCACCGCCCGGCAAGCCTTCGCCGCCGGCGCCAAGAGCCTGAAGCTCTACTTCATGATCGGTCTGCCCACCGAGACCGAGACCGACCTGGACGCGATTCTTGATCTGCTCCAGCAGGTGGTGGCCCTGGCGCCGCGCGGCGGGAGCCAGATCACTGTCTCGGTTTCCCCCTTTGCCCCGAAGCCCCACACCCCCTTCCAGTGGGCCGGGCAGATTTCTCGCCGGGAGATGGCGCGGCGGAACGATTACCTCGGCCGGCGGCTGGCCCGCCTGCGGGTGAAGGTCAGCCTGCGGGATCCCGAGGTCTCGGCCCTGGAGGCGTTGCTGGGACTGGGAGACGAGAAGGTGGCCCGGGCCGTGTTGCTGGCCTGGCAAGCCGGCGCCCGCTTCGACGGCTGGACCGAGAAATTCGCGCCCCGGCTCTGGGCCGACGCCCTGGCCACGGCCGGCGTCGACCCGCGGCGCTACCTGGATCCTCGCGATCCCCGGGACGAGCTGCCCTGGCAGGACGTGCGGGTGCCGGTGACCGGGGAATTCCTGGCGGAGGAGTGGGACCGGGCCCTGGCCGCGCAGACCAGCCCCGACTGCCGGCTTGCCGACGAGTGTCACGACTGCGGGGCCTGCGAGGAAGGACTTGACCACCGCCTCGCCGCGGTGGACCATGCTGAGGAGGGAGCGTCGCGACAGGAGCGGGCGCCCGCAGCCACCGCGGCGGACGAGGCGCCTTTCGATCCCCGCAACGCCAGGCCGGCCGACCCCCGCCGCGAGCGGCGCCAGTGGACGGTCTGGCGGCAGCAGGCCGCTGCCAAGTGCTGGTATCGTGCGGAGTACACCAAGGAGGGTGATCTTTGCTTCCTCGGGCACCTGGATTTCCAGCGGCAGCTGCAGCTTGCCCTGCGTCGCTCCGGGTTACCCGTGGCCTTCAGCCGCGGCTATCATCCTCACCCCTTGTTGAAATTCGGTCCCCCGTTGCCGGTCGGTGTGGCCGGCGACCGGGAAGTGCTCGACGTCGCCTTCGCGCACGAGGTCCCCGGCTGGGAAGCTGCCCTGAACGAGGCCTTGCCGCCGGGGTCGCGCATCCGGCGCAGTCTCGTCGTCGGCGCCACGGTGCCCCGGTCCATCGACCTCGCGGCCGAGCGCCAGGATTACCGCGTCGTTCTGCCCGGCGAGGCAGCCGGGGGAATCGACCCCGCGGCGGCGGCCTGCTTGCAGAGATTCCTTGCCAGCGAGAGCTGGCCTCACGTCAGACAGCGTCCCAAGGGAGACGTGGAGGTCGACGCCCGCTCCCTGGTCCCTTCCGGAGGTCTTTGCCTGGAGGATCCGGCGGGCGCTGGCGAACCTGACGTTCTGGTTTTGAGGGTTTCGCTGACGCGGAACCCGGGCGGGGTCAGCCTGCCCATTCACGATTTCCTGGCCGCCCTGTTCGGCGCCGCGCTGGCCGAGCCCCGGCTGTGCCGGATTCGCCGGACCGGATATTGCGGCCGGTCACCCAAGGGAGAGTGGCGCTCGCCGCTCGAGGAAGTAGGTGAAGCTAGCCGGCTGATCTGGCTCCGCAAGCGAATGATCGCCTGACGGACCGGGTCGCTGGCCTATCATGAGGAAAGAGATAGTTGTCAACTCGGCGCCTCACGAGATCCGGATAGCCATTCTCGAGGAAGGCGATCTGGTCGAGTTGCTCATCGAGCGGGCGGAATCCCGCCGCATCGTGGGCAACATCGTCAAGGGGGTCGTCAGCTCCGTCAAACCCGGCCTGCAGGCGGCCTTCATCGATCTGGGGCTGGAGAAGGCGGGGTTCCTGCACGCCTCGGACCTGGTCCACGCCGGAACCGACCGCAACGGCTCCGACCGGAACCGCCGCGGCCCCGCCCGCCAAAACCAGCTGCCCGACATCGGCAAGTCCCTGAAGGTGGGGGACGAGATCCTGGTCCAGGTGACCAAGGAACAGATCGGCACCAAGGGCCCTCGTCTGACGGCGGATCTGAGCATCCCGGGTCGCTACCTGGTCATGATGCCCAAGGGCCGGCACATCGGGGTCAGCCGCAAGATCGAGGACCGGCGCGAGCGGGTCCGCCTGAAGCAGATCCTGCAGAAGATCCGTCCCGACGAGGGGGCCTTCATCATCCGCACCGCGGCGGTGGGGCTGCGCGAGGATGCCGTGCGCCAGGACGTGAAGTACCTGTCGGAGCTGCTGGTGGAGATCCGCCGCGCTGAGCGGGAGACCCAGGCGCCCGGGCTGGTCCACGAGGATGTTGGCATGGTGGTCGGCCTGATCCGGGACATCTTCAAGGAGGATGTCGCCAAGCTGACGATCGACGACAGGGACGATTACAAGGGGCTGCTCAAGTACGCCAAGACCTTCGCCCCGAAGCTGCGGGACCGCATCAAGTTCTACAAGGAGACTCTGCCGATCTTCGACCACTTCGAGATCGAGCCGGAGATCAAGAAGAGCCTGGACAAGCGCGTCTGGATGAAGAAGGGCGGCTACATCATCATCGAGCAGACCGAGGCGCTGGTCTCGATCGACGTCAACACCGGTCGCTTCACGGGCAAGCGGAACCAGGAAGAGACCATCTTCCAGACCAACATGCTGGCTGCCCGGGAGGTCGCCCGCCAGCTGCGGCTGCGCGATTTCGGCGGCATCATCGTCATCGATTTCATCGACATGGAGAACGAGGCCAACAAGAAGCGGGTGCTCGTCGAGCTGAAGAGCCACCTGAAGCGCGACCGGGCCCGCTCCAAGGTGTTCCAGGTCAGCGGCCTGGGTTTGGTGGAGATGAGCCGCCAGCGGGTGCGGCCCTCGCTGCTGGCCCAGCTGAGCGACGCCTGTCCGTACTGCACCGGCACCGGCAAGGTGCTCAGCCTCGAGACCATGAGCACGCGGATCGAGCGGCTGGTCCAGCGCATCAGCAGCGCGACGAAGGAACGGCGCCTGCAGATCCGGGCCAACCCCACCCTGGCCCTCTACCTCCTGGAGCACCGGAGCGAGCAGTTCCGGGATCTCTGCCGGGCCTTCGATCTGGAGATCAACGTGATGGATGATCCCACCCAGCACGTGGAGGAGTTCCGGATCATCTCCCTCAACACGGAAAAGGATCTGATCGCCGAGTTCGAGAAGAAGGCGCGCGGCCGCCGGCGCGGCCGCCGCTGAGCGACCGGGCCGGCCTCAGGCCGGCGGCACGGGGGCGATGTCGTCGCGGAGCTGCAGACCGGCCGTTGCGAGGTGGGCCCTGGACAGGGCGCGGTTGCGCGACCGGTTGCCCGGGGTCAGCAGGCGCAGCAATCCCTTGCCGAGATACTCCAGGAACTGAGCGGCGCGGAACTGCCAGACCCGCCCCGGGCCGTAGTGCTTGGCCACGAAGAGGCGGTAGCTGGTCTGCAGCTGGGCCCGGCAGAAATCACTCACCTGCGCCGCCGCCGCTCCCTCCAGGTGCTTGACCGCCACCTCGGCGCAGTGGTAGACCCGCCAGCCGGCGGCCCGGGCCCGCCAGCACCAGTCGGTCTCCTCGAAGTACATGAAGAAGCGCTCGTCCAGCGGGCCGACCTGCTGCAGGGCCTGCCGCTTGATCAGCAGGCAGGCTCCCTTGACGTAGTCGACCGGCCCGCTGACCGCCCCGGGCCCGGGAACCCGTCCCAGGCCGGCCTGCCGCAGTCTGCCCGGCAACCAGACCCGGCCCGGGTCGAGACAGCTCAGCAGGTGGTGCCGTACCGCGGGGAAGTCGCCGCTGGTCGCGGTCGGCCGCCCGGCGGCGTCGACGAGGGTGGGCCCCACAGCCGCGCCGTCCTCGGTCCCGGCCAGAAAGCCAGCCAGGCGGGTCAGCGAACCCGCCGGGCAGATCGTGTCCGGGTTGAGCAGCAGCACCTGTTCGCCGCCGGCGCGTTCTAGGCCCAGGTTCACCGCCCGGCTGAAGCCCAGATTGCCGCCGCCCGGAAGGAGCTGGCAGGCGGGGAACTCGGTCCGCACCATCCGGTCCGAGCCATCGGCCGAAGCGTTGTCGACCACGAATATTTCGGTGCGCATATCGGCGCTGGCGGCCGCCAGCGCGCCGAGGCAGTCACGCAGCTGGTCACGCGTGTTCCAGTTGACGATGATGATGGAAAGGTCGATTGCCACGGCCTACTTCTAGTGCTTCCGGCTGGCCCGGCGGAGGATCTCCTGTTCCTCCTCGGTCAGGCTCGTCAGGCCCTCGCGGGATATCTTCTCCAGGATCTCGTTTACCCGGCTCTGGTTCTCAGCGTCACCGGTCCCGCCCTCGCCGGGGCGGACGACCCGCATCTTGGAGCGGGCCCGGTGCCGGCGCCAGGCGGAACGCAGGCTGCTCGCCCCGTGAGCGAAGGGCCCGAGCGGCAGGCCTCCCTTCAGGAAGATGTACCCGAAGAGCATCCCGCCCAGGTGCGCGAAGTGACCGATGCCGTCCATCTGGGGCTGGGCGGCGGCCATCAGCTCGAAGACGCCGAACAGCAGCACGAAATACTTGGCCTTGATGGGGAACAGGAAGTACAGCAGGATCTGCCGGTCGGGGAACATCAGGCCGTAGGCCAGCAGGATGCCGAACACGGCGCCCGACGCGCCGACCAGGGGGTTGGG
>CAZAHC010000163.1:0-7555 GCA_964484595.1 uncultured Fibrobacteraceae bacterium | reverse complement strand
CGGTGGTCGACCTCATCCTCGGCGTCAAGGTGGAGGTCCCCACCCTGGACGGGAAGGTGGCCCTGAAGATTCCCCCCGGCACCCAGTCGCACAAGATCTTCCGCATGCGCGGCAAGGGGATCCCCTACCTGAACCGGTCCGGCGCTGGTGACCAGCTGGTCCGGATCCTGGCCTGGACCCCTTCCGATCTCACTCGCGAGCAGAAGGAATTGCTGGCGGGGTTGCAGGAGGATCTGTCCCGGCAGGTGCCCGAACCTGGCCGCCACCTCTTCGATTAGCCTTAGAGGGTCGGACATGCCCTTTTTCCTCCTCGATTGCCGGCGGCGAAAATCACTTCCCGGACCCGGCGACGTCGTGCTGCTGGCCGCCCCCGATAGTCACCATCTGCTGCACGTCCTGCGGGCGGAGCCCGGCCTGGAGGTCGATCTGGTCGACGGCGATGGCCACCGCTTCCGCGGCCGGCTGACCGGCCGACAGCAAAAAAAGGCCCGTCTGGAAATCCTGGCGGCCTGGGAGGATCCCGGCGAGAAGCAGCTCCCCCGCCTGCGGCTGGCCTGCGCGGTGGTGAAAGGTCGCCGTTTCGAGTGGGCCCTGGAAAAGAGCGTCGAGCTGGGGGTCCACGAGATCCTGCCCCTGCGGACCGAAAGGACGGTCATCGTCCCCGGGCAGGGTCGGCAGCAGCGCTGGCAACTGGTCGTGGAGACGGCCCTGAAGCAGTGCGGCCGCTCCTTCCTGCCCCGCCTGCAGCCGGTCACCGATCTCCGGTCCAGCCTGCAGGCACTCCCGGCCGGGCCGGCGTTCTACGGCGACGTGGCCGAGACCGCCAACCTGCCTGGGCCGGCTGACGCTCCCAGCCGGGAGCCGGAACCGGACCCGCCGGCCCGATCGGCGGGGGAGATCCTGACCGCCGGCGGGCCCGCCGCCGGCTCCCTCCCCGCCACGGTGACCTGGTTCGTGGGCCCGGAAGGAGGCTGGAGCGAGGCCGAGCGCGGGCAACTGGCCGCCGCGGGCTGCTCGCCCCTGAGCCTAGGTCCCCTCCGCCTGCGCACCGAGACCGCCGCCGTCGCGGGCCTGGTCCTGCTGGCCGCGCTGCGCCGCTCCCCGGATGGCACTGCTTGACCCTCCCGTCCTGCCTCGATAGACTGAAGCCCCGGATCGTCGCGGCAGCAGCGCCGCGACCTTCACCCGTCCCCGGCGGCAGCGAAAGGAACGGCATGGCCAGCGGTGAAATTGCCAGCAAGATCCAGGCAGCCACGGTCCGCGCCATGAAGGAGCGCGACAAGGAGCGCCTGGGGGTCCTGCGCATGCTCCAGGCGGCGATCAAGCAGGCCGAGGTCGACAGCCGCGAGGAGCTGACCGAGGCCGGCCTCCTGAAGGTCCTGGGCTCCTACGCGCGCAAGGTGAAGGACCAGCTCAAGAGCGCGCAGGAGGGTGGCCGGGAAGACCTGCTGGCCCGCGCCGAGCAGGAACTGGCGATCGTCCAGGAGTTCCTGCCGGCGGAGCTTTCCGAGGGGGAGCTGGAGGAGATCGTCCGGCAGACCGTGGCCGAGACCGGGGCGGAGAGCGTGAAGGACATGGGCAGGGTCATGAAGGAAGTGATGGGCAAGGTGGCCGGTCGGGCCGAGGGCGGCCGGGTCAGCGCCCTGGTCAAGCGGGTGCTCCAGGAGTGAGGGGATAGCCATGAACGTCCTGATTCTTCTGGCCGTAGTTTTGATCGGTATCTTCACCATCATGGGCTTCCGGGTCGGCCTGGTGCGCCGGATCGTCGAGTTCGTCGGCCTGGTGGCCAGCTTCCTGCTGGCGACCAACCTTGCTCCCCACTGGTACGGGTTGCTGGCCGGCAACACCGCCCTGTCCGACAAGGCGTCGCTTTACATCACCTGGGCCGTGCTGTTCTTGGTCGGCCTGCTGCTCGCCCGCCTGGTCGCCTGGGGCGTCAGCAAGACCATCCGCATCTCGATCCTGGGCTGGGTCGATCGCCTGGGCGGGGCCTTGTTCGGCCTCCTGATGGGAACGGTCCTGGCGAGCGTGGTGGTGAGCGGCGTCAGCCAGGTCCCCGGCGGAACGGTCGTCCGCGACGCCTTCTGCGAGCGGCCGGTGTCGCGCGCCATCTACCAGGCGGCGCCGTGGCTCCTGGAGACCTTCCGGCGTCTCGGCGGTGACGAGCAGGAGGTCTGGGACAAGGTCCTCGAGGAGGCCCGGAAGCGCACTGAGACCTCCGCCGCCCCTTCTTCCTCCTCCGGCCTGCTTGCCTCGGTCGGACGGGGGTGACCGCTTGAACTCCCTGCTGGATCGGATAGCCAGCGCCGAGGCCCTGGCGGCTCGCCTCGCCGACGAGCAGGGCGCCCGGGCCCTGGAACTGCTGGACTGGCCCCGGGTCGCCGCCCAGATCGCCGGTTTCTGTCTCAACCAGCGGGCGGCCGAGCGGATCCGCGGTCGCTGTCGGTTCCGCGACCTCGAAGCGGTGAAGCTCCACTGGCTCCTAGCGGATGAGCTGCGACCGACCGGCGAGGCGGGTCGCTGGCCGCCGGTGGTTCGCATCTCGGACGGCCGGGACCTGCTGGACCGCCAGGCGCCGTTCCAGCTGAACGGGGCGGAACTGGTCGTGGTCGGCTGCCTGGCGGAGGACCTGGGCGCGCTGCGCGATTACTTCCAGACCGCCGGGCCGATGATGCCGACCTGGTCGGCCGCCGCCCGGGAGCTGGCCACCTTCGACTCTCTCGCCGCCGCGATCGGTCGTGCGCTGGATCGCGACGGACGCCTACTCGACTCGGCCAGCACGCAGCTGGGCCGCCTGCGGCGAGCCTGTGCCGCCCAGGAGGTGGCCGTACGCCAGCTGGCCGAGCAGGCGATGGTCGAGGCACGGCGCCGGGGCTGGACCACCGGCCCGGAGGTCACCCTGCGCGGCGACCGCTACTGCCTGCCGTTGCGGTCCGGAGCCGGCCGGAAGATCGACGGCATCGTCCACGACCGCTCCGCCTCCGGAGGTACCCTCTTCGTCGAACCAGCCCCGGTCGTGCGGCCGCACAACGAGCTGGCGGAGCTGCGCTGCGAGACCGCCGCCGAGGAAGCCCGGATCCTCCTGGAACTGAACCGGGTGGTCGAGGAGGCCGCGCCGGCCCTGCGCGAGGCCTGCGCCTTCCTGCTCCTGGTGGACGAGGTCCGCGCCGGGTTGCTCTGGAGCAAGGAGTACAATGGTCGCCGGCCCCGGCTGGTCCCGGGCGGCAGGCTGCGGCTGCGCGGCGGGCGGCACCCTTTGTTGCAGCAGTTAGGCCCCGCCGGCATTTCCGGCCCGCCGTCCGGGCCGGACGGGATGGCCGAACCCCCGGAGCGGGGGGCGGAGGTTGTCCCGCTCGACCTCGAACTGCCCGCGGACCGGAAGGTGGTGCTGCTGAGCGGTCCCAACGCGGGCGGCAAGTCGGTCGCCTTGAAGACCGTCGGGGTCTGTGTGATCCTCGCCCAGTGCGGCTGGGACATCCTGGCCCGGGAGGATTCGGAGCTGCCGCTCGTGGGGGAGCTCCTGGTCGACCTGGGGGACGAGCAATCCATCGAGAAGTCCCTGAGCAGCTTCTCCGCGCACCTGGGACACCTGGTGCGGTTCCTGGCGCAAGCCGATGCCGAGACCCTGGTTCTCTGCGACGAGATTGGCAGCGGCACCGATCCGGAGGAGGGCACCGCGCTGGCGTTCACCGTCCTGGAGGGTCTCGCCGGGAAGGGGGCGACGGTCCTGGCCTCGACCCACTTCAGTCTGCTCAAGGCCGCGGTCGCCGACCATCCCGACATGATCAACGCGGCCATGGACTACGACGAGAAGACCCTGTTGCCCCTGTTCACCTTTCGTATCGGCACCCCCGGCGCCAGCCACGCCTTCGACATCGCCGCCCGCTGGGGTTTCCCGCGGCGCCTGCTGGCGCGAGCCCGGGAGCTGGTCGGCCAGGAACGTTTCCAGGTCGAGCGGCTGCTCGGGGAACTCGCCCGGCGGGCCCGGCGCCTGGCGCGCGCCGAGGACGAACTCGGCGCCAGGCTGAGCGCCCAGCGGAAACTGGAAAAGGACCTGAGCGAGAGGCTGGCCGGCCTGGCGGAGGAAAAGGAGCGCTTCCGCCAGCGGATCCGCGGCGAGGGGGAGCGGTGGCTCGCAGAGGGTCGCCGGCTAATCGAGCGCACGGTCCGCGAGCTGCGCAGTTCCGGGGGCGACAAGGTGGTCATCCGGTCGGCCAAGGATGTCCTGCGCGACCTGGAACGCAGTCTCCCCACCGCGCGCCCGCCGGCCGACCCGCCGGCCGAACTGGTCCCGGGCCAGCAGGTCCGGATTCCCCATCTTGGCCTGCGCGGGCGGGTGGTGGAGGTGCGCGGGCAGAAGGTGGTGGCCGAGGCCGGGGGGATGCGTCTTACCCTGACCCGCGACGGGGTCGAGATCGCCGAGGCCGGCGACCGGCCGGAGGACTCGCCGACTGGTAGGCCGTCCGAGGCAGCCTGGCGGTGGCGTGACGGCCCGCCCGAGGTCGGGCACGAGATCGACCTGCGCGGGCAGCGCGGCGAGGAGGCCTGGCAGCAGCTCGACCTGCTGATCGACCGCGCCATCCCCGCCGGGCTGGACGAGATCCTGGTCATCCACGGGATCGGCACCGGTCGCCTGCGGGAATACCTCCACCAGCAGCTCGCCGCCGACGGACGGGTATCCCGCCACGAGGACGCTCCGTCGGAGCGGGGCGGTTACGGCGTCACCATCGTCCACCTTTCCCCCGGATAGCGCAGCCCGACCCGCTTGCGCCGCCGCCGCGGTGCCCTATCTTGGGTATTTACCGCCGGGCGGGATCGCTCGCCCGCAGCCGCCTGCGGTGGGGGAGGGTTTTTTCCGATGGCCCCAGGCTTTCCCCAGGATATCGTCTCGCGCATCAAGGAAGAGACGGATATCGTCCAGGTGGTGCGCGCCTACCTCACCCTGGCCCCCGCCGGCACCAGCTTCAAGGCTCTCTGCCCTTTCCATCGCGAGAAGACCCCCAGCTTCCACGTCAATCCCGACCGCCAGATCTACAAGTGCTTCGGCTGCGATGAGGGGGGCGATGTCATCTCCTTCCTGATGAAGATCGAGGGCATTTCCTTTCCGGAAGCCCTGGAAACGCTGGCCCGGCCTCTCGACATCGACCTGGCCAGCTATCTGCGCGAGGATGAATCGGAGGGCGAACGCGTCGCCTTCCACCGGGCGAACGAGGTGGCGGCCGGGATCTGGCGGGATTCTCTCTGGGAGGGCCGGCCGGGCAAGCCCGCCCGGCAGTACCTTGCCGAGCGTGGCTTTGGCGAGGATGTCCTGCGCCGCTTCGAGGTCGGGTTCGCCCCGGCCAGCGGCGGCTGGTTTATCAAGGCGTTACGAGACGGCGGGGTCGATCAGGATCTCGCCCTGGGCAGCGGCCTGCTGCGGCGGGGCGACCGCGGGTCGCCGTTTGCCTATTTCCGTAACCGGATTATATTTCCAATCAAGAACATAGCCCAGCGGGTGGCGGGGTTCGGCGGCAGGGTTCTCGATCAGGGTGAACCGAAGTATCTCAATTCCGCGGACAGTCCCTATTTCAGCAAAGGGAAGCTTCTCTACGGTTTCGCCGTCTCTCGCATGTCCATCGCCAGGCTCAAGACGGCAATCCTGGTGGAAGGGTATCTGGACCTGCTGGCCTTGGCCCAGGCCGGTTTCGGTAACGTGGTCGCCACGTGTGGTACCGCTTTCACTTCCGATCAGGCCAAGGTGATTCGCCGGGGCTGTTCCTCGCTCGTGGTCCTGTTCGACGGGGACCGGGCGGGATTGCAGGCTTCGGTGAAGGCGAGCCATGCCGCGCTGGCGGCGGGCCTGGAGCCGAGAGTGGCTCGCTTGCCCGCCGGTGAGGATCCGGCCTCCCTGCTGGTTGACCGTGAGCGGGAAGCCCTGGAAGAGGTCCTGGCCGACGCCACGAGCTATCTGCCGTTCTTGAAGGGCCTGGTCGAGGAAAGAGGCGCGGGCCGTCAAGGCGCCGAACGCGCCCTGCGGCAGGCCCTGAAGTCGATCCTCCTGGTGCAGGATCCGATCCGCCAGGAGTATCTGCTCCAGGAGGCCGCCGACCTCTTCGGAATCCGGAGGGAGATCCTGCAGCGGCACCTTGAGGAAGAGGCCCGGTCCCAGGCGAAACGGGGCCCGCGTGGGGAGGAGGCCGCGCCGCCGGCCGGCGCCGACAAGCCGCCCGCGCCGGAGCCGAGCCGCGAAGGCAGGGTTCGCCCCTTGGCCGGGGTCAACCGGCCGAAGATCGAGGCCACCTTGCTCGCCCACGCCTTGCGTGACGAGACGGGCGAGGCCGCCGGCCTCCTGCTCCGGCTGGGAGAGGACCACGAGTTTTCCCAGCCCGAGGCGGAGGCCCTGCGCCGGGAGCTGGACCGCTGGCAGGAAAGCGGAGCCAGCGTCGAACCGGTATCGCCGGCCCGCTTCGTCCAGGACCGCTGGCACGAAAAAGGGGATCCGTACCGGAAATTCGTCAGTGAACTTCTGACCGAGGAGGTCGTACCGGAGAGGACGGATTTTGCACGCGTGATTCGAGATTGCCTGGCCCGTTTGCAGGGGGTGGATCGACGGTGAAGGCCGTCAGCAGGCCGCGTCGTCGACCGGGAGAATAGATGCCTTTCGCAAGGGGGAGTCGCACCAGCATGGACAAAAAGCGATTCGGCACCATCATCGAGGATCTGAGAAAGGCCGCCAGCGCGAAGGGCGGCTACGTTCTCAACGACAAGATCAACGAGCTCATCGGCGACGAATTCGACATCGAACTGATCGAGAAGATCTACGAGAAACTCACCGAGCTGCAGATCGACTACTACGACACCGAGGAGGAGGCCCAGAAGAAGCTCGCCACCCGCCTGCGCCGGGAGAAGAAGAAGGCGGCCACCGTCAAGAAATCGGTGCGCAGCAACGTCAAGTACGACGACCCGGTGCGGATGTACCTGCGGGAGATGGGCCGGGTTCCTCTCTTGACCCGGCAGGGCGAGGTCAACCTGGCCAAGCGCATGGAGGAAGGCCGGCTGTCGGTGATCCGGGCCACCATCCGCTCCACGCACACGCTGAAGGAGCTGCGCCAGATCGCCACCCAGCTGATGACCGAGAACGTGCACGTCGACGAGGTGGTGCAGCACGACAGCAGCACCTGGAACGTGCACTACTCGCCCACCCGCGAGGGGAAGCGGATCCTGAGGGCGGTCGACAAGATCGAGCGGTGGCAGGGCGAGATTCTCGCCCAGAAGAACGAGCTGGAGACCTGCCAGAACAGCACCCGGGTGGCCACCCTCACTCGGATGATCCACTCCCGCGAGAAAAAGATCCTCGAGAGTTTCCAGGACCTGCACCTGTCGCCCAACCAAATCGAACAGCTCGCCAACAAGCTCCTGCTCGTGCACAACAAGATGGCCGATCTGCGGCAGAAGATCGAGCAGATCGAGCTGTCCTGCGGGGTGCCCTTCGCCGAGATGTCCCGGGCCATCAAGTCCGACGGCAAGTCCAAGCTCACCGCCGCCCAGCGGGCCGAGATCAAGGACGCCTACCGCG
>CAZAHC010000162.1:0-7623 GCA_964484595.1 uncultured Fibrobacteraceae bacterium | reverse complement strand
CCAACTGGAACGGAGCCGCCATCCGCGAGGACGGTGAGTCTGAAGACTACCTGCTCTTCGTCGACGACTCGGTACCGGTCGAGGAATCCTCCTGGGGGGCGCTGAAGAGCACTTACCGCTAGGAGGGATCGGCCAGCAAGACTTCCAATCTCCCTGGCCTGTAGTGGATTATGATGGCTTTCCCGAGGCGGGGATTGGAAGAAGGGCCGGCTTCCGGTCGGCCACGGCTCCGGCGAATCGAATCGCCGGAGCCGTATTCTGTTGACACCTCGGAGCCCCAACTCATAATCGACTGACCTCGGGAATCGGCATTCGGGGTTCGGCCCGAGTCGTGGTACTTGGCGGGAGGAAACGATGATCCGGACGCGGAAACCTCTGATCGTGACGATCGTGGCGGTCCTGATCCTCTGCGCTGGAGCCGGCGGCGCTTTCGCCGGGGCCACCCTCTTCGGTGGCGGCACCAAGATCGTGGGGGAGCCAGCTCCCTACTGGAAGCTGGGCTTCAATGTCGGCCTCCGATTCACGGTGCCCCTGGGTTCGTCCTTCGCCGTGGGCGGGCAGCTCACCTACAACCGGAACACGTTCGACTGGCAGTACTTCGGCGAGGAGTGGGGACTCACCCAGGCCGAGATCGACGCGGGGGAGAACATCGCCCTGCACCTGGGCGAGCTGCTCGGCCTGGTGGAGTTCAAGATCTCCGGTGATCAGGTCTTTGGTCTGCTCGGGGCGGGTCTGACCCGGTTCGCCGTCACCGGCGACGAGGGTTACGTGGAATTCCAGGACGAGAGTTACCTGACCCTGGCCGGCGGTCTGGCGGTCCGCCTGCAAGTGTTCGAGATCGCCTGCCTGTACCACTTCATCAACACCGACCAGGACAAGAGCATGGGGGGGTTCGACGAGAACCTCAACCTCCTGACGGTCTCCGCGGGGATCTGCTTCTAGCCCGGGTTATTCAGGCACATGATCACCGCGGGGTGATCCATGTACGAGGTCCGCTCCACCAGAGACCAGCCGAGGCTGGCGTACCAGGCTTCCCGGTCCGGAGTGAAGAGATAGAGGCGCTTCACGCCGAGGGCCCCGGCCTCGGCGACCACCCGCTCCACCAGGCGGGAACCGACCCCCTGCCGGCGGTGGGTGGGTGCCACGAAAACGCTGGCGAGCCAGGGCGACAGCTCCCGCCGGTCGTGCATGTCGTGCTCCACCAGCGAGGCCGACCCGAGCAGCGTTTCTCCCGCCAAGGCGACAAACGTGGTGGGGATCTGCCGGCGGCCCAGGTCCTGGCGCATCCTCTCGGCGCGTCCCTGCTCGGTGTCGCCGGGATTGTAGTGGCTCCACTGCCGGTGGTGCCAGCGGGCCAGGGTGGGGATGAAATCCGGAAAGTCGGCCAGGTATTCGATCCGCACGGTATCCTCCCGGGGAATAATCGTTGGGGGCCGATTCGAGATTACACCCGGGGGCGGCCGGGAAGCCACCAGGAAGGGGTTGGTTGATGACGAGATGGGAATGCAGGGTGTGCATGTACCTGCACGAGGGCGATTCGCCCCCGGCGGAGTGTCCGGTGTGCGGCGCCCTGGCCAGTGAGTTCTCGCCGCTGGAGGAGGACGAGGACAAAGAAGAGGACGGGCCCGAGTAGCCGCCGCCGGGGCGGCGGCCGTTTCTACCCCCGCTGTCTCACCGCCTCGTACAGCACCACCGCGGCCGTGATGGCCACGTTCAGGGAATCGGCCTTTCCCCGCAGGGGGAGGCGGATCTGCTCGGCCGCCCGCGCAAGCCAGGTCTCGTTCAGGCCGGCATCCTCGTTGCCCAGGACAATCGCCACCGGGCCGGACAGGTCGCAGGCCGTGTAGTCCCTGTCCGCCGCGGGGGTGGTGGCGAGGCAGCGGATCCGGCGGGAGTTGAGGAACTCCACGATTGCCGTTGCTTCCGCCTCGACCGTGGGCACCGAGAAGACGGTACCTCGCGAGGAGCGCAGGACGTTCGGGTTGAACAGGTCGGTGCCGGTCTGGCTGAGCAGGACCGCGTCGGCGCCGGCCCCGTCCGCGCTGCGCAGGACGGCGCCGAGGTTGCCCGGTTTCTCGAGGCCGGCCAGGACCACGAGCAGGGGGTTGGGGGGCAGGACCAGGTCGGCCAGCTCTTGCTTGACCTGCTCGGCCACCACCAGCAGGCCCGCCGGTCGGGCGCGGTAGGCCACCTTGGTCATCACCGGCCCGGACAGGCGGACGAACTCCCACGCCCCGGATCCGGCCTCCCGCAGCTCCGCCAGCAGCGCGGCCGCTTCCCCGGCCTGAGCCTGCTCGGGACAGAAGTAGACGGTCCGGAAGGGAACGCCGGCGGCCAGGGCCCGGCGGATGACCAGCGGTTCCTCGATCAGGAACAGACTCTGCTCGTCCCGGGCTCGTCGTCGCCGCAGCCGGACCAGGTTCTTGACCCGCGCATTCTGCAGGCTGGTGATGTGGAGGGGATCCGGGCTCACGGTCAGGTCTCCTCGCAGATGGCGCGCACGGCGTCGGGCAACGGCCGGATCCGGCGCTCCTGGTAGTCGAAGCAGATCATCCCGTTCTCGACCAGGGCGACCTCCGCCCCGTCCGCGAGCCGGGTCACCCGGTAGTGGAGGCGGAAGCCGCAGCGCCCGGGCTCGGCGGCGGTCACCTCGAACCGCAGCCGGTCGCCAGCGAAGGCCTCGCTCCGGTAGACGATCCCGGTGTCACCCAGAATGAGGCTCACGCTGCCGCAGTCGAGCTCGCTGAAACCGCAGGAGGCGAGGAAGGCGACCCGGGCCTCGTGGATCAGTGCCAGCAGGCGGTCGTTGCCGAGGTGGCCGCCGTAGTTGAGGTCAGTGGTTCGCACGGTTAGCTCGCACTGGAACCGGTAGCGGAGGCGGGGTTCGAGCTGGATCCGGGGCATGGCTTCTTCCTCGCTGGCCAAAGCCGGGGACGGCCCTCGTTCGAGTGGATCACCATGGCACAACCGGCCCGGCCATGGCAATATCGTAGCGGGGCTTGGCATCCGACAGGTGAAGAGAGGGTAACGTAGTGAAAACCGATAACGAACCCCCGCCGCCCGGATATGTCTACGATCCAGTCTTCTTGAAGCATGCGCAGGAGGGTCATCCAGAGAGCCCACGCCGGCTGGAAGCGATTATGGCGGAGCTGAACCGGACCGGTCTGCTGAACGACTTGCAGCAGGTCCCCTCGCGTGCCGCCAGCGAGGCGGAGCTCGGTTACGTTCACCCCGCCGCCCATGTCGAGCTGGTCAGAAGGGTCAGCGCCGCCGGGGGCGGTTTCCTCGATCCGGACACCTACACCAACCGTTTCACCTTCGAGGCGGCCTCGGTGGCCGCCGGCAGCCTGATCGATCTGACCCTGGCCGCCTGCGCCGGCCGGGTCGGCGGCGGCTTCGCCCTGGTCCGTCCGCCCGGCCATCACGCGACGGCCGATCGGTCCATGGGGTTCTGCCTCTTCAGCAACCTCGCGCTAGCGGCCCGGGCCGCCTTGCGCGACGGCGGCGCGGGCCGGGTGGCCATCGTGGATTTCGACGTTCACCACGGCAATGGCACCGAGGCCATCTGCGCGGCCGACCCCGACATCCTCTTCGTCTCAACGCACCAATATCCGAACTACCCGGGCACGGGCCGCCTGGCGGAATCCGGCGCGGGAACGGCCGCCGGCACGACGCTGAACATTCCCTTGCCGTCCGGCGTGGGGGACGAGGGATTCCGGGCGATATACGAGGAGGTCGTCCTGCCGGCGGTGCGCCGCTTCGCACCCGACCTGATCCTCGTCTCGGCCGGCTTCGACGCCCACTGGGCGGACCCCCTGGCCGGCCTCGGCCTGTCCCTGGCCGGCTTCGCCTGGATGTGCCGGACGCTGGTCGAGCTGGCGGCCGAGGTCGCCGCAGGCAGGATCGTCTTCACCCTGGAGGGAGGTTACGACCTGGAGGTGCTGAGCGCCGGCGTGGCCAACACGATCCGGGCCCTGCTGGGCCGGGACGACTTCGCCGACCCGCTGGGCGAGTCGTCGGTCCCGGAGCCGGACCTGGCCGGCTTGCTGGCCAGGGTGAAAAAACTGCACGGAATATCCTGAGCTGGTATCTCGGCGGCGGGGGGATTCGGATGGTCTCTTTGCGCTGGAAGGTGGTCGCGACGCTCGCGTTGGTCGTTCCCGTCTCCCTGGCGCTCAAGTTCTACCCCGGGCCGGGCCGGTGGTGGCTGAACAACTGGGGCGCGAGTATCGGATACGAGGTTTTCTTTGTCCTGGTAGTTTTTCTCATCCGGCCGCGACCCCGGGCCATCACCGCGGTGGCGGTCGGGGTATGCCTTGCCACCTGCGCCCTGGAGTTCCTGCAGCTGTGGAACCCGGGGCCGCTGGCGGCGGTCCGCTCAACCTTCCCCGGCCGGATGGTCCTGGGGAATTCCTTCTCCTGGGTTGATTTCCCGGCCTACCCCGCCGGTTGCTTCGCCGGCTGGCTGACCCTTCGCCACCTCACCTCACAGGTGCGCCCAGCCTCCAATTCTCCGTAACCACTCTACGGCACGGTAAGAATGCCGGCGATCGTGGCGGTGAGCCACGAGGCGAGCGCCCCGCCGAACATCGCCTTCAGACCGAGCCGGGCCACGTCGCTGCGCCGCCCGGGGCAAACCGAGCCGATGCCGCCGATCTGGATGGCGATGCTGGCGAAGTTCGCGAACCCGCACAGCGCGTAAGTGCCGATCACCACGCTGCGCGGGCTCAGGCTGCCGTTGCCGGCCGCCTCGGTCAGCGCGATGTAGCCGACGAACTCGTTGACGGCGATCTTGGTCCCCAGCAGGTTGCCGAAGGCGGCCGCCTCGGACCACGGCACTCCCATGCACCAGGCCAGCGGGGCGAAGACCACGCCGAAGATCTCTTCCAGCGAGGTCCCCAGCCAGCCGAGACCGTGGTTGATCATGGCCACCAGGGCGATGAAGGCCAGCAGCATGGCTCCCACGTTGGCTGCCAGCCGGAGGCCGACCGTCGCGCCGCCCGCGGCGGCGTCCAGCAGGTTGGCATGTTCCCTGGGAATCTGCAGATCGACCTTGCCGGCGGTGGGGGAGGTCTCCTGTTCCGGGAACATGATCTTGGCGACAACCAGGGCGGCGGGAGCGGACATCACGCTGGCCGCCATCAGGTGCCCGGCGTCCACGCCGAAGCGCACGTAGATCGCCATCACCCCCCCGGCCACGGTGGCGAAGCCGCCCACCATGACCGCCATCAGCTCCGACTGGGTCATGGTCGGCAGGTAGGGCCGTATGACCAGCGGCGCCTCGGTCTGGCCGACGAAGATGTTCGCGGCGCAGGAGAGCGATTCGGAGCCACTGGTTCCCATGCTGCGCCGCATGAGCCAGGCCATCGTCGCGATGATCCGCTGCATGATGCCCAGGTGGTAGAGGATCGCCATCAGGCTGGAGAAGAAGATGATCGTCGGCAGGACGTGGATGACGAAGATCGTGCCCAGGGGTATCAGCTCGCCGCTGACCGAGTCGGTGACCTGGAAGTAGCCCTCTCCCATCGCTCCCGGTCCGATGTGCTCGATGAGATCCGGACCGGTGCGGAAGAGATCTCCCCAGAGAAACGCCGCTCCCTCGTCGGTGAAGCCCAGGATACCGATGAAGACCTGGCGCAGGCCCTGAAAGGCGGCCTGTCCCCAGGGCGTGCGCAGCAGGAGCAAGGCGAAGCAGAACTGCAAGCCCAGCCCCCAGCCCACGATGCGCCACCGGACGGCCCGGCGCTGGTTGCTCAGCAGCCAGGCGATGCCCAGCAGCACGAGGATCCCGAGCAGAGAGGTGAAGTTGCCCAGTGTCATGGCACCTCCGGTTGGCCGGTTGCGGCCGCCGGCCGGGAATCCGCCCCCGTTCGTCAGGGGCTGAAAACCGCTCCGGGGTGAGAATCGACCCGGAGCGCGAGGCGGAATTCTACCTCGAATCCAAACGGATTGACAGCCCGTTTGGTCCTCGGTATCTTAGCGCCCATGAAAATGTCAGGCCACAAACCATTTCCGCCCGTCATCATCGGTATTGCCGGCGGGACGGGGTCCGGCAAGACCACCGTCGCCCTGCGGGTGCGCGAGGTTTCCCCCGGCAAGACTATTCGCATCATTCATCACGATTCATACTATCATGACAATTCCCCCCTCTCCTTCGAGGAGCGGGCGGCGATCAACTACGACCATCCCAACGCCTTCGACACCCCGCTGCTGGTCGAGCACCTCCGCGCCATCCTGCGCTGCGAGACCATCGAGGTTCCGCTCTACGACTACACGATCCACTGTCGCAAGAAGGAGACGAAGCGGATCGAACCGGCCGACATCATCTTCGTCGAGGGTATCCTGGTGCTCGAGAACGAGGATCTGCGTGATTTGATGGACATCCGCCTTTACGTCGACGTCGACGCGGACGAGCGGTTCATCCGGCGGCTGCGGCGCGACACGAACGAGAGAGGCCGCACCGCCGAGTCGGTCATCGAGCAGTACCAGAACGTGGTGCGCCCGATGCACCTGCAGTTCGTCGAGCCCTCGAAGCGCCATGCCCACATCATCATCCCCGAGGGCGGGCACAACCAGGTCGCCATCGACCTGATCGCCACCAAGATCGCCGACATCAGCCGCGAGCGGAACAAGCTGCGCTCGCTGGATCTCTCATCCTCCGGAGGTGCCGTGTGACCTTCGACGACCAGGATTTCCTGCGCCGCTATCCCCTGGTCGAGCGGATCCTGATCCCCTCGACCGAGGTCCAGCGCCGGGTCAAGGAGCTGGGCAACGAGATCAGCCGGGACTACGAGGACATGGTGCCGGTCCTGGTCAGCATCCTGAAGGGTTCCTTCGTCTTCCTGGCCGACCTGACGCGCAGCCTGTCGATCGACCACGAGGTCGACTTCATGTCCGTCTGCAGCTACGAGGGAGGCACCCAGAGCACCGGCGTGGTGAAGATCGAGAAGGACCTCAAGACCAACATCACCGGCCGCGACGTCATCATCGTCGAGGACATCATCGACACCGGCCTGACCATCAACCACATGTGCGAGCTGCTGGGAACGCGGGGCCCCCGCAGCCTGCGGGTCTGCGCCCTGCTGGACAAGGTCCCGGCGCGGACCAAGGAGGCGGAGATCCACTACCGCGGGTTCGAGATTCCCAAGGAGTTCGTGATCGGCTACGGACTCGATTACGGCGAGAAGTACCGTCATCTACCGTTCATCGGGATCATGAAGGGGTAGCCTGCAGGCGGCCCGGCGCGGAACGGCCGGCATCTCCTTCCCACCACAGGGGGTAGACCTATGGGCAAGGACCAGCCGAGTGATGCGGAACCACGCGAGGATTTCCCGGAGGCCCTTACCTTCGACGACGTCCTGCTGTTGCCCCGCTTCTCCGACATCATTCCCCGCGATATCGATACCTCGACCAGTCTGACCCAAACCATCAGGCTGCACATTCCCATGCTCTCGGCAGCGATGGACACCGTCACCAAGGCCGAGATGGCCATCGCGGTGGCCCGCGCCGGCGGGCTGGGAGTCATTCACAAGAACCTGGCGCCCAAGGAGCAGGCCGCCGAGGTAGAGAAGGTCAAGCGCAGCGAGTCGGGCATGATCACCGATCCGATCACCCTGCCCCCCG
>CAZAHC010000161.1:0-7630 GCA_964484595.1 uncultured Fibrobacteraceae bacterium | reverse complement strand
GTCCTCGCGGAGGAGGGAATACTGACGGACGGGGAAGGGACGGTCCCGGACCGGTCCAGGCGCGATACGGCATTTCGAGATGAGAGCGAGACCTCATGGCAACGACAAGGATACTGATCGTCGAGGATGAACGTCCTCTCAACATCTTGCTCTGCCAGACCTTCGAGAACGAAGGGTTCCACGTTGCCACGGCCAGCGACGGGATCGACTGCATGAACAAGGTGGCCAGCTTCCAGCCGGACATCATCATCCTGGACATCATGATGCCCAAGCTGGATGGCATCGACACGGCGCGGTTGATCCGTCGCAACCGCAGCTACGCCGACACGATCATCGTTGCCCTGTCGGCCAAAGCGGATTCGGAGACGCGGGAATGGATGCAGGCGGCCGGAGCGGATCTCTTCATGCGCAAGCCGTTCGTCATCGCCCGCCTGTTGCAAAGAGTGCATGAGCTGCTGGCCCTGAGGTCGCAGACGCGTTGATTGCCCCCCTAGGGGCGGGAAAGGTCATGTTCGCTCAGATCCAGAACCAGCCCACCTGGACCGAAGTCCTGAGGATGCCGCCTGAAGTGCAGCCTCTGCTCGCGGTGGTTCTGGGCGGCCTGGCCGTGGGTCTGGTCCTGACGGTTCGCCTGCAGGCCGGTGAGCCGGCAGGTGCCGCCCGGCGCAAGCTCGCGCTGGGCGCCTGTGCCCAGGCCGCCGGAGTTGCTTGCTGGCTGGTCGAGACCCTGCTCGGCCTGGCCACCTCCTCCTGGGTGATCCCGGCCCACTCCCTGCTGCAACTGATCGCGGTCGGTCTCGTCCTGTGGGGGCTGTATGGCCTTTCCCAGCAGCGACTCCTCTCGACCGGCGGCGTGACCTGGCTGGCCTGCCTGGCCGCCGGGGCGGTGTTCTGGGGGGTGACGGCCGGCGAGTCCACCCTGCCCTTGCTGCAGAGCAACCTGGCGGCGGTCTTCTGCCACGGTTCCTTCTTCGCGCTGACCAACGCGGTCCTGATGCGGATGACCCTGACCCGGTTCCGCCAGCAGCGCCGGGAGCTGCGGGCACGAATCGAGCTGCAGGACCAGGTCAACCGGAAGCTGGAGACGGAAGCGGAGGAGGCCCTCGAGCTGGCCGCAGCCAAGATGCGTTTCCACGCCGAGCAGAAGGAAGAAACCGCTCGGCTGCGGAGGCGCGCGGGGGCGCTCGAGCAGATCCTGGCGGTCACGGCGCGGATCAACGGAACGCGGAACATGTCCGACCTGCTCGACCAGGTGGCCGGCGCCGCCCGGGACATCCTGGGCTTCCGCATGGTCCTGGTGAGGCTCTTCTCGAGATCCACCCAGGCCTTCGAGGCCCGGGCCTTCGCGGGGGTGCCGGAGGAGGGCAAGGCATATCTCTCCGGGATGCAGGTCTCTCTCGAGGAGTACCGCAAGATGACCTTGCCTCGCTTCCGGATCTCGGACAGCTACTTCATCAACCACCTGGACGAGGATTCGGCCGAGGCGATGAAGGGGGGCTACGTGGCCGATCTCGGACAGCGATCCCAGGGAGAGTGGCACGAGGACGACGCCCTAATCGTGCCGCTCACTTCCCCGGCCGAGGAACCTCTGGGCTATCTCAGCCTGGACGATCCTGAGGACCGGCGGATTCCCGCGCTGGCCGTCATTCGCCAGGCGGAGTTCCTGGCCCGTCAGGCCGCCACCGCCATCGAGTCGGCCCAGATCTACGATCACCTGGCCAAGAAGAACAGCGAGCTGTCCCAGGCCTCGGAGATGCTCACGGGTTTCAGCGAGATGAAGAACAACTTCGTGGCCAACGTCAGTCACGAGCTGCGCACTCCCTTGACCTCGATCTCTGCCTACGCGGAGATGTTGCGCGAGAACGCCCAGGGCATGTCCACCGAGGTGCGCAACGAGTTCTTGAAGGTGATCACAAAGGAGAGCACCAAGCTCACCGGGATCATCGACGATATCCTCGATCTGTCCCGCATGGAGGAGAAGCAGGGCAGCGTGGTCCGGCTGGAGACGGACCTGGTGACGCTGGTGCGTCGGCTCGAGGAATCCCTGGCCGCGAAGTCTACAGAGCAGGAGATCGACTTCACCGTCGACATGACCGCCGAGGAGATACTCCTCGATGTCGACCCGGTGCTCGTGCAGCAGCTGCTGGACCATCTGCTGGGCAACGCCTTCAAGTTCACCCCGGCCGGCGGCCAGATCCGGCTCGCCGTGGCCGATCGGGGCAACGAGGTACACATCTCGGTTCAGGACAGCGGCATCGGCATCCCCGAGGAGAAGATGAGGTACATCTTCGACCGGTTCTACCAGGTGGACGGGTCCTCCACCCGGGAACACGGCGGACAGGGTGTCGGCCTGGCTCTCTGCCAGGACATCGTCAGCTTCCACGACGGCCTGATCTGGGTGGAGAAGGTCGAACCGAGCGGCGCCCGGTTCCGCGTGGTCCTGCCCCGCCGTGAGCGGGTCGTGCAGGGGATTCCCTCGCAACTACCGGTGCTGGCCAAGGACGATCCGACGGAGTTCGTCCGGCGGCTCATGGACTGGATCGCCGAAACCTGCCGGGTCAAGATGGTGTCCTTGCTGGTCCCCGATCCCCAGCAGCGGTACCTGCAGATCAAGGCCGCCATCGGTCTGCCCGAGAGCGTCGTGCAGAGCACGCGGATCCGCAAGGGAGCCGGGATCGCCGGCAAGGTGTGGGCCAGCGGCCGTTCCCTCTGGGTCCCCGACGTCACCGCCGACCGGCGACTCGGCAAGGGAGCCAGCGATCCGAAGTACTCCACGCCTTCATTGCTGAGCGTGCCCTTGCTCGACGGCCTGGACGTCATCGGCGTGGTCAACGTGAACAACCGGCGCGACGGGAACCTGTTCGACGAGAACGACCGGATCCTGCTCGAGGCGCTGGCCCCACGCATCAGCTTCCTGCTCAAGCAGTTGCAGAACCACGAGTTCGAGGCCCGGAGGTTCGCCGACGTCAAGGAAGCGATGCGCTCGGCCGTCTCGTTGCAGCAGAACCGGTACAACGGGATCTCCGCCGTCTGCCACGAGATCTGTCTCGCCACCGCCCGGCGCATCAAGCTGCCCCCGGAGGAAATGGAGCACCTGGCGCTCGCCTTGCGGTACTACGATGTGGGGATGTCGAGGGTCTCGGGCCAGCTGTTGCGCAAGACGGCGCCCCTCAGCCGCGAGGAACGGAACCAGATCCAGAATCACGTGGCGGCCAGCCTGGCCATCATGGACCCGCTGCAGATCCCGTCGAAGGTGAGACAGGTCATTCACCATCACCACGAGCGCGTCGACGGCACCGGTTACCCGGACGGCCTGGAAGGCGAAGCGATCCCGATCGGAGCGCGCCTGGTAATCCTGGCCGACAGCCTCAACGCCATGTTGCACGACCGGCCGTACCGGCCGCGGCTGTCGGTGGCCGAAGCGGTGGCCGAGATCGAGAACCAGACCGGCACCCAGTTCTGCTCCCGCCTGGCGAGGCAGTTCCTGGCCGAGCTGGCGCCTCGACAGACGGCCCTGAAGTCTTTCCAGGCGGGACTGGCCTCGTCCTCCGCGCCCCCGCCGACTCCGCGGCCGGGCCAGGTTCAGGTCTGAGTCCGACCCTGCCCGCTCAAGCGGTTACCCCGATGGCCGATAATTCTCCTGAGGCAGAGGGTGGTTTTTCCCGCGGGAGGCGTGATCTTGCACAAGGTCCTGGTCGTTGACGACGAGCTCAATATCCGGAACATCCTCGATTTCACGCTCGGGGCGGAGGGCTACCGGGTGATCGCCGCCGGTGACGGCGAGGAAGCCCTGACCCTGGCGGCCACCGAGGAACCCGATCTGATCATCCTCGACGTGATGATGCCGCGCAGCGACGGTTTCGAGATCTGCCAGCGCCTGAAAGAAAACCCAGCCACCGCGGGGATCCCCGTGATCCTGCTGACCGCCAGGAACACCAGCGACGATCGTCGGCGGGGCAGCGAGGTCCAGGCCGACGAGTACATCACGAAGCCGTTCAGGCCCCAGAAGTTGATCGACAAGGTCCAGTCGCTGCTGGGGGTCCGGAAGGGCTGACCCGCCCGCCGACCCGGCGGCCCCGGCGCTTGAACCGGGCCGCCAGTCCACAATCTTACTCCCCGTTTCTCGTTTTTTTACCAGGGGCCGAACCAAGGCGTCAGGAGGCCGGTTGCCGCCGATCCGGTTCCCCGGTAGTATCCGGACCGTGGTCCGGGGCCCACCGGCTCCGGGTTTGCGAACCGGAGGCGGAGGAGAGATCAGATTGTCCTCGCGTTGCGAGCAAACCGGCCCGGCGGGCGACTTGCTGGTGGAAGTGGCCCTGCCGGTTCCCTTGCCCCAGGTTTTCACCTACCGCTTCTCGCCCTCGCGCCATGACGGAGAGCGGCGGCCAGCTCCGGGCGATCTCGTGAGGGTACCCTTTGGCCCTCGGCGGGAGAAGATCGGGCTGGTGGTCGAGGTCGGCACTGCAGCGGCGGGGGTGAACGAGATCGCCGGCCGCCGCTTGCGTGAGATCCGCCGGTTGTTGCCGGTGGAGTACCGCCTGGCCGCTGACCGGCTGAAGCTGGCGCGCTGGCTGGCTGACTATTACGGCCTGCCGCTGGGGGAGGTGGTGCCGCTTTTCCATCCCCCGGCCCCTGGCACCCGGGCCGGGCGTTCCCGCCACACCGAGGCCGAGTTTCCCCTGGCGGACAGCCAGGGGGTGGAACTGACCGCCTCCCAGCGTGACTGCGTGGCGCGCGCGATATCCCACCTGGACGAAGGCTCCTTCGGCGCCATTCTCGTGCACGGCGTGACCGGCAGCGGCAAGACGGAGATCTACCTGCGGGTCATCGCCGAGACGCTGGCCCGGGGACGAAGCGCGATCTTCCTGCTGCCGGAGATCGCCCTGACTCCGCAGACGCTGGCGCGCATCACCGATCGCTTCGGCTCCCTGGCCGCCGCCATCCACAGCGGCCTGGCCGCGGGCGAGCGCTGCCGGGTCCATGAGGCGGCGGCGCGCGGCGAGATCAGGGTGGTCGTCGGTCCGCGCTCGGCCCTCTTCGCACCGGTCCCGCGGCTGGGCGTGGTGGTGGTGGACGAGGAGCACGAGACTTCCTACAAGCAGGACGAGAAGCCGCGCTACCACGCGCGCCACGTGGCGCTGGTCAGGGCCCGCGAGAACGACGCAGTGATCCTGCTCGGCTCCGCCACGCCGGACCTGGAGTCCTACCACAACGCGCACCGCGGACGGTACGGGAAGGTGATCCTGAGCGAACGGGCCGTGGGCCGGCTGCCGGCGGTGGAGGTGGTTGACCTGCGGGGCCGCCCGGCTCCGGAGGGTTTCTCGGAGCACCTGCTCGAGGGTATCGACCGCACCCTCGCCGAGAATCGCCAGGTCATCCTCTTCTACAACCGGCGCGGTTTTGCCCGGGTCATCCAGTGCCGCGATTGCGGGGAGGCCGTGCTCTGTCCGCGCTGCGACATCGGTCTGACGTTCCACCTGCGGCCCCGCCGCCTCCTGTGCCACTACTGCGGGTTCACGCGCCAGGTTCCGTCGAGCTGCCCTGACTGCGGGGGCAAGGATTTCCTGCCGGCCGGCGGTGGCACCGAGAAGGTTGAAGTGGCCCTGGCCGGCCTCTTCCCCGGGGCCAGGCTTTCCCGGCTGGATCAGGACACCACCCGGCGCCGGGGCAGTCATGCCCGTATCCTGGCCGGTTTTGCGGCGGGCAAGGCGGAGGTTCTGATCGGGACCCAGATGGTCGCCAAGGGCCATCACTTCCCCACCGTGGGCCTAGTCGGGGTCCTGGCGGCCGACGACGGCCTGACCCTGCCCGATTTCCGGGCCGCCGAGAGATCCTTCCAGCTCCTGACCCAGGTGGCAGGTCGCACCGGGCGCACCCGCCCCGGCCGCGTCATCTTCCAGACCTACCGACCCGACGATCCGGTGATCCAGGCGGCCGCCGCCCACGACTACCAGCGGTTTGCCGCCGCCGAGCTGACCGCCCGCCGGGTCCTCGGCTATCCTCCTTTCCGCCGGCTGCTGAGGGTCGGCCTGATCGGTCGCCGCCTGGCTGTCACCGAGGCTGCCGCCCGCAATCTCGCCCGTGCATTCGGCAAGGGTCTGACCGGCAGGGGGCGGGAAATCCTGGGCCCCGCCCCGGCGGTATTTCCCCGTCTGCACGACCGTTATCGGTTCCAGATCCTGATCAAGGGCAGCCTGTCCAACCGCGAAAAGCGATGGCTGGCCGACTGTTCGCGGGCTGCCCGCCAGCAATCACGCGGACTGGACATCTGGTGGGACGTTGATCCCCAGGGGTTGTTCTAGGCTCCGGCCCGCCGATCCCGTTTTCGGCACGAGGTTTGATAATCTGGCACGGTCCGGTCCTGTTTGGTATAATTATGATGCCAAACGGCTGCCCTTCCCTCGATTGCAGTGGGTCTCGCAGATAAACAGCATGCTGCTTCCTGAAAGGACCAGAATGAACTTCTTGCCTGTCTCCCGCGCCGGGGGCGCGTGTATTTCTATGCGCTCCCTGTTCCATTTCTCGCTGCTCCTCGCCTGTGGCTGGCTGGCCGTGGCGTCGAGCGCCCTGGCCCAGAGTCAGGCCTTGCCCGAATTCAGGACCGACCGCGAACCGCAGGAACGGTCCTACGAGGTTTCTCCCGACTTCATCAACAGCCTCACGCCGGCCGAGAGGGCCAACCTGCACGGCTTCGTGCCACCGGCGGGTTTCGAACAGATTCTCGAGGATCACCGGAAGGTCTTCACCGTCCGCCGGGACCTGCCGGTCTTCTTCGACTGGCGGAACGAAGATGGGATCACTCCGGTCAAGAGCCAGGGCGAGTGCGGATCCTGCTGGGCCTTCGCCGCCACGGCGGAGATGGAATCCTTCGTCAAGATCTACTACGGGATGGAGATGAACCTCTCGGAACAGCAGGTCGTCTCCTGTAACCCCTATGGCGCCAACTGCAGCGGCGGCTGGACCGGCGCCGCCTACTACGTGTTCCTCGCCTACGGCGGTATCAACGAGCACTGCATGGTTTACCAGGCCGAGGATCCGCCCGAGGTTCCCTGCGACCAGGTGAACCACATTCCCTACGTCTGGTTGACTGGCTGGCACTCGGTTTCCAACAACGTCGAGCAGATCAAGACCGCCCTGCTCGACGGCCCGGTCAGCTCCCTGGTCGACGCCTCGGCGAATTTCGAGGATTACAGCGGCGGTTGCTACAACGACCCGGCCTCCTCGTCCAACCACGTCATCCTGATCGTGGGGTGGGACGACCGGCTCTGCGACGGCGCGGGCGGCTGGATCATCAAGAACTCCTGGGGTACCGACTGGGGCATGAGCGGTTACGGTTACGTCCAGTATGGAACCGCCTACGTCGGCCATGGGTGCACTCAGCTCGAGTACACGCCCCCGCCGGTCACGATCGATGTCACCAGCCCCCTCGGCGCCGATCATCTGATGGGTGAATCCTGGACCGACATCACCTGGAACACCAGTGGTGGAGCCGTCAGCAGCGTCGACATCTGGTACGGCTCCGACAATTTCCACATGGAGACCCTGCTCGGCGAGGACGTGCCCAACACCGGTACCTTCAGCTGGTGGGTGCCCAACGAGGCCACCGACTCCGGCCGCATCGCGATCTTCC
>CAZAHC010000160.1:0-7671 GCA_964484595.1 uncultured Fibrobacteraceae bacterium | reverse complement strand
GACCAGGACATCGCCGCCGCCTGGGCGCACGGGAAGATCTGGTTCAAGGTGCCGCCGTCGGTGAAGGTTCTCCTGAAGGGACGTCCCACCGCGCAGGCGACGGCCAAGGACATCGTGCTCCGGATGGCGGGCGTGCTGGGCGCCAACGGGTTGCTGGGCCGCGCCGCCGAGATCACGGGCGACGTGGTCGCCGACCTGGACCTCGCGAGCCGGATCACCATCGCCAGCATGGCTACCGAGATGGGCGGCATCATCGCCCTGTTCCCGCCCAGCGACGAGATCCTCGCCAGGTGCCGGGCCGCCGGCGGCCGGGACTTCCCGCAGATCGCCGCCGATCCGGACGCCGACTACCTGGACGAGATCGAGATCGACATCGACCGCCTGGAGCCGATGGTCGCCCGGCCGGGACACCCGGAGGACACGGTTCCGGTGAGCGAGGTGGCCGGGCGGCCGGTGGATTCGGTCTTCATCGGCTCCTGCACCAACGGCCGGCTGGCCGACCTGCGGGCCGCGGCCGCCGTGATCCGCGGACGAACCATCGCCCCGCACGTCGTGCTGAAGATCGTCCCCGCCACCCGTCGGGTCTGGCAGGAAGCCCTGGACGAGGGGCTGATCGCCGACCTGCTGGCCGCCGGCGCCTTGGTCGGCAACCCCGGCTGCGCCGGCTGCGCGGCCGGTCAGATCGGCCAGAACGGCCCCGGTGAGGTCACCGTCTCGACCGGCAACCGCAACTACGCCGGCAAGCAGGGCAAGGGCGAGGTCTACCTGGCCAGCCCTGCCACTGCCGCGGCCAGCGCCCTGGCCGGCGTCATCACCACCTCTGCCGACCTGCCCGGGGCGGCTGCCGCCGCGGCGCCGCCGGTCACGGCTGCCGCGCCAGCCCCCACCGCCCCGCCAGCCGCCGCCGCGGCGGAGGCCGGGGCCAAGCCGACCGTTCTTAAGGGCCGCGTCTGGCTCGTCGATCACGACAACATCGACACCGACATGATCTTCCATAACCGGCACCTGGCCGTCACCGACCCCGCCCAGATGGGCCAGTACGCCTTCGGCAACCTCCCGGGCTGGGAGGATTTCCCCGCCCAGGCCCGGCCGGGCGACATCGTGGTCACCGGCCAGAACTTCGGCTGCGGCAGCTCCCGCCAGCAGGCTGTCGACTGCTTCCTGACCCTCGGCGTCAGCGCTCTGGTGGCCCGGAGCTACGGCGCCATCTACGAGCGCAACGCCATCAACGCCGGCCTGCCCATCGTGGTGGCCAACCTCGAAGATGCCGGGCTGAAAAACGGGGACGAGATCTCGATCGACCTGGAGACGGGCCGGATCAGCTGGGACGGCGGCGAGGTGCAAGGCGAGCCGTTCAGCCAGGTACAGATGGAGATCTACCAGCGGGGTGGCTTGCTGGCGGGCTAGCCCCGCTTCAGCTCGCCGGGAACCGGTGCCGGGTGGCGAGGCAGATCCGCACGAGCATCAGCATTACCGGCACCTCGATCAGGACCCCCACCACCGTGGCCAGGGCGGCTCCGGAGGAGAGCCCGAACAGCATCACCGCCGTTGCGATGGCCACCTCGAAGTGGTTCGAGGCTCCGATCAAGGCCGTGGGCGCCGCATCCCGGTAGCTCAGCCGCCAGGCCCGGCTGAGCCAGTACCCCAAACCGAAGATCAGCATGGTCTGGACGAAGAGCGGCACCGCGATCCAGAGGATGGTCAGCGGGTTGCGCAGGATGAAATCGCCCTTGAAGGAGAACAGGAGCACCAGGGTGATCAGCAGGGCGACTATCGTGACGGGGGTCAGCAGGTTCAGGAACTTCTGCCGGAACCAGACCTCGCCCCGGGCAGCGAGGATCCACCGGCGCGAGAAGTAGCCGACCACCAGGGGCAGGGCCACGTAGACGCCGATCGACAGCAGGAGCGCCTGCCAGGGAACGGGCAGGCGGCCGACGCCGAGCAAGAATCCCCCCAGCACGCCGTAGAGAACCAGCATGGTCAGCGAGTTGATGGCCACCATGACCAGGGTGTGGCCGTCGTTGCCCCGGGCCAGGTAGCCCCAGACCAGGACCATGGCCGTACAGGGCGCGATCCCCAGCAGGATGCAGCCGGCGAGGTAGCTGCGCCAGAGCGGGACCTCGAGCATCTTCATCCCGTCGACCAGGACCACCGTCCCGGCGCCGTAGGTCTGGCCCCCCGCGAGGTCGCGGCCGAACGGCATCTTCCCCAGGTCGAGCGCCTCGCCGCCGATGAAGCCGCGGAAGAGCACCCCGAGAAAGCCGAAGGCGATCGCGTACATGGTGAACGGCTTGATCACCCAGTTGAGCAGGAGGGTCAGGCCGACCGGCTTGACACTCTTGCCCGCCCGGACCACCTCCGCGAAATCGATCTTCACCATGATGGGGTACATCATGAAGAAGAGGCAGAGGGCGATGGGCACCGAGACCACGGGCGCGCCGCCCACCTTCAGGTTCAGGCTATCCAGGAGAGCGGCGAGGCCGGGCGCCAGCTTGCCCAGCAGAATGCCGCCCACGATGCAGAGGATCACCCAGACCGAGAGGTATCTCTCGAAGAAGCTCATGCCGCGGGCCGGGGCGGGCTCGCAGACGGGCGGGGCTGGATCGGTCATTGTCATCCTCGCTTTGGAATTCGGTTGTCTACTATTGGCACCCGTCACCAAACTTGCACACATGGCCAATATGCCATACTGTTGGCAGCATGAAAAGCCGGAAATCCAGGGACGTTTTCAAGCGCCAGGCCCGGATCATGAAGGCCCTGGCCAACGAGTCGCGACTGATGATCGTCGACCGGCTGGGCCAAGGCAGGTGCACCGTCGGGGAGTTGACCCAGTTGATCGGGTCCGATCAATCGACCGTCTCGAAACACCTGGCTCTGCTGCGTAGCCATGGCATCGTGGAGGATCACCGTGAGGGAAACCAGGTGTTCTACGAGCTGATGACGCCCTGTGTTCTGAACTTCCTCACCTGTGCAAGCCAGGTGCTGAAGGAACGTTTCTAGCCTGCGGCACGGAGACCAGCCCGGAGAGCGGCGACCAGGCTCCGTTGGCAATTTTCCCACGGTCGCCCTCGGGTGGTGGCATGAAGGAACGCGATCGACTCCTCCTGGTGCTTGTCCTTTTCGCTGGCTGTTACTTACTCCCCCTGGACAGCCTGCGCATCTGGAATCCAATTCGGGAGAGCCTGAGCCTGGTTCGCTGGTACGCGCGGGAGCACGTCCTGCTCTGCCTCGTTCCGGCCTTCCTCATCGCCGGCGCAATCAGCGTGTTCCTGAGCCAGGGCTCGGTGATCAAATTCCTCGGCGTCGGCACGAGGGCGGTGATCGCCTACCCCGTGGCCGCAGTCTCCGGCTCGGTTCTCTCCGTCTGCTCCTGCACCGTCCTGCCCCTCTTCGCAGGCATCTACCGGCGCGGAGCCGGCCTGGGACCAGCCACCGCCTTTCTCTTCTCCGGACCGGCGATCAACGTGCTGGCCGTAATTCTCACCGCGCGCGTGCTTGGCCCGAAGCTGGGTCTTGCCCGGGCCGTCGGGGCAGTCTTGCTGGCGATGGTCATCGGACTGGTGATGCGTTTTATCTTCCGTCGGGAAGAGAGAGACCGGGCTGCGGCAGGTCCGGTCTTCATCCCCTCGGAGCTCCCCCGGCGCCGGCTGTGGCAGGATTCCCTCTTCTTCGCCGCGCTCATCGGGGTGCTCGTTTTTGCCAACTGGAGCCGACCGGGGGACGACACGCCTGGCTTCGTCACCACGGTGTTCCAGGTCAAGTGGATCCTGGCTGGCGTCTTCACCGTCGCTCTCCTCGGTATCCTGGTCCGCTGGTTCGCCACTGCGGAGCTGGCCGGCTGGCTGACCGCGAGCTGGGGATTCGCCAGGCAGATCCTACCCTTGCTCCTGATTGGAGTCCTCGTCGCCGGCCTATTGCTCGGCGGTCCGGGGGCGTTCGACCGCGGACTCTTACCAAGCGGTCTGATCTCCGGCCTGGTCGGCGGGAACTCACTGGACGCGAACCTGTTCGCCTCGGTCGCCGGGGCTCTGATGTACTTCGCCACGTTGACCGAGGTCCCCATCCTGGCCGGGCTCCTGAACGCGGGAATGGGCAAGGGACCAGCCCTGGCCTTGCTGCTGGCGGGTCCGGCCTTATCGCTGCCAAACCTGCTCGTGATCCGGAGTGTACTCGGCAACCGGAAGACCGGCGCCTACTTGCTGCTGGTCATCATACTATCTACGCTGGCCGGGCTGATCTACGGCGCGGCGGCTTGAAAGGATCCTCCCAGCCGGAAGGAGAGAGGGAATGCTTGAGGTGAAGGTCCTCGGACCCGGATGCGCCAAGTGTCAGAAGCTGTTCGAGGAGACGCAAAAGGCCACCGCCGAGGCGGGTGTCATGGCCAACCTGGTCAAGGTGGAAGGAATGCCGGAGATAATTGCCCACGGGGTGATCCTGACCCCGGCTCTGGTCATCGACGGGGTCGTCAAGTGTTCGGGCAAGATGCCGAGCGTCGCGGAGATTACGGCCTGGCTGCTTGAAGCCTCAGCGGAGGAATAATACCGGTGCTGGAGAATCTGCTGGCCAACGTCGAGACCTACCTGACAACGAACCCCTGGCTGGCCTGTCTGGGAGTCTTCGCCGGTGGCGTGACGACGGCTGCCAATCCCTGCGTGCTGGCGATGATCCCGCTGATGATGGCCTTCGTGGCCGGCAGCGGCAAGCAACAGGTCGGGCCCCTGCGGGCCTTCGGTTTTTCTCTGATCTTCGTCCTCGGCCTGTCCCTCACCTTCACCACCCTGGGCATCACTGCGGCCCTGGCCGGGTCCTTGTACGGAGACCTGGGCGGGGTCTGGAACTGGGTGGTGGCGTGCGTATGCTTGCTGATGGGTCTGCACTTGTGGGGTTTGCTCTCCTTTAGGATCAACCTCCCGGTCGACCTGAATCCGCGAAAGCGGGGCGCGCTGGGGGCTTTCCTGCTCGGTCTGCTCTTCGGTTTCGTCTCAGCTCCGTGCGCGGCGCCGATCCTGGTTGTACTGCTAACTTACATAGCCGGCTCCGGCGCCTCGATTCCGTACGGGGGCCTGCTCTTGCTCCTGTACGGACTGGGCCACAGCGTCCTGATCATCGCCGGGGGCACCTCCATGGGCCTGGCCCGCAAGCTGATAGAGTCGAAAAACTTTCACCGGGCTTCGGCCGTGATGAACCGAGCCGCTGGGTCGATCATCATCCTGGTTGGACTGTTCTTTGCATTCCGCGGCTTGAGATGAGGAAGGAAAGCCATGAAGACAATTCTCCAGGCAACCCTGGCTCTTCCGCTGGCCCTCGTATTGCTGACCTCCTGCCAAGATGCCGACGTGGGATCACAATCCGCGGCCACAGCCGGTCAAGAAGAGATGGAGGCGCCGGCGGCAAGCGTTGAAATTGCTCGCATCGTCTTCATCGACAAGGAGCATGCCTGCGCCTGCACCCGGGAGAAGATCGAAGCTTCCTGGAGAGCTCTCAAGGAGGCGCTCCCGCCCGACCATCTAATCGAGATCCAGACCCTTCACCTAGACACCCAAGCCGACCTGGCGGCGCCTTTTCGTCGCCAGCGTCCCCTGGTAGCCGTTCCCGCCCTTTACTTCCTCGACGACGAGGATACGATCATCGACCTGTTGCAGGGGAAGTTGACGGCAGAGCAGATCGGCAAGGTCCTGGCAAAGGGGCAAACCTGACCAGACGGCCCTCGTTTCCCCGGCCGGATTGAGGCCAACCTGACCGGCAATCCGTGACGTTGTAATTCGAATAGAAACAGCAAATTACCGGGCTAGCTTGAGGATTGTTATAAAGATCCGAACGGAAGCTGCCTGACCGGCTGACCTCAGGTCTCGTTCTTGACCAGCTCGGCCTTGACCACCTTGCCGGCCGCGCTCTTGGGCAGGGACGGGAGGAAGGTCACCGCGCGGGGGATCTTGAACTGCGCCAGCTTCCGAAAACAGTGCTGCAGGACGGCCTTCTCGTCAAGATCCTGCCCGGCCCGGACGACGAAGGCCTCGATCGCCTCGCCCAGCAGCTCGTCCGGCACGCCGACCACGCACACCTCGACGACGTCGGGCAGCTCGGCGATCGCCTCCTCGATCTCCTTGCTGCTGACCCGATGCGCCCCCGCCTTGATCATGTTCTTGATGCGATCGACCACGAAGATGAAGCCGTCCTCGTCCTTTCGGCCCAGATCGCCGGTGTGCAGCCCGTGTTCGTCCAGGACCTTGGCCGTCTCCTCCAGGTCGTTCCAGTAGCCCTGCATGATGTTGTCGCCCTGGGCCACGACCTCCCCCACCTCCCCCACCTCGCACTCGCTGCCGTCGGGGCGCCGGATGGTCAGCGTGACGCCCGGAATCGGAATCCCGATCGACCCGATCTTTTCCACCAGACGGTCCGGCGGCAGGTATGACAGGCGGGCCGAGGCCTCGGTCTGGCCGTACATGACGAACAGCTCGATCCGGGCGGGCAGGGCCGCGCGGATCTTGCGGGTCAGGGCCGGAGACATCGCCCCGCCCGCCTGGGTCAGGTAGCGCAGGTGGGGCAGCTCGGTCTGCAGGAAGCTGGTCTTCGCGCACAGGATGGCGTAGGTGGAGGGCACGCCGGAAAAACCGGTCACCTCGCTCTCGACCAGGTTCTCGAGGATGACCTGGGGGTAGGCGAAGCGGTTGTCGATCACCAGCCGGCCGCCCACTTTGCAGTGGGTCAGCAGCAGCGACTTGCCGAACGAGTAGTGGAAGGGCAGGACCACCAGCACGCTGTCGGCAGCCGTCAGGTTCAGGTAGCCGAGGATCTGACCGGTGTTCGCCGCCAGGTTGGCGTGGGTCAGAGTGGCCCCGCGCGGCAGTCCGGTCGACCCGCTGGTGTAGAGGATCGCGGCCAGGTCGCCCGCGGTCACCCCGGCGGCGGGTCTCTGGTCGGAGCGGGTCGCGACATCAGGGGCGGTGAACAGGTCGAGCCCCGCGGGAAGCTCCCACTGCGGGGCCGCCCGGTCCGAGACCACGAACCGCAGGTCCGCGCAACCGGTCACCAGCTCGGGCAGATCGCGCCTGACCTGGGCGGCCCGGGTCACGAGCCCCATCGCGCCCGAATCGAGCAGCAGTTTCCGGAGGGTGGGAGTGCGGTTGGCCGAGTTGAGAGCGACCGCGCAGCCGCCCGCCTTCAGGATCCCGAAGAAACCGACCACGTACTCCAGGCCGTTGTCGGCCAGCAGGCCGACCCGATCCCCCCGCTGGATTCCCTGGGCCAGCAGGTGGTTGGCCAGCCGGTTGGCCTGGCTCTCCAGCTCGCCGTAGGTTACCTGCTGGTCGCCGTGAACGAGCGCGATCGCGCCCGTAGCGCGGTCGGCGCTTCCTTCCAGCAGGCAATGAACCGGGTCGTACGCGGGCACGCTCGCCTCCAGCTCCGGCGACCGGCTCAGGCCGCCGCGCCCTTCTTGGCGGTGACGTACCGGACCAGGTTGTCGATCGAGTCGAGGTTCTCCGGGATCAGCTCGCTGTCCTCGATGCTCAGACCGTGGTCCTGCTCCAGGTAGGCGACCAGCTCCATCACTCCCACGGAGTCCACGATCCCGCTGTCCAGCAGCGAGATGTCGTCACCGGTCAGGGGTTCGGTATCACCGAAGAGGAAGTTCTCGATGATGTAGTTCCGGATGTGTTCCCTGATCTCCAT
>CAZAHC010000159.1:0-7713 GCA_964484595.1 uncultured Fibrobacteraceae bacterium | reverse complement strand
GGTCGGCGATCTCCGACGCTTCCTTCTCCAGGTCCAGTTGCAGCACGTCGCGGTCGAACATCCAGGTCCTCCTTGCCTTGGCCTTGCCAGCGAGGTTGGGGCCCCACTCGTTTTCGCCCTCACACTTTAGGGGGGGATGCCCTTCCCGTCGACAGATTCTTGGCCTGCCTGGACAGGTGCCAGGCGCGCCCTTATTCTTGGCCCCGACCGGACCGGCCGGCGGGCCGCACCGGCAGACTCCGGCCCCGGTCGCTTGCGGCGGAATTTTCCCGGAAGGTGGATCCATGTCCCCGGAAGAAAGTAGCGCCAGCCTGCGGGAGTTGCCCCTGTCGGACCTGCACCGGCACTTCGACGGCTCCATCCGGCCCGAAACGCTCTGGGAGCTCTCCCGGAAGTACTACTCGGCCGTGCCCGGTCTCGACTTCGAGGCGTTCCGCCACTACCTGCAGTGGGACGACACAAAGGACAAGACCCTGCTGGATTACCTGGACAAGTTCCACGTCCCGTTGCAGTACACCCAGTTCTACGACAGCATCATGCGCATCGCCTTCGAGATCGCCGCCGACGCCTATGCGGACGGCGTCCGGCTGCTGGAGCTGCGCATCAACCCGTTGATCCATCGCCGGGCCGGGCTCACCAATCGCCAGGTCCTGCACGCGACGCGCAAGGGTCTGCTCCAGTTCCGCCAGGACCACGCCGATTTCCGGGCCGGCATCGTCGTCATCGCCATGCGCAGTCACGGCGGCAACATGGCCAAGATCCTGCTGCGGGAGGTGGTCGGCGAGAGGGAGGAGTTCCACTCGGAGGTCGGCGTGGTCGGCTTCGACATCGCCGGTCCGGAACGGTCCTTCCCGCCGATCCTGTTCAAGGAGGCCTACGCCCTGGCCGGCAAGATGGGCCTGCGCCAGACCGTCCACGCGGGCGAGAGCGAGGGGCCGGAGCGGATCTGGGAGGCGATCGAGAATCTGGGTCCGGAGCGGATCGGCCACGGCACCAGCGCCGGGCGTGATCCCGAGCTGATCAAGAGACTGGCCGCGGACGGCACCTTCGTGGAGGTCTGCCTCAGCTCCAACCTCCAGACGGGCGCCGTGGCGGACCTGGCCGAGCACCCGCTACCGCGTCTTCTCGAGGCCGGGGTCAACGTGGCCCTCTGCACCGACAACCCCACGGTTTCGTCAACGACGATCACGCAGGAGTACGAGCTGGCCCGGCAGGTCTTCGGCTTCAGCGAGAAGGACCTCCGCGAGCTGGCGTTGATGTCCGCCCGGGGCACCTTCCTGGGCAGCGGCGGCGGGAAGGACTGAGCCGGCGGCCGGGCTTGCCACCCGGCAGCGGTTCGATTAACCTGCCGCTGGCCGGTCGGGCGCCCGAGCCGGGCCCGCAGTTTTTCTGGAACACGCAGGGAGTGAACGATGAGCACGCGCATCAAGAAGATCGCAATCCTGACCGGCGGCGGTGACGTTCCCGGTCTGAACGTGGCCATGAAGCAGCTCGTCCGCCGGGCCCTCGAGGCGGGCATCGAGCCGGTCGGCATCCGGCGCGGCTGGGGGGGACTGGCGGAGTACCGCCCGGGCGACGACGAGTGGAACCAGAACTGCGTGGTCCCGATGACCTGGAACCGGGTACGCACCATCGACCGCACCGGCGGCACCTTCCTGCACACCTCCCGCACCAACCCGGGCCGGGTGCGCGAGAAGGACATGCCCGAGCACCTGCGGCAGAAGGGTCAGGAGTACCCCGCCGACATCACCGACCATATCATCGCCAACCTGGAGGACCTGGGCATTGACGCCCTGATCCCGATCGGGGGCGACGATACGCTGAGCTACGCCGCTCGCCTCAACCAGGCCGGCTACCCCCAGATCGCCATCCCCAAGACCATGGACAACGACGTCTTCGGCACCGACTACTGCATCGGCTTCGGGACCGCCATCACGCGCTCGGTCCAGGCCATCATGGAGATGCGGACCCCGATCGGCAGTCACGAGCGCATCGGGCTGATCGAGCTGTTCGGCCGTCACAGCGGCGAGACCTCCCTGATCTCCAGCTACCTGGCCGGGGTCGACCGGGCCCTGATCTCCGAGGTGCCCTTCGACATCGAGAAGCTGGCCGAGTACCTGGTCCGGGACAAGCAGGACAACCCCAGCAACTACGTCGTCTGCACCATCAGCGAGGGAGCCACCTGGGTCGGGGGCGATGTCGTCGAGTCGGGCGAGACCGATGCCTACGGTCACAAGAAGCTGGGCGGGATCGGCCTGCGGACCGCCCAGAAGATCAAGGAGCTGACCGGGCAGAACGTCACCCACCAAGCGCTGGGTTACATGATGCGGTGCGGCGCCCCGGACGCCCTGGACCGCATGGTGGCGATGAACTTCGCCAACCTGGCCATGGACATGCTGCTCTCCGGGGCCTCCGGCCTGATGATGTCCCTGACCGAGGGCAAGTACACTACCGTGGGCCTGAACACCTGCATCGAGGGCCTCCGGCGGGTCGATGTGGACCGGTTCTACGACGTCGAGCAGTACCGCCCGGTCATCCGGCGCCTGAACGGGTTGCCGATGTTTCTGCGGTGAGGGTTTTCTAGCTGGTCAGGTTTCTGGGATATCCCGTTCAGGGAAACCTTAGGGTGGGCCGGGGGGGAATCTTCCACCCCTGCCCGGTCATCTCAGGAGCGTCATGCTCCTGGTCTCCACGAACTCGCCGGCCTCGAGACGACAGAAATAGGTACCCGAGGGCACCTGCCGCCCCTGTCCATCACGACCGTCCCACCCGATGGTGTGCATTCCCTCATTGCGGACTTCCCCGGCGATCAGGATCTGCACGAGGCGTCCGGCGAGGTCGTGGATGCCCAGGGTCACCTCGCTGGCGGCGGGCAAGGAGTAGGTGATCGTGGTGCGGGGATTGAACGGGTTGGGTGTGTTCGCCAGCAAGGCGAAACCTGACGGCGTCGGGTGCGGAACCGGTGTCGTTTCGGGTTCGATACCGGTCAGGATCAGCGTGTACAGCTCGTTCTGCTGGACACATTCGGGGCGGACCAGCGACACGGGACGAACGCGCAGATGCACCACCTCGCCCGGGGTGGTCGGAATATCCAGATGACCCGGAGTGCAGAGACCTACCTGAACCGGCAGGGTCGAGATGTCATCACAGTCCTGGATGTACATGACGTCGCATTCCATGTCGACGAACAGGGGTCCTTCGGCAACCAGGTGGATGTTGTCTCCGGACGCCGTCATCCTGAACCAGTCGCTGTCACGGTGTTCGACCGCCGCGGTCGTGTACCAGCCGGTCCAGCCACAGAACCTCAGCTCGGTCTCGCCTGCAGGCAGGTACAGATCCTGGAAGACGGGATCGGCCGCGTCGCAGCCCCCGTTGTACTCGTCCACGTATCCGTCCATCAGTGGGGGTTCGCCTTCATGCTCGGAGCCGTCCCAGCAATAGGCGCCGACGCAGGGGGGAAGGGGGCAACCTGCGGTCAGGTAGTACTCTCCACAATCGCCTCCGTAGCCATCGACGACCAGGTAGTACTGCTGTCCCGCCTCGATCAGTACCATATCCAAAAATGACACATAGTTTCCGCAGGGCTCGCCGGAATAGAAGTCGTCATTACAGGCCACGAGGTTCAGTTGCTCGTCGTACAGATAGAGCTTGGTGTCGTAACTCGAACCGCACAGATCGAACGACATGTACTCGTCGTTATGGGTGGTGAAGGTGTACACCACGTCCGGGGAGGTTGAGTAGTCATACGGGCAAACCTCGTCGTGGTCGTCCACGTTATCGCAGGTGTTCCCGGTGTCAACGAAGGGCAATTCGATGGGCAAGGCGGTCTCGATGGTCTCGCCGCCTTCCCGGCCGGCGAGGGCCGGGTTGGTGCCGACAGGCGAACCTTGTTTATCGCGTGACGCGGGCGGGTTGGACTCCGTCCCTAAACAGACCGCCGCGATCAGCCAGGCGGAAATACAGATCAGGATCAGCAGGCGCATGATTCCCCCTTCATGCCGAGGCGTTTTGAAATTCCAGGTCCATTCTACCACAAATGTCCAGCGGTGCATTGGACTTCGCTTGTCTCGGATGAGGGAAGGCCCTATCCTCGGCCCGCCATGATCCGCCACCGCCCCTTCCGGCTGCTGGTCGCCTGCGCCGTCCTGGCGCTGGCGGGTTTCTTGCTGCGCGGTTACGTCACCGACGACACCTTCATCCACCTGCGCTACGCCGAGAACCTGCTCGAGCGGGGGGAGTTCTCCTTCAACCCCGGGCAGGCCACCTACGGGGCCACCAGCCCGCTCTGGGTCGGCGGCCTGCTCGTCTTGCTCGAGCTCGGTCTGGCGCCGCTGACCGCCGCCTGGGTGCTGGGCGCGGTCTCGGGCCTGCTGGTCCTGCTGCTGATGGACGCCTTGCTGGCCGGCCTGCGCTGGCCGGACCGGCTGAAGTGGTGGTGGCCGGCCGCGTTGCTGTGGCTGACCGCGGCCGACGCCTGGTTTCTGCGCTGGACCTTCTCGGGGATGGAGACCCCGCTGGCGACGGCGTTGCTGCTGCTCCTGCTCTTCCCGCTGCGGGACCGTGACGGCCGGCCGCTCGACTGGCGGCGGTACCTGGCCTGGGGGGTGGCCGCCGGCCTGGGTGGCCTGGTGCGGCCCGAGATCGTCCTGCTGGGACCGGCTGCGCTACCCTGGCTGCTCTGGCTCGAGAGGAAGCAGGGCGGCCGCCAGCCGCGAGGCTTGCTCAAGCTGGCTGGCGCCGCCGGCGCGGGCTGGCTGATGGCCCTGGCGCCCTGGCTCCTCTTCTCGCTCCGCCTGTTCGGGCGCCTGTTCCCGGAGACCGCCAGCGCCAAGAGCTACGGGATCACCCTCGCTGTTGGTCACCTGCTGAGCTCGGCCGGACGCTCGGTCGCCCAGCTTGCCGCCACCGGGGGTTTCCTGTGGCTGGCGCTCCTGATCCTGGCGGTCGTCTGCCTGCTGGTCCGGTGCCGGCCTGCCCCGACTGCAGCGGGCGACGGGAACCCGGCAGGCACGGCCCTGGTCGGGATCGCTCTGACCTGGACCGTCCTCCTGGTGGGCGGCTACGCGGTGAAGCAGGTCTGGGTGATCTCGCGCTACCTGTCGCCGCTCTCGCCGGTCCTGCTGCTCGCGGTGGCGGTGCTGGCCGCCCGCCTGCTGCGCCGGTTGTTGAACCGGCCGCGCTGGCTGCGCGCCGGCGCCGGAGTGCTGGTCCTGGGCTGCCTGGTGAGCCTGCTGGCGAACGGCTGGCTGGTGACGGCCAAGGTGCGCCCGCATGCCCGCGACTTCTCCCGCGGCGTGCGCGAGTGCTACCTGGCGACCGGCCACTGGCTGCGGGAGAACAGCGCCCCCGACGCCGTCGTCGCGGCGCTGGACATCGGCGCCGTCGGCTACGGGAGCGAGCGTTTCGTGCTCGACCTGATGGGACTGGTCAGCCCGGAGATCCTGGCCGTGGGTCGCCAGGTCGGCTTCGAGGAGATGGTCGAGAGCGGCGCCTGGCTCGAGGTCGCAGTTCCGGACTACCTGGTCGACCGCAATCTCGGCCCGCCCCGCTGGGCCGGGCGCGAGGTGCGGAGGGTGCGGTTCGAGCTGTTGCGGAGCTGCTTGATCGAGGGCGTGGGCCTGCGGGAGCCGCAGCCGTGGACAGTGGCTCTCTACCGTCTCTCGACGGGGTCGGGGGCGGACTGAGCCTTCACCGCACCGAGCGGTTTCTTCGGCGCGAACCGATCGGCCGGCAAGCGACGCAGCACCATCACGGTCACGTCATCGGCGAACGGTTGTCCGCCGCCGAACTCGCGCACCGCCTCGGTGATCGCTGACACCAGCTCCTTGGCGCTGCAGCCCAGGTTCTCCCGGCAGATGTCGATCAGTCTCTCGCGGCCGAATTCCAGCTGACCGGCGTCGTCGTCCGCCTGATCGGTTTCCTCGTCCGCCTTGCGCTCGGTGACCCCGTCGGTGAAGAGAACCAGGTACTCGCCCGGCCGCAGATTGGCGTAGCTGCGCCGGTACCGGGCGGTGGGCAGCGGCCCGAGCACCGGCCCGCTGCTCGGCAATTCGAACACCTTGCCCCGGGGATTGAACAGCAGCGGCGGGCAGTGGCCGCAGTTGACGTAGACGACGTTGCCGGTCTCCTCGACCTCGGCGTAGAACAGGGAGATGAAGCGGCTGCTCAGGCCGCTCTTGTGGATCACCCGGTTGAGCCGCTCGACGGTGGCGAGGATCTTCTGGTCCTTCGCCGCGCCCATGCGCAGGCCGATGACCACGTCGCGGGCCTGCAGGGCGGCGGGCAGGCCGTGGCCGCTGGCGTCGGCGACGGCGATGCCCAGCAGGTCGCCGTCGATGCGCTGCACGTCGTAGAGGTCGCCGCCGACCTCCTCGGCCGGATAGGTTGCCGCGGCCAGCTCGAAGCCCTCGAGCTGGCGCAGGCGGCGGGGCAGGAGACTGAGCTGGATGGTCCGCGCCTGGCGGAGCTGGCTCTCCAGCTCGCTCTGGCGGAGCTTCAGACCGGCCGAGGCCCGGATCGTCTCCAGCAGCACCAGCAGCTCGTCCTCGCTACCGGTGTGCTTGATGCCGAGACTCAGGATGTAGCCGGGGTTCTTGCCCAGCAGGATGGCCGCGTTGTCCAGGTGAGTGAACTGCTCCTCGACTTCCGGGTCGAAGCCGGGGCTGTCCGGGGAGATCAGGACCAGGCGTCGCTTCTCGATCTCCTGGACGATGGGGTAGGACCGGGGCACGGACTTGCCGGCGATCGCCTCGCCGTACTCCCCGATGCTCTCGATCAGGACGAACTCCTGCCCCTTCTCGCGATAGAGGCGGGCGCTCTCGATGCCGTAGGTATCGCTGTCGGCGGCCAGGAGCCGTCGCATGATGGCCTGCAGGATTCCCTCGGCATCCTTGGAGGCGTCGATCTCCCGCATCAGCCGCTCGATGGTCCGGAAGAATTTCTTGGGCACCTCGGGTCCTTTCCGCGGTTGCAGGTGGGGCAGCCGCCACCGGAGCCGGTCCCGGCGGCCGGGCGCCGCCACTATAGGGTTCGGCGCCCGCCGGAGCCAGCCGAATTTGCCCTGCTGCCGGCGCCGGTTCTGGGCGGGGGCAAAGCGGCGTTGTCACGCCGAGCCGGCTCCCCTACATTGGAATGGTCGCGGGCCGCGCGGGCCCGGCTTTCGTTAAGCCCGGATTATTCATGAATGGCCGTAGCGAGGGTGAGGATAATGCCAGCCGTAGTAGGCCATTCATGAATAATCCGGGTTAATCACCAGCCACGGGGGTCCGAGCGTGGACGAGGCAGCCAGGATCGACGGATTGAGAGACACCTACCAGGCCATGCGGGAGGAGATCGGCAAGGAGATCGTCGGCCAGCAGGAGGTGATCGAGGAGATGCTGATCGCCCTGTTCAGCGGCGGCCATGTCCTGCTGGAGGGCGTGCCGGGGCTGGCCAAGACCCTGCTGATCCGCTCGCTGGCCAAGATCATGGACCTCACCTTCAACCGGATCCAGTTCACTCCCGACCTGATGCCCTCGGACATCACCGGCTCGGAGATTCTGGAGGAGGACCAGACCTCCCACCAGCGCAGCTTCAAGTTCGTGCGGGGGCCGGTCTTTGCGAACGTCGTGCTCGCCGACGAGATCAACCGGACGCCGCCGAAGACCCAGGCCGCCCTTTTGCAGGCGATGCAGGAGATGCAGGTCACGGCCGGCGGCCAGACCCACCCCCTGC
>CAZAHC010000158.1:0-7728 GCA_964484595.1 uncultured Fibrobacteraceae bacterium | reverse complement strand
CCGAAACCTCGCCCCAGACCTGCCACTGGTAGCGTCCGTTGTCAGGCAGGTCCTCGGCGATGGGAGTCCAGGGACCGGACGGTCCGCTCGTGGACAGGAAGATATCCACCCGGGCAGGGGACCAACCCGCCGGCACGGAGGCGGCCCAGCGCACCATCCTGATGCTGCCCCGGCGAAGTACCTCGCACCCGTTTGGCTTGACAACCCGGGCGGCAAGTTCGGTGGGACCCTCCCACGGGGAATAGACCCGGAGCTGGTTGCGGTAGAAGGGAAAGCCACTCATGACGGCAAGGACCGCGATGTCCTCGCGCCCGTCGTGATCCACGTCCCCGTCCACGCGCAGGGCATTGCCATCGCCGGGGGTGGGCATGGACCAGCTGGCATCGACGATCCAGCTGCCAGCGCCGCTGCTCAGGTAACATCGGCCGGTGGGACCTGTATAGGTGACCACGTCCAGGTTTCCGTCGCCGTCGAGGTCGCCGAACTGCACCTGCTCGACGTTCGTGGTCGGCAGACCGGAGGAGAATTCCTCCCAGGTCTCGGTGAGCGAGGAGAGCCGCCAGGCCTTGACGCCGGCGCTGCCCTGATCGATGAGCAGATCGTCACGGCCGTCGCCGTCGAAATCACCCACGTCCACGGCCTGAAAACTCCCGGCGATTCCCGTCTGGTGAAGGGTGAAGCCGAACCCGCCATCGCCCAGGAAAACGCTGCCAGTGCTGCGAGTCCCGGCAAAGTCGAGATAGCCGTCTGCGTTGAAGTCGCCGGTCTCGATGGTGTAATAAACGCTGCCGCCGGGTAATCCGTAAGCATGGCTCCAGGTGCCGTCACCATGGTTCCGGTAAACCTGGATGCCGTTGCTGCCGCCGAAGGACTGGGATACAAGGTCCAGCCAGCCGTCACCGTCGAAGTCGGCGAGAGCGGTGGCGAACATCCCCCAGTCCTCGCCGGCCGCGGGCATGCCCTCATCCCACTGGGTCCAGAAGGTCCCCGTGCCATCACCCAGCGCCGCCCCCAGGAGCTTGCTGCCCAGGCCGCTTGCCGGCCAGTCGTGATGGATGCCCCAGGCGACGTCGAGGAAACCGTCCCGGTTCAGATCACCGAGTCCCGTGCCGCCGTAACCGAAGTTGCCGAACTGATGGGCCGTCCAGGTCCCCGCCCCGTCACCCAGGTAGCAGATGATGCCATGTTCGGTCGAGTTCACGTGAGGATTGCCGTGGTCTCCCACCGAGAGCAGATCGAGATGGCCGTCGCCGTTGGCGTCGCCGAGCTCGAGTTCGCTGTGTCCCTCCTCCCAGTCGATGGTGGCGAACCCGCTCGACCGCTGGATGAGGGTGACCGCGCCACAGGTGCTGGCAAGGTGCAGAACAAGCAGGATGAGGAGAAGCTTGCTTTTCATGTGGGGATTATATCACAGTCTCGCTGTCTATTGGCTTGGCGGAGGGTGCCCGCGCAACTCTTCCATCAGCGGCCCGTATTCTCGCCCAACCATGGGGTGGAAAAACATGTTTTGCCGATGCTGCTCACGAAAACTTTTTATTGCCGCCACCTTACTCCTTGTTGCCCCGGGTACCCTGGCAGCCCAGGCCGCTCCCGCAGCCGGCCAGGAGCTGGATTCGCTCGTGTCAACGGAGTGGCTGAGCCGGCATCTCGCCGATCCGGATCAGGTCCTCCTAGACTGCTCCGTCCGCCTGACGATGAAGGAAGGTGGAGGATTTCAGCCGCTGAGCGGCCAGCCCGACTACGAGGAAGGCCATATTCCAGGTGCCACCTTTGCTGACCTGACGGGTGATCTCTGCGACGTCGACAGCCCTTTGCAGTATGCCTTGCCGACGCCGGCGGAATTCTGCGCCGCCATGGGCGCGCTGGGGGTCGGCGACGATTCCCGGGTGGTGCTCTACGATCGCCTGAACTCGGTCTGGGCCGCCCGGGTCTGGTGGATGCTGCGCTGGGTTGGATTCGACCGCGCGGCCTTGCTGGACGGAGGTTATGGCGCCTGGACCGCCGAGGACCGGCCGCTGTCGACCGAGCCGACCGAACCGCAAGCGAAGCAGCTCACCCTCCATCTCCGGCCGGCCCTGATGGCCGACCGGGACGAGGTGCTCGCCGCCCTCGGCGACGACGCCGTCTCGCTAATCGACGTCATGCCCGAAGCTCACTATCGGGGCCAGATGGCCCTCTACGACCGGCCCGGCCATATCCCCGGCGCCATCAACATCCCCACCCTGGGACTGCTCGAAGAACCGGGCCGCTTCCGATCTCCTGAAGAGCTGGCCACGATCTGCGCAGGGGACCGCAAGGCCCGCTTCATCGTCTACTGCGGGGGTGGGATCGCGGCGTCCGCCAATGCGTTTGTCATGGTCCGCCTCGGCTTCACCGATGTCGCCGTGTACGCAGCCTCGCTCCAGGAATGGGCCGCCGACCCCGAGCTTCCGCTCGAGACCGAATAGCCCGCCAGCCCTCCGGCGGTTGCCGGAAACCGCGCCCGGATGATATACAGGGGCCGGGGGTTGGGCTGCGGAGGGATATCGGTTTGAAAATCCTGTTCCCTGCCTTGCTGGCCTGTTGCCTCGCCGCCGGCCCGGCCACGGCCGCCGAAACCGCTGACGCCAAGGCCGAGCGACTGGGCTGGTTTCACGAGGCCAAGCTGGGCATCTTCATCCACTGGGGAATCTACGCGGTCAACGGCATCAGCGAGTCCTGGTCCTTTCACAACGGGCACATCTCCCACGCCGACTACCTGAAGCAGCTGGACGGATTCACGGCCACGCGCTACGAGCCGCAGCGCTGGGCCGAACTGATCAGCAAAGCCGGGGCTCGCTACGCGGTGCTGACGGCCAAGCATCACGACGGCGTGGCGCTGTGGCCCAGCGAGGCGACCGACCTGAACGTCGTGGACCGTACCCCGGCCGGCCGCGATCTCATCCAGCCCTTCGTCGACGCGCTCCGGGAGGCGAACCTGAAGGTGGGTCTGTACTACTCGCTCATCGACTGGTCCGATCCCGACTACCCCAACTTCACCCGCACCAAGAAGCGCTACGAGGACGACCGCGCGCGCTGGGAGTCCTTCGACCGTTCCAACCACGCCCAGATCCGGGAACTCTCCGAGCGTTTCCGGCCCGACCTGTTCTGGTTCGACGGTGACTGGGAGCAGAAGGCTGAGCGCTGGCGGGCAGCGGAGATCCGGGAAATGCTGCTGCAGGAAAATCCTGGCGTGGTGATCAACTCACGCCTGCAGGGTCACGGTGACTATGCCACGCCCGAGCAGGGCGTTCCCATCACCCAGCCGCGGGAAAGGTACTGGGAACTCTGCCTGACCATGAACGACTCCTGGGGCTATCAGCCCGACGATCGCAACTACAAGTCCGCCAACCAGGTAATCAGGATCCTGATCGACTGCATCAGCATGGGCGGCAACCTGCTGCTGGACATCGGACCGCGGGCGGACGGCACCATCTGCGAAGAGCAGGTGAAGATCCTGGAAGCGCTGGGCCGCTGGACCGGCAAGCACGCCGAGGCCATCTACGGCACCGAGGCCGGCCTGCCGCCCGGGCATTACTACGGTCCGACCGCCCTCTCCCCGGACAGCAGCACCGTCTACCTGTACGTCACCCACCGACCCATCGGACCGGTCATGCTCAAGGGGATAATGAACCCAGTGGAGAAGATCCGGGTCGTGGGCGGCGAAACCTGCCTGGACTGGGACATCAAGATGAAGCTGTCCTGGCGCAAGGCCCCCGGAGTGATCTACGTCGACCTGCCGGAGGATCTGCTCGACGAAGAAGTGACGGTCCTGGCCGTGCAACTGGACGGACCCGTGTCGCTTTTCCGTGAGGACAGGGGTCCGCAGGAAGAAGAGTAATGAAAACTCTCTCGCGAGGATCGCTCGGCGTTCGGTTCCTTTTCGGGTGGGGCGCCCTGGCCGCGATTGTCTGCGGTCACCAGCCACCAACGCCGTCGATCGCCGGGGATCAAGGCGACGGCTGCATCGTCCTGGCGGCCGGCGATTCGCTGACCCTTCATGCCGCCGCGGAGCTGCAACATTATCTGGCTGCCGTGACCCGTGCCACGCTGCCGATCCTGCCGGGGGGCGAGCCCGCGGCCGGCCCGGCGATCGTGGTCGGCTGGGGCCCGGAAGCGGTCGCCGTCGCTCCGGATCTCGGTCCCGACGCCTTCGTCTGGTACTGCCGGGACGGGAGCCGGCTGCTCATCGGCGGCCCGGGGCGAGGCACGCTCTACGGCGTCTATGCCTTTCTCGAGGAACACCTGGGAATCCGCCGCTACACCCCCGAGGTTACCGTTATCCCCGCGCAGAGCGCCTTCGCCCTGCCCCGGCTCAGCGAGACCCGCCGCCCGGCGTTTCCGGTACGCTGGCTCCACCTGCCGGGCGCTGAAAACCAGGCCTGGTGCGACTGGCACGGCGTGCATTCCCGCGCGCATCGCAACGAGTCCTGGGGCATGTTCGTGCACACCTTCGACGATCTCGTCGACCCCGAGATCCACTTCGCCGACCACCCGGAATATTTCTCGGAAATCAAGGGACTGCGCCTGGACAACCTGCAGCTCTGCTTGACGAACGAGGATGTCTTCGCCCTGGTGGCCCGGGGGCTGCGCGAGCGCATGGCCGAGCGGCCGGAGGCGCGCTTCTGGTCCGTCTCGCAGAACGATTGCTACGGCCCCTGCGAGTGCGCCGGTTGCCAGGCGCTGGTCGACAGGTACGGCAGCCAGGCCGGGCCGCTGCTGGTGTTCGTCAACCGGGTGGCGGCGGAATTCCCGGACAAGATCATCTCGACGCTGGCCTATCAGTACACCCGCCAGGCGCCGCGGGACCTGAAACCAGCCCCGAACGTCAACATCTGCCTGTGCAGCATCGAGTGCGACCGGGCCGAGCCGCTCGGCGTCGGCGAGCGCAACGCCGACTTCCTGCGGGATGTCCAGCAGTGGTCGGCCCTGACGAACAACCTGATGATCTGGGATTACGTGGTGCAGTTCACGAACTACGTGTCTCCCTTCCCCAACTTCCACGTGCTGCAGCCGAACATCCAGCTCTTCCGCGACCACGGGGTCAAGCTGATGTTCCAGCAGGGCAGTGGCAACTCGCGGAGCGACCTCTCCGAACTCAAGCAGTACGTCATCGCCAAGCTGCTCTGGGATCCCGACCGGGACGTGGACGCGTTGATCGACGACTTCCTGGCCGGTTACTACGGGGAGGCGGCCGGTCCTCTGTGCCGCTACTTCGACCTGATGCACGACCGTCTGCGGGAGTCCGGCGACGGGCTGGGCATCTACGGCAGCCCGACCGTCGAGGGCAGGACCTGGCTGACGCCCGAGACCCTCCTCGCGGCGGACGAGATGCTGGCGGCTGCCGAGGAGGCGGTCCGGGAGTTTCCCGAGATCCGGAAGCGGGTGAGCGAGGTCCGCCTGTCGCTCACCTACGCCCGCCTGGAGCAGGGCAAGCTCTTCGGCGCCGGCGAGTACGGCCTGTTCGAGACCGCGCCCGAGGGAGGGTGGCGGGTGAAAGCCGGCTGGCCGGAGGTGCTGGCGGAGTTCGTGGCCGCCTGCGAGGCCGGGGGCTTCAAGCGCATCCACGAGCGCCACTCGCCGCCCGCGAAGTACGCCACGGACATGCAGCGATTCTTCGCCGAGGGGATGGTTTCCCACCTGGCCGCGGGCCACCCCGTCGCACTCACGGTGCCCTTCAGCCCCAAGTATCCGGCGAACGGCCTCGCCACCCTGGTCGACGGCCTCAAGGGGATCAACGACTACTGGTTCAGCTGGCTCGGCTGGGAGGCCGTCGACACGGCCATGACCGTCGACCTGGGCGAATCCCGGGAGGTGCGCCGGCTGGCCGCCGACTTCCTGCAGGTGGTAGCCTCCTGGGTCTGGCTGCCGGCCGAGGTGCGTTGGTCCACCTCCCGCGACGGCGAGACCTGGCAGCCCGCCGCCGCCCTGTCGCCGCAAAACCCCGCCACTCGCCCCGACCCTTTCACCGAACGGTTCGAGTGCAGCTTCGGGGCGCGACCGGTCCGTTACGTGCGGATGGAGGTCACGGGCCTCAAGCACTGCCCCGCCTGGCATCACGGCGCGGGCGGCGACGCCTGGTTCTTTTGCGACGAGGTGATGGTCTTCGCGGAATAGCCGCGCTACCGGCGGATCACGATCTCATCGGCAAAGACCCACGCCTTGCCTCCCGCCCCGGGGTGCCAGGCGGGACAGGTGCCGATGTTCCGCGCCCGGACGCGAACGTAACGAGCCCTGAGATCGGAAAAATTCCGGCTGATCTCCCGCCTCATCGCCTCCTGCCTGGTCGGCGGCACGTCGTTCTCGATCGTGGCCACCGGCTGGAACTCCGCGCCGTCGTTCGAGATCGCGAACTCGACCCGGGTCGGGAAGAAGATCCAGGAGACCACGTTCTGCAGGAAGCCAGTGCCGATGCTGGTTATCGAGGTGGATTCACCCAGATCGACCGTCGCCACCAGATCATCGACCTCGAAGCCTTGCCAGAAACCGTCGCGGAAGCTCAGCGAACCCTTGATACCGTCGCACAGACCGCCGGGGCCGCCACCGGGGTACCGCGGGCTGTAGGGAGCGGCTAGGGCCACGCTCTTCCCCGTCCCGGCGTGCTTGACGAGCTCCTGCGAGGCTTCGGCGCCATAGGGCTCGCCGTCCCGGAAGGCCTGGGCCTTGATGAGGACCGTGGTATCGAGGCTCAGGTCGCCGGTAAACAGGCGTGAGTTGGCCACCGATGAAGTCGTGTCGGTGGTGTAGCGGATCTGCAGGCCCTCCTCCCCCGCCTCGAGGTTCACCCGGAATACGCCCTCGTCGCGATCGAAGCTGGGCAAGATGGAGACCGGCGCGGCCTCGGGCCCGTACGTGACGCCCAGACGATCGAGCCGCGGGTAGTGGGCCCGCACCCGCCGGAGGAACTCGAGGTAATCGTTGCGGGTCCGCGGCGACCAGAGGCGCTCGGCCATGGCGAGGATACGCGGGAAAACCTTGCCGTGGATCGTCTCCTGGGGCGCGCGCTCGGTCCACATGTTGCACTCGCCGCCGAGAATGTGCCGGCTCTCCGCCTCGTCGAGACCGGGCGGAATCGGCTCGAAGGAGTAGACCTGGCGCAGGTCCGTGGTGCCGATGCCATAATCGAAGTAGGCGTGGCTGGTTGGCGAGACGATGGCGTCGTGTCCCGCGCGCGCCGCGGCGATCGCGCCCTCCAGGCCCCGCCACGACTGCACCGTCGCCCCGGGGGCCAGTCCGCCCTCGAGGATCTCGTCCCAGCCGATCAGGCGCCGGCCCTTCGCCTGCAGGAACTTCTCGATCCGCCGGATGAAGTAGCTCTGCAGCTCGTGCTCGTCCTGCAATCCCTCGGTGGCGATGCGCGCCTGGCAGTCGGGACAGGCCCGCCAGCGGTCCTTGGGGCACTCGTCGCCGCCGATATGCACGTAAGGAGCCGGAAACAGCTCGATCACCTCGCCGAGCACGTCCTCGAGAAACGTGAAGGTCCGCTCCTTGCCGGCGCAGTAGACATCCTTGTGCACACCCCAGTTCGTCTCCACGGCAAAGGGGCCGCCCGTGCAGGAATGTTCCGGATAGGCGGCGAGTGAGGCCACCGCGTGGCCGGGCAGCTCGATCTCGGGAATCACCTGGACGAAACGCTGGCGGGCATAGGCGACGACCTCGCGAATCTCGTCCTGCGTGTAGAAGCCGCCGTAAGGAGTGCCGTCCGCCCCG
>CAZAHC010000157.1:0-7740 GCA_964484595.1 uncultured Fibrobacteraceae bacterium | reverse complement strand
TGAACAGCTGGGTGGGAGTCACCCTGGTCGATCAGGACCTGCGCCCCCTGATCGAGGGCCAGACGGCCCCGACGGTGCGGGCCCTTTCCGGAAACGGAGTGTTCATCTCGGTTGAGGAGTGGATCGCCTACGGCGGGTGTCCCGACTTCCACCAGTTCGACGCGGTGACTGCCACTGGCTCGACCGCGAGGCTGGCCGAGTTCACGGATCCGGACTGCAACCCCGGGATGTACAACTACGCCGCCGCCACCGAGCACCTCGAGGCAACGTACAGCGCTGACGTCATCTACCTGCCCTATGACTTCGCCAGCGTCTACACCGGCGGTTGCGCCGGGTCTTCCGGTGGCGGCCCGCTGGCCGCGCGGACGAAGATGCTCCAGGACGTCCTGCTACACTTCGGCCACGTCGGTACTTCACCGGTTGTTGGGGTGACGCCGATCGACGAGGTTCTTTCGGTTTTCAACTACCCGAACCCGTTCAACCCCAAGACGACAATCCGGTACAACCTGCCCAGGCCCGATCATCTGGCAATCAGGATCTTCAACCTGCAGGGTCACCTCGTCAGGACACTGATCGACGAGCCGGTTCAGGCCGGTCCCGGAACAGTGGAATGGCTGGGCGACGACGACCGGGGGCGGGCCGTCTCCTCGGGCGTCTACTTCTGCGAGTCCCGAGCCCTGGGCGAGACGATCGTGAAGAAGATGGCGATTGTGAGGTGATGGGGGTCAACCTGGGTCAGCCCCTGAGCTCGGCAATCGATACCGACCGCTCCTCCCGGGTGGCCAGGTAGCAGGCCTCGACCACCTCCAGGGTCCGGACGCCGTCCCCCGCGCCCACCGGCATCGGTGCGCCAGCCTGCAGGGCCTCCAGCCAGTCGGCCAGCACCCCTGGCAAGGTGGGAACCACGGCCGGGACGTCGATCGCCTCGTCGTTGCCGCCAAGCCGCAACCGCACCCCGCCGTACTGGTAATCCGCGAGCAGCTGACCCTTCTCGCCCACCACCTCGAGCCAGCCGGCGCGGCTGGTGGTGTACTTGCTGACCTCGAGGTTGGCCTGGCAATCGTCGTCCAGGACGCAGCGGGCCAGGAAGTAGTCCTCGCGGGTGGGGTTGAGCACGTTGCGCTGGCGCGAGTCCACGGTCCTGAACTCGCGGCCGGTCAGGTACCGGACGGTGTCGAACAGGTGCACGCCGGTCCAGAGCACCGACCCGCCGCCCGGCTCGATCTTGTCCCACTGCCAGGCCAGCTCGGTTGGCGCCAGCCGCTGGGCCATCCGCACCAGGTGGACCGGGCCCAGGGCGGGCCACAGCTCCTTGACCTTCCGGACGACGGGATTCCAGCGCAGGGTCTGCGCGAGCAGCAGGGGTGGAGCGGGGGACGCCAGATCCAGGGCCGCCAGCCGGTCGGCCTCGGCCAGGGTGGCGGTCAGGGGTTTCTCCAGCAGCAGAGGCTTGCCGGCGGCGAGTACCGCCGCCGCGAACTCGAAGTGGCTCGCCGGGGGCGTGCAGACGATCACGCCGTCAACCGCGGGATCCGCAACGAGCGCCTCCGGTGACGCCAGGTAACGACAGCCCAGCTCCGCGGCCAGCGCCTCGCCCGCCTGGCGGTCGCGGCGGCACAGGGCGACCGGCTCGAGGCCGGGCACGTCCGCCTGAGCGTGGCGCAGGTAACGCGCCCCGTGATTACCAGCTCCGATGAGGCCGATCCGCATGGTCATCCCGATTGTCCTCCCGCTCCGGAGGATACCACGACCGGTTTTGCAGCGCCAATCCCGCCGGGCCCGTTTCTGGCTAAGCGGCGCGGCCGGTCCGGCCACCTGGCGGAGATCTCCCTCGCCCGCCCGGAGCCGGCCCCCTGCCGGGACCGCGCCGGAAACCGTCGGCGCCGCCCGGCCCACCGTTACCTCCCGGAAAAGAGAAGCGACGATGTCACGCCAACTTCTAACGATCGCCGCCGCGGCAGTACTGGTCCTCAGCCTGCCGGTGCTGGGTGGGGCGGACAGCCTGGCCCAGATCGTCCTGTCGGAGATGCTCGCCGACCCGGCCAACGACTGGAACGGTGACGGAGAGGTGCACTACCGCGACGACGAGTGGATCGAGGTGACCAACGTCGGGGCCTACAGCGTGGATCTGTCCATCTTTCACATCAAGGACGCCCTGGGCGACGATCCCCAGCTTTACCTGTTCGGGACCCTGGATCCCGGCCAAGCGGCCGTCTTCTACGGCAGCGACGCGGTGGCCTGGCAGCAGGCCAACGGGCTGTCGGTCACGGGGCTCAGCCTGAACAACGCGGGCGACACGATCGAGCTGGTGATGGGCTTACCGGGCGAGCCGGACCAGCAGCTGGTCGACTTCTACATCTACCTCGATCACGAAGCCGACGACGACCGGGCTTCCGGTCGCTTGCCCGCCACCGGCGAGTGGGCCCTCTTCGACGGCCTGAATCTCTATGACGGGTCGACCGAGCCGCTGGGGACCGGTTGCAACCCCGACCCGGGGATCGTCAACGTCTGCATCCCGAACGTGGCGGATTATCCCACCAGCTGGGGCAAGGTGAAGGCCGACTACCGGTAGCCAACAGGCAGGGCCGGCCTCACGCGGGGCCGGCCCTGCCACATCTTCAGCTCCCGCCCCCTGTTCTTCCCGCCCGCCTGCGAATGTGTTATGGTCGGTCGAGAGCAAGGATCTGCCGGCCGCGAGGCCGGCCGCCAGCTTTCGCGGAGGATCATGGGCAAGACCGAGGCAGAGATTCCATCGCTGGTGGCGCAGATGCTCGCCGGCGATCACGTCGCCTGCGGCCGCCTCCTGTCGGTGGTCGAGGAGCTCGACGAGCGCTCCGACGCCGTCCTGGGCGCCATCTTCGACCGGCTGGGGCGGGCCTACCGGGTAGGCCTGACCGGCCCCCCTGGCGCGGGCAAGAGCAGCCTATGCTATCACCTGGCTCGCCGGTTCCGTGACCGCGACCAGAAGGTGGGGGTGGTCGCCGTCGATCCGACCTCGCCGCTGAGCGGCGGCGCGGTGCTCGGCGATCGGATCCGCCTGGGCGATCTCGCCGGGGACGACGGGGTCTTCATCCGCTCGCTGGCGAGCCGGGGCTCGTTCGGTGGGCTGAGCCTGGCCGCCGGCCGCGTGGCCGATGTCCTGGACGCCTTCGGCTGCGACATCATCCTGCTCGAGACCGTGGGCATGGGCCAGGTGGGGGACGACATCCGCCAGCAGGCGTCAACCACGGTTGTCGTCCTGGTTCCGGAGTCGGGGGACGGGGTGCAGGTCATGAAGGCCGGCATCCTCGAGCTGGCCGACATCCTGGTCGTCAACAAGTCCGACCGGCCGGGCGCGGACGACCTCCTGGGTCAGCTGAAAAAACTGCCCGAGCGTCCGGCAACCGGCTGGCAGCCCTCCGTGCTCGGCACCAGCGCGCTGCTTGAGGAGGGTCTCGAGGAGCTCCTGAAGGCGATCGACGATCATCGGACCTTCCAGGAGCGGGAGGGTTCCCCCGCGGCCCCGGATCGCCGGTTCTGGACCCGTCGCTTCGCTCGCCTGGCCGAAAGAGCCATCCTGCGGGATTTCCAGGGCGAGCTGGCGAGATCGGGCCACCTCGCCGCGGGCGTTGAGGATGTCCTGGCCGGTCGCCGGAGTCTCCGCGACCTTCTTTCTGAGACGGTCAAGGAATTCTACCGCAACCGTGGCGCCTGATCGTGCGAATTCCCTTTGCATGGCCGGGCAGGTCATTTAATTTCGATGTTTGGTCCCGGACGCGTCTGCAGGGCTGATTTTCTCCGGAATTCCGGGATCAGGGGGGAATAATGGGCAAGGTGAAGGTACTGGTGGCCAAGCCGGGCCTCGACGGGCACGACCGGGGCGCCAAGGTGGTGGCCAACGCCCTGCGCGACGCAGGCATGGAGGTGGTCTACACCGGCCTGCACCAGACCCCCGAGATGGTCGTCCAGGCGGCCCTGCAGGAGGACGTGGACGTGATCGCCCTGAGCGTCCTGTCGGGTGCGCACCTGACCGTCTTTCCCCGCGTCCTGGCGCTGCTGAAGGAGCGCGGGGCCGAGCACATCCACGTCACCGGCGGCGGCATCATTCCCGAGGAGGACCAGAAGGTCCTGCAGCGGCAGGGGGTAGGCAAGCTCTTCAGCCCGGGCAGCTCCCTCGAATCCATCGTCGCCTACATCCGGTCCCTGGCCGGCGCGGACCCGGATCCGGCCTGACCGATCGTCCCGTCCCGCGACGCCGTTACCGATCGCGCAACCGTCCGCTGTTTCTGCCGAGGAGAGGAAATGGAACTGACCGAGAACCAGAAGATGATCCGCGACCTGGCGCGCAGCTTCGCCCGGGAAAAATTGGCGCCCATCGCCGCCGAGATCGACGAGAGCGGCGAGTTTCCCGAGGCCACCGTCAAGGAGATGGGCGGTCTCGGCTTTCTGGGCCTCGTCGCCGATGAGGACGAGGGCGGGGTCGGGGCCGACACCCTCAGCTACACGCTGGTCGTCGAGGAGGTGGCCAAGGTCTGCGGCAGCCACGGCCTGACGATCGCGGCCCACAACAGCCTCGGCTGCTGGCCCATCCATGCCTTCGGCACGCCTGAGCAGAAGCAGCGGTTCCTGGCCCCGGCGAGCCGGGGCGAGTTCCTGCTCGCCTTCGGCCTGACCGAAGCCGAGGCGGGCAGCGACGCCGGCGGAACCAAGACCACCGCCGTCAAGGACGGTGACGACTGGGTGCTCAACGGCAGCAAGATGTGGATCACCAACTCCCATTTCGCCGGTGCCGCGATCATCACCGCCGTCACCAATCCCGACACGGGCCCCGGCCAGGGCATCAGCGCCTTCATCGTCCCGGTGGACACGCCCGGCTTCACCGTCGAGAAAAAAGAGGACAAGCTGGGCATGCGCGCCTCCGATACTGCGCCCCTGACCCTCGAGGACGTGCGGATCCCTGGCGACCTGCTGCTGGGCGAGCTGGGAGCCGGCTTCAAGTACTTCATGCAGACCCTCGACGGGGGGCGCATCTCGATCGCCGCCCTGGCGCTGGGCCTCGCCGAGGGCGCCTTCGCCACCGCCCGGGACTACGCCAAGGAACGCCAGCAGTTCGGCCGGCCCATCGCCAAGTTCCAGGCCATCCAGTTCATGCTGGCCGACATGGCCACCCAGATCGAGGCGGCCCGCCTGCTGACCTACGAGGCCTGCCGCCGGAAGGACGCCGGCCAGCCGTTCAGCACCCTGTCCGCCATGGCCAAGCTGCACGCCAGCGAGACGGCGATGTTCGTCACCGACAAGGCGATCCAGATCCTGGGCGGCTACGGGTTCACCCGCGAGTACCCCGTCGAGCGCATGTACCGGGACGCCAAGCTCTGCACGATCGGCGAGGGAACGAGCGAGATCCAGCGCCTGGTGATCGGCCGGGCCGTCCTGCAGGACTGAGCGAGAGACAACCGGAGAGAGGAGTCGATGTGAGCAACCGCGCAGTCATCGTCGAAGCGATCCGCACCCCGATCGGACGGTTCCAGGGGGGGCTGGCCTCGGTGCCCGCGCCCAGGCTGGGGGCGATCGTCGTCAAGGGCCTTCTCGAGCGGACCGGTCTGGATCCGGCCGAGATCGACGAGGTCCTGCTGGGCAACGTCGTCCAGGCCGGCCTGGGGCAGAACCCCGCCCGCCAGGCGGCCATCGCCGGCGGCGTGCCGACGTCGGTCAGCGCCGTCACCATCAACAAGGTCTGCGGGTCCGGTCTGAAGTGCGTCGCCCTGGCCGCTCAGGCCATCAAGGCCGGCGACGCTGCCTGCCTGATCGCCGGCGGCATGGAGAACATGAGCCGGATCCCGTACGCAATGTTCGACGCCCGCGACGGCATGCGGCTCGGCCACCGGCCGGTCACCGACCTGATGGTTCACGACGGGCTGTGGGATGTTTACAACGACTTTCACATGGGAATGACCGCGGAGCTGGTCGTCGAGAAGTACGGGATCAGCCGTGAGCGGCAGGACGAGTTCGCCGCCGAGAGCCACCGCAAGGCCGTCGTCGCCTGGGAAGAGGGGAAGTTCGCGCGGGAGGTCATCCCGGTCGAGGTTCCCCAGCGCAAGGGGGACCCGGTCGTCGTGGACCGGGACGAGGGGCCCCGCGCCGACGCCAGCGCCGAGAAGATGGCCAAGCTGCGCCCGGCCTTCAAGCGCGACGGCGGCACCGTCACGCCCGGCAACGCCTCGACGATCAACGACGGGGCTGCGGCCCTGCTCGTCTGCAGCGAGGAGTTCGCCGGCGAGCACGGCCTGACCGTGCGGGCGGTCATCAAAGGGTACGCCACCGGGGCGGTGGATCCGGAGTGGGTCATGATGGCCCCGGTCCGCGCGGTGAACAACCTGATCGCCAAGACCGGCAAGTCGCTGGACGACTACGCCCTGTTCGAGTTCAACGAGGCCTTCGCCTCGCAATCGGTGGCCGTGGTCGAGGAGCTGGGGATCGACTTCGCCAAGGTCAACGTCAACGGCGGCGGGATCTCGCTCGGGCATCCGATCGGCTGCTCCGGCGCTCGCATTCTCGTCACCCTGCTGCACGCCATGGAGGATCGGGACGTGAGCGAAGGCATGGCGGCGCTCTGCCTCGGCGGCGGCGACGCGGTGGCCCTGGCCATCAGCCGGCCCTAGAAGGCCGCCACCGTTCAGGCGATCGATTCGGTTTGGCAACCAACGAAGGGGATTCCGATGAAGGTAGCAGTTATCGGCGGGGGCACGATGGGCAACGGGATCGCCCACGTGTTTGCCCAGTTCGGCCACGACGTCACCTTGATCGACGTCTCGCCGGAGTACCTCGACCGGGCGCTCAACACGATCGAGAAGAACCTCGGTCGCCAGGTCAAGAAGGAGAAGATCACCGCCGACGAGGCGAAGGCCATCCTGGCCCGCATCAACCAGACGACCGACCTTGGCGAGGCGAAGGATGCCGAGCTGGTCGTCGAGGCGGTGTTCGAGAGCTTCGCCGTCAAGGAGGAGATCTTCACCAAGCTGGACGAGATCTGCGGCCCGGAGACGATCCTGGCCAGCAACACCAGCAGCATCTCCCTGACCAAGATCGCCGGCGTCACCAAGCGGGCGGACAAGGTCATCGGCTTGCACTTCATGAACCCGGTGCCGATGATGAAGCTCGTGGAAGGCATTTGCGGACAGGCCACTTCCCCGGAAACCCTCGACACGGTTCTCAAGGTCGCCGAGGGCCTGGGCAAGGTCCCAGTCGCCGTCCAGGACTACCCCGGTTTCATCTCCAACCGGGTCCTGATGCCGATGATCAACGAGGCGGCCTACTGCCTGATGGAGGGCGTGGCCGACAAGGAAGCCATCGACACTGTGATGAAGCTGGGCATGGCGCACCCGATGGGGCCGTTGACGCTGGCCGACTTCATCGGCCTGGATATCTGCCTGGACATCATGGAGGTGCTGTTCGCGGGCTTCGGCGATTCGAAGTACCGTCCCTGCCCCCTGCTGCGCCGGATGGTGGACGCCGGCCATCTGGGTCGCAAGAGCGGCCAGGGGTTCTACGACTACCGCTGAGGACCGAGCGGCAGGGGGCCCTCCCGCCGGGACGGACGCCCCCGCTCGTCGCCCGGCTGGCGCTTTTTCGTGAGCAAAGGAGCCGACCGTGGATTTCGAACTGACCGAACAGCAGCGCATGATCCGGGACGCGGCCGCCGACTTCGCCGCCAAGGAGGTGGCGCCCCTCGCCGCCGAGCTGGATCGCGAGGAGCGGTTTCCC
>CAZAHC010000156.1:0-7893 GCA_964484595.1 uncultured Fibrobacteraceae bacterium | reverse complement strand
CCCGACGGGATCGAGTTCCCGGCCCGCAAGCCGGCGGCCAAGGTCTCGCTGGACGATCGCGCGATCACGTTCCGGGGGACGTGGCCGGCGGTCGAGGAGATGGTCAACTTCCAGCCGTGGTGGCGCGCCCGGGGGGACGCGTTTGTCTGGGCCCGGGCCGGGCGCCGGGTGGCCCGGCGGGTTGCCGGCGACTTCCCTGCGGGCGAGCACTGGCTCGGCTGGGACGGCCAGTCGCACGGCCGGCCGGCCGGGGCCGGTACCTACCTGTTGACCGTGACCGCGAACGGCCGGACCCTGAGCCGCAAGGTCACCCTGCTCAAATAGCCAGCCGGCTACCCGCGCCGGGGCGGTTGCCAGGGCAGGTAGCGGACCTCTTCTTCGAGTTCCAGGCCGAACTTCCGGCGCACGGTGGCCTTCATCCGGTCGGCCAGGGCCAGGACCTCGGCGCTCGTCGCTTGGCCCTGGTTGATGATGATGTTGGCGTGCTTGGCGAAGACGGCGGCATCGCCCACCCGCAGGGACTTGGCGCCGGCCCGGTCGAGGAGCTCGCCCGCCGACCGGCGAAACTCGCCGGGTGCTGCCGGCGGCAGGTTCTTGAAATAGCTTCCCGCGCAGGGAATGTCGGTCGGGAGTTTTTCCCGGCGGCGCTCGAGGTTCTCCGCGCGGGTCCGCCAGGCGGCGGCGGGGTCGGCCCGTTGCAGTTCGAGGGTGGCTTCCAAGAGCAGGTCGCCGCTGGTCTTGAGGGCGGAATCCCGGTAAGCGAAGGTCAGCTCGGCGGGGCCGACGGTCTCGAGCGTGCCGTCGGGGCGCAGCAGGAGAGCCCGGGTCACGAGCTCGCCGATCTCGTGCCCGTAACAACCGGCATTTCCGACCAGGGCGCCCCCGAAGGTGCCGGGAATGCCGGAGGCGAACTCGAGGCCGACCAGGCTCGCGCGGAGGGTCTGCTGGACGAGCTCGTCGAGGTTCACCCCGGCGCCGACGGTGACCGTCGCTTCCTGCACGACGCAGGTGGGGATCTCCATCTTGAACAGCAGGCCGCCGAAGCCCCGGTCGCTCGCCAGGACGTTGCTCCCGCCCCCCAGGCAGAAGAACGGCAGGTCCATTTCCCGGGCTGCGGCCTGGAACCTCACCGCGTCGGCCGTGTTTCGGATCCGACACACGCCGCAGGCCGGCCCGCCGATGCCGAAGGTGGTCAGACTGCTCAGGGGTACTCCCGCCAGGACCGCTTCGGGCTGCTCGTGGCGCAGTGATGCCACCGCCGTGCGGACCTGAGCCAGGTCGGGGAAAGTGGAGGTCGACTCCGGATCGGTGGGCATCGAGTATCCTCTCGCTGGTGCCTCGGCTCCGTTGCCAGGCCAGGATCCTGCCTGGGGAGCGTGCCGTCAAGTGGTTGGTCGGCTCCGCCTGAGGTGGGCCGACTTTGCAATCAGGGCCGGGAAAAGGTAAATTCCGACTGACCCCTGCTCGTCGCTGCCTGGCCTGGCGCCGATCTTGTTTCCCCGCGTTCGTTTCCCGCGTGGAGTGGCAGAAGTGACCGAGAGACGATTCCGGATCCGTGCCCTGACCGCGTCGCTGCTGGTCCATCTGCTGGCGATCCTGCTGACCTGGGATCTCTCGGTGATGGGCAACCCGTCCGCGGGCGCGGTCCGGGCCGGCGAGGACGTCCTGGAAGTTACCCTGATCCCCGACCCCGCGGCCGCCGGGACCGACCTGCCCGACCAGTACACGGCCATCCCCGAACGTCTCGCCGCCGCCGAACCCCCGGAGAAGCCGGAATACCTGGCCCTGCACCACAGCCTCGCCGCCGACCTGGCGGACGGTGGCGAGCAAACCGGTTTCCCCGGCGCCGAGATCGAATCCGAGCTGACGAAGGTGGCCGTGCGCCGGGAAGAGCTGGAGGGCGCCGAGGGTGTCGTCTTGGCCCAGGAGCCCCGGCCCCAGGAGCGGGATCCGGCGGCGGCCCGGTTGACCGGCGAAAGCGAGGAAACCGGCCGCCCGGGCGAGAGCGTGTCCGCGTCGGGAGACCTCCCGGTGGAGGGCGGTCGCCTCGGCGAACAGGATGCCGACACGGAGGGCGGCGGCCCACCCGGGCCCACCGAACCTCCGCAACCGGATTGGGTGAGCGGGTCCGCCCCCTCCATCCTCAAGGCGGGAAAGGACGGCGCCTCCGGCGACCGGGGCTTCGATTTCGACCAGTTCGCCCTGGGCCGCGTGGAAGGGAACGTCGAGGTGACCGGGGCCTTCACCCTCAACACCACCGCCTGGGACTGGGCGCCCTGGATGCACCGCTTCGAGCAGGACCTGTACCGGAACTGGATCGCGCCCTACGCCTATCTGCTGGGCGTGATCAGCGGGGTGACCAGGGTGCGTCTGGTCGTCGAGCTGGACGGCCGGGCCGGCTCGCTGGAGGTTCTCGAGTCCGAGGGCCACGAATCCCTGCACCAGGCCAGCGTGGCCGCCCTGAAGGCGTTCGCGCCTTACCCGCCCTTGCCGCCGGGCTTCCCGGAAGAGAATCTTGTTATCACCATCTCCCTGCACTATCCTCCACCGATGTGGAAACGGGAACGTTTTCCCCGGCAGGAACCACCTGAACAGACGCGCCGCCGGCGGTAGCCCGGCGGCCTGTTGCCGAAAGGGAAAATAAAGATGTGGGAGCTGATCCGGTCTGGGAATTACATGATGATCCCGATAATGCTCTCCTCCTTGCTGGGGCTGGCGGTTTTCCTGGAGCGGGCGTTCACGTTGCGGCGGCGACGGATCGTGGTGCCGGAAATCGTGGAGGTGGTCGAAACGCTGCCGGCGAGCCGTGATCTCTCGGTTGCCCGCGCGATCTGTGAGCGCAAGAGTGGGCCCTTCGCCAGCATCATCATCGCCGGGCTCGACCACGTCGGCGACGACTGGCAGATCATCCGCAACGTCCTGCAGGAGGCCGGCCGCCAGGAGGCGGTCCGGCTGACCCGGCACCTCGGCGCGCTGGAGACGGTCGCCGCCGTCGCGCCCCTGCTGGGGCTGCTAGGCACCGTCACCGGCATGATCCGGGTTTTTTCCACCATCTCCGCCCTGGGGCTCGGCAACCCCGAACACCTCAGTGGGGGGATCTCTGAGGCCATGATCACCACCGCCGCCGGCCTGATGGTGGGCATCCCGGCCCTGGTCGCCCACAACTGGCTCGAGGGCCGGGCCGAGGCCATCATCTTCGAGCTGGAGTGTTATGCCTCCAAGGCGCTCGACACCCTGCGCAGCGGTAACTTCCAGCCGGGACGGCGGCAGGCGGGAGGGGAGTGAGCATGGAGTTCCGGCCCCGCCGGAAGGGCAGCCGGCGGATCATCAACATCACCTCCCTGATCGATGTGATGTTCCTGCTGCTGATCTTCTTCATGGTCACCTCGACCTTCAAGAGCCAGCCGGCGATCAACCTCGTGTTGCCCCGCTCGGTCTCTGCGGAGGACTCCCCGGTCACGCCCGCAATCCTTTATCTCACGGCCACGGGAGACGTTTTCCTGAACGACCGGGCGCTCGCCCCGGCGGAACTGGGTCCGGTGCTGAGACAGCTACAGGCCGCTGAAGGGGACGACCGGATCATCCTGCGCGCCGACACCGAGGCTGCGCACGGGGACGTGGTTCGCCTGATCGATACCGTGAAGGAAAGCGGTTTCACCCGGGTCAGCATCTCCGCTCGGCGGCTGGAAAGCCCGCGCTAGCCGGCCGGTGGCGACTTGACGCCCGCCGGGTGTGCTCTTACAATGCGCCGCTGTCCTGGCCGGCAGGGCGCAACTCTGGTGGAGGAGGAACCGGGACTTGAATCACCGAAACCACGGATCGCGGCTGCGGCCCACAGGTCCCTGGCTACCGCTGGCGCTGGCGGTGCTGGGGGCGTTTGTTCTGGCCGCCGGGTGCACCAGTGAACCGGAGGGCCTGGTCGGTGTGCGTCTGACTGACGCGACCATCGATTCGGTGCTCAACCTCTTGCAGGTCACCGCCCTCGATACCTTCGGCAACCTCGCCGTTTCCGACCCGGACGTGCCCTTCGACCAGAACCAGGTCCTCTATTTCGGCCGGCAGGGAACGGAGGAATCGTCCCTGCTGGTGCGGTACGATTTCTCCGCTCTGCCGGACACCTTCTACGCCGATTCGCTGTTCACCGCCGGGAACATCCAGTCGGTCGAGATCCGTCTCTACCTGCTGACCTACTACCAGGACCTGCTCGTCGGCGGCTCGCATCTCTCGAAGACCTACCTGGTCCAGGAGCTGGTCGACACGCTCGCCGTAGGCGATTTCCCCGGGCCGCCGCCGGCCGTGGAGGCCACTTACCTTAATCCGGATCCGGATACCTTGCACCCCGTGGGTGCGGAGATCGCCCTGCCGATCTCCGAGGAGACCTTTCTCGACTGGTACCAGGCGGGGGCGCACCGGGGAATCAGCATCTCCGAGGGTGAGTTCGGCGGCGAGGTGCCGGGTTTCATCGGCTTCGCCTCGGCGGAGCTGACGCGGTTCAGCCAGCTGCCGCCGCTCGCCGAGGGCACGCTTCCCCACCCAGTCCTGCGGGTGAGGTTCAGCGAGCCGGACACCGTGCTGCGCTTGGTCCCGCTGGCCGACGTTTCCACCCTGGAGGTGGACACCATCCCCGCCGCCTCCGGTCCCGCTCCCGACTTCGCCGCCGGTTTCGTCCTGCGCACTCATCGGCGTAACTACCCCTTCCTCTCCTTCGACCTCGGCAAGCTGCCCGCCAATGCGCTCATCAACCGGGCGGTGATCTCGGTGGTCAACGACACCAGCCGCAGCTACGGGCCGCTGGAAACCATCCTGGTCGGCGAACTCGACTCCAGCGTGGTTCCCGGGGGTGACCAGGAGGTGGACCTGGCCGATTTGGCCGGGTGGTTGAATCCCCTGACCTCGCGCACCAGCCTCGATCCCGCGGGCGAAACCCGCCTCGAGTTCAACGTGACCGACTGGCTGCAACGGTATGTGAACGGGACCGCCGACGGGTCAGCACGCTTCCTGCTGGCCGCCGATGACGATTTCGTGAGCAGCGGCCCCGACGGCGGTTTCTTCCTGCGGCGGTTCTACTTCTGGGGCGCCGCCTGTCCGGTCGCGGCCAACCGCCCCTGTCTGAAGATTTATTACACCCGGAACGACGACCTGAGCGGAGGTGAAGAGTGATGCCACACCGCAAACCTCGTCCTCGGGTCGTTCTTCTCTTGGTGATCGCCGGCTTGAGCTTGCCGGTCGCGGCCCTGGCCCAGTCCCCCTTCAACTTGTTCAACCTGGGTGGCAGCGTCGAGGCCCACGACGCCCGCATCGAGGGCCGCGGCGGCTGGGGAATGGCCGAGGTCGATTCGCTGGTTCCCGCCTTCAAGAATCTGGCCGGGCTCGCCGACATCAACTCGGTCGTGGTTATGCTGAGCGGCTACGGGGAAACCCGCCTCTGCGACTACGCCACCGACTTCGGCGTCGCCCAGAGGCGTACGCGGCGGGTTTTCACGCCCAACCTGCGCGGTGCGATCCCCTTGCTGGGGCGATTTGGCGCCCTGACAGCCGGGTTCCGGGCCCGCCGGGCCACGCAGTTCTCGGTGAGCCAGACCGATCTCGATCTTTACCTCGAGTCGGACAGCCTGACCGTCTTCTACGACGAGTTCTTCCTGCGGGAGGGCACCCAGTTCGAGATCCCGATCGGGATCGCCATGCGCCTGCATCGTAGTCTGGCCGTCGGCGCCAGCGTCAACCTGATCCGGGGCGGCATCACCGAGACGATCACCGATTTCTTCACCACCGACCAAGACAACAACGGCAGCTACGACTACCTGCCCTCCACTCAGGTGGAGGCCGAGCAGTTCAACGGCACCTCGGCCACCTTCTCGCTCCTGTTGTCGCCCTGGTCCCGGTTGCACCTGGGGGCCGCCTACACACCTGCGCACGAGGTCGAGGTCGAGCGCACCCTGACCCTCGATGGTGTGGCTCAGCCGGCCGAATCACAATATACTCTTTCCCTGCCGCAGGAGTGGTCGGTGGGCGCGGCGTTCCAGCTCGCCGGGCGCTGGCGTCTGGGGGCGGATTTCGAGTTCCAGGAGTTCTCCCAGCTGGCAGTCTCCCCGGGCAGCGGGCGCGAGGACTGGAGGGACGGCCAGGACGAGTGGACCCTCGCCTGCGGTGTGGAGCGCCAGGGAGTCCGGGTGCGGCGCGGGGGCTGGAACAACCTGCCGATCCGGTTCGGGGTGATGCTGCGGCACTGGGGTTACCAGATGGCCAAGCCGGTGTGGGGCGACGAGCCCGCGGCGGGCCAGCCCATCAACGAGACGCGAATCAGCGTCGGCACCGGCTTCCCGTTCCGGTACCTGGGCGGGCAGCTGGATGTGGCCCTCGGCTACGGCTGGCTCGGCGACCTCCAGAAGCACGGAGTGGAAGACAGGATCTGGCGGCTGACCATATCGATCACCGGACTCGAGAAATGGTGGTAGGTTGAACTGCCGGCCCGCTGGCCGGCACAAGCTGGCGAGGTAGTGATCATGACGAACAGGTCGCAGACCGGGTTCGACCGGCGGGTCTTCCCCCGCCTGGCTTTGCTGCTGCTGATTGGCGTCATCTGGTTGCCGGGCTGCAGGGAGCAGGTCCCGCAGAGCGAACTCGATCGATTCATCGCCGAGCACAAGGACCTGCCCCGTCCGGAGTACGAGGAGTTGCTGCGATCCCTGACCGGCGGGCCGGCCCCGGAGTCGGTTTACGCCCACTACGAACTGGGCAACCTCTTCTATGCCGCCGCCGGCGACACCGGTGAGGTCACCGGCCTGTCCGGCGCCGACGCCGAGGCCCTGCTCGATTCCGCCCAGCTCCATTTCGAGCGGGCGGTTGAACTCGACTCCACCTTCGTTCAGGCCTACGTGAACCTGGGCTCCCTGTGGGACGATCTCGCCGACAAGGCCGGAGGGGGCCGCACCCACGCGCGGCTCCGGCGTGAGTGCCATGCCAAGGCCCACAAGATGTACCAGCGGGCCCTGGAGTTCGACCCGACCGACGAGAAGGCGCTCTGCAACCTGGGGGCGCTCTACATGAAGCAGCGCCAGGTCGGGCAGGCCGTGGCCCAGTTCCAGGCCGCCCTCGCCGCGCACCCCAAGAGCGCCTTGGCCCACTACAACCTCGCCATCGCCTTCGCCGAGGAGAGGATCTACCGGGAGGCGATCCGGGAATGGGAAGCCGCCGTCAAGGCGGATCCCCGGGGAGACATCGGCCAGCGGTCCCGGGAGAACATCGAGATCGTCAAGGAGCTGATGGCGGCCGAGATACCCGAAACCCTGCAGGAAACGGAAAAAACCGCGGGGCACTGACAGCTTCTCCGTGCCCGACCGTTTCCGGCACGAGCGGACCCATGGGCTTCCCCCTGCCTATCCCTGCGGAACTGCACGCCGCTTTTCCCCGGCGGACCTCCGTGCTGGTGGCGCTGAGCGGGGGAGTGGACAGCGGGGTCACCCTGGCCCTGCTGGCCGAGCTGGGTTGCGAGCTCCTGGCGGTAACCTTCAAGAACTTCTGCTACGGTGATGACGAGTCGGTCCCGGCCAGGGCCTGCTGTTCCCTCCAGAGCATTGCCGACGCCAGGAAGATCGCCCGGCAATACGGGGTCACCCACCAGGTCGTCGACCTCAGCGACCGGTTCCGGCAGGGAGTCATCGACCCCTTCGTGCAGGAATACCAGGCCGGACGGACTCCCAACCCCTGTTTGACCTGCAACTCCAGGGTCCGTTTCCCCGCCCTGGTACGACTGGCCGACCAGCTGGGCCTGGACAAGGTGGCCACCGGTCACTACGCCAGGCTCGAACCCGGCCGCGAGGGGGTTTTCCTGCGGCGGGGGATCGATCCGGAGAAGGACCAGGCCTATTTCCTGCACGGCATCGACCGGGCGCT
>CAZAHC010000155.1:0-7963 GCA_964484595.1 uncultured Fibrobacteraceae bacterium | reverse complement strand
CGAGCTGCGAGATCGTGCACTGGCAGGAGGAGATGCACTACATCGACGACAGCACCGGGATGTGCGCCGGGCTGTCCTCGTTCCCGTACAAGCCGCCGTTCCACATCCACAACCTGCCGGATCTGATCTCGGCGGGGGCCGGTCTCGATCTGGACAAGGAATCCCTGTCCCATCTCACCAGGCGGAACCGGAACCTGGTCCGGTGCCTCAACATCCGCCGCGGCCTGCGGCGTGTGGACGAGGCGCCCCCGGCAGACCACTGGAAACGGCGATTCCCCGAGCTCGAGGAACACCTGCTCGACACCTACTACCGGTTCAAGGGCTGGAACCTCGAGGGAATACCCACCCTCGAGACCCTGCGCGGGCTGGACCTGGACTACGTGGCCGAGGACTTCTTGCAACGGGGCATCCTGACGGAGAATGAAACCGATTCGGAGACCTCAGGCGAGGGAAGTGAATCGTGAAGGAGCCGCAGAAGAAGATCATCAAGCGGATCAAGATCGACGTGGACAAGTGCAACGGCTGTCGGGGTTGCGAGGTGATCTGCTCCGCCTTCCACGCGGCGCCGCGGTACAGCAGCAACAACCCCGCGCGGTCCCGCATCCGCGTGATCCGCGATCCTCTGGCCGACATCTACGTGCCGGTCTACGCGGGCGAGTACACGGCCGCCGAGTGCGCCGGCCGGGACTGCTACACGATCGACGGCAAGGAATACGAGGAGTGCGCCTTCTGCCGGGCCGCCTGCCCCTCGCGCGACGTCTTCAAGGAGCCGGACTCCGGCCTGCCGCTCAAGTGTGACATGTGTGAATCCGATCCGTCCCTCGCCGAACCGCTGTGCGTCCAGTGGTGCCTGGCCGACGCCTTGACGTACGAGGAGCGGGAAGAGGAAGTGACCGCCGAGGAGGAAGCCGTGGACGAGCTAGCTGCCGGGCTGGAAGCCCTGGCCAACACTCACGGCTGGTCGCGGGTGAGCGACGCCGTCGACCGCCTGAGAAAGCAGTGACCGTGGGGAACGCCACCGAGACAGTCAGCCCACTCGCGGAGATCGTCCAGGCGATCAAGGAGGCCGGCGGGGAGTCCCAGCGGTTCTGCTACCAGTGCGGGAAGTGCGACGTCGTCTGCCCTTGGAACCGGGTGACGGACTTCAGCATGCGCAAGATCGTCCGGCAGGCAGCCCTCGGGTTGCCGGATATCGAACTGGACGACATCTGGCGCTGCACCACCTGCGGCAACTGCGAGCTGCGCTGTCCCCGGGGCGTCGGGCAAATCGCCGTGGGCGGCGCGATGCGCCGGATCGCTGCCACTTTCGGCGTGTTCTCCGGCGCGGCCCAGACGGTGCCCGCCATCGCCTCCAGCCTGGCCAGCGACGGCAATCCCCTGGGCGAAACGAGAGAAAGCCGGACCGACTGGGCAAAGGGTCTGTCGGTAAAGCCTTACGCCGAGGGAATGGAGATCCTCTACTTCGTCGGCTGCTACTACAGCTACGACCCCCGCAACCGGAAGGTGGCCGTCGCGACGGCCAGTCTCCTCCAGAAGGCCGGCGTCGATTTTGGGATCCTGGGCACCCGGGAGAACTGCTGTGGCGAGGCCATCCGCAAGGCGGGCGACGAGGAGAAGTTCAAGACCCTGGCCCGCGAGAACATCAAGGCCTTCATCGACCACGGGGTGAAGAGGATCCTCGTCTCCTCCCCCCACTGCTACCACACTTTCAAGAACGAGTACTCCGAGTTCATGATGAACCTCGAGGTCGTTCACATCTCCCAGTACCTGCTGGAGCTGATCGAGCAGGGACGGCTCCCGTCCGGCGGGCGGTTCCCCCGGCGGGTCGCCTATCACGACCCCTGCTACCTGGGGCGCCACAACGGCTGCTTCGACCCGCCCCGGGAGGTGCTGAAACGGCTGGCCGGTCTGGAGCTGGTGGAGCTGCCCGATTTCCGCGAGAACAGCCTCTGCTGCGGGGGCGGCGGCGGCCGGATCTGGATGCACACCGACAAGGAGGAGCGATTCGGCAACCTCAGGCTGGCCCAGGCGCAACAGGTCGGCGCCGAGATGCTGGTCACCAGCTGCCCCTACTGCATCAGCAACTTCGAGGAGAGCCGGCTTTCCCTGCTGCTGGACGAGGACCTGCCGGAGGAGGAAACCTTGCCGATCAAGGATCTGACCGAGGTCGTCCTGGAATCGCTTGCAGGAGGCGAAGAGACGTCATGAGCGCGGCCCGGAGCAACTTCGGCGACGTGATGGTGGTGGGCGGCGGGATCAGCGGTATCCAGGCCGCGCTCGATCTCGCCGCGTCGGGCTTCAAGGTTTTCCTGGTCGACCGGGCCCCGACCATCGGCGGCAAGATGGCCCAGCTCGACAAGACCTTCCCCACCAACGACTGCTCGATGTGCATCGAGTCGCCCAAGTTCATCGAGTGCGACCGGCACCCCAACATCGAGATCCTGACCTACACCGAGGTCGACACCGTCGAGGGCGAGGCGGGCGATTTCGAGGTCACGCTGACCCGCAAGCCCCGGTACGTAAATGAGGACCTCTGCACCGGCTGCACGGTCTGCGCCGAGTACTGCCCGATCCCGGTCCCCGATCCCTTCAACCAGGAGCTTTCGGACAACAAGGCCATCCACATCTTTTTCTCCCAGGCCGTGCCGCTGGTCCCCTACATCGACGGCCGCTGCCGCTACCTCGAGGACCGCAAGTGCACGATCTGCGAGAGCGTCTGCCAGAATAAGGCGATCGACCTGCGCCAGAAGGCAGAAAAACAGGTCGTGAAGGTGGGCGCCATCGTGCTGTCGCCCGGCTACGGGGTGTTCGACCCCCGGCTGCGAGGCGACTACGGCTACGGCAAGTACGCGAACGTGGTGACCAGTCTCGACTTCGAGCGACTCCTGTGCGCCACCGGTCCCCATGAGGGCGAGATCCTGCGCCCCTCCGACCTGAAGCACCCGCACCGGATCGCCTGGGTTCACTGCGTCGGCTCGCGCCAGGTGCTGGAGGGCGGCCACAGCTACTGCTCGTCGGTCTGCTGCTCCTACATCCAGAAGCAGGTGATCCTGGCCAAGGACCATGACGCGGACACCGAGGCGGTCATCTTCCACAACGACATCCGTTCCTTCGGCAAGGACTTCGAGCGCTTCTACCAGCGCGCGGCGGAGCTCCCCGGGGTCGAGTTCATCCGCAGCTACGTCGACGTCGGCCGCGAGATCCCGGAGACGAAGAACGTGACGATCAGGTACGCCGCCGACGGCGGCGTGAAGGAACAGGAGTTCGATCTGGTGGTCCTGGGCGTGGGGCTCGGGCCTCCCGCCGGCGCCGAGCATCTGGCCGGACAGTTCGGCATCGAGCTGGACCGGCACGGGTTCTGCAAGACCAACCAGCAGAATCCCATCGAGACCACCCGCCCGGGCGTGTTCGTCAGCGGCGCCTTCCAGGGACCGCTGGACATCCCCGAGTCGGTTATGAGCGCCAGCGGGGCCAACGCCCTGGCGGGCGCGCTCCTGAAGTCCCGGCGCGGCAAGCTGGACAGCGAGCGGGTGTACCCCGCCGAGAGAGACGTCTCGACCGAGGAGGTCAAGGTCGGCGTCTTCACCTGCCACTGCGGCGCCAATATCGGCCGCGTGGTCGACATCCCCGCGTTGACGGAGTACGCCAGGGGCCTCGACCACGTCGCGCACGCGGAAGAGGGGCTCTTCATCTGCTCGACCGACGCCGCCGAGCAGATCGCCAACACGATCCGCGAGAAGGGGCTGAACCGCGTGGTCGTGGCCGCCTGCACGCCCCGGACCCACGAGCCGCTGTTCCGGGACACGCTGCGCGAGGGCGGGATCAACCAGTACTTCTTCGACATGGCCAACATCCGCGAGCACTGCTCCTGGGTGCACTCCAAGCAGAAGGAGGAGGCGACCGCCAAGGCCAAGGACATCGTGCGCATGTCGGTGGCCCGGACCATCGGTCTACAGCCGCTTACGGAGTTCCAGCTGCCCGTCAACAAGACCACCCTGGTCGTGGGCGGCGGCGTGGCCGGGATGACCAGCGCCCTGGGGCTCGCAGATCAGGGTTTCGAGGTCCACCTGGTCGAGAAGGAGAAGGAGCTGGGCGGCCTGGCCCGGCGGCTCCGCTCCACCCTGGAGGGGCTGGACGTCCAGGCCTTCATGAACGATCTGATCAGGCGAGTCTACCAGCACCCGCTCGTGCACGTTTCGCACGAGGCGACCATCACCGACGTGTCCGGGTACGTGGGCAGCTTCGTCACAACCCTGGAGTCCGAGGGCCGGCGGAAGAGGATCGAGCACGGCGCCGTGATCCTGGCCACCGGGGTGGAGGAGTACCGGCCCACCGAGTACCTCTACGGCGAGGACGAGCGGGTGTGGACCCAGCTCGAGCTCGAGCAGCGTATCGCCGAGCAGGACGAGGCGCTCACCGCCGCGAGCAGCCTGGTGATGATCCAGTGCGTCGGCTGCCGGCAGGAGGGCCGCGATTACTGCGCCCGGGTCTGCTGCAGCCAGGCGATCAAGAACGCCCTGGCGCTCAAGAAACACCGTCCCGACCTGGAGATCTTCATCCTGTACCGCGACCTGCGAACCTACGGGTTCAGGGAGGATTACTACCGCGAGGCGGCGGACCAGGGGGTCCAGTTCGTCCGCTGGGAGCCTGACGGCAAGCCCGAGGTGGAGCCGGCCCAGAACGAGGCGGGACGGGCCGTCCTGCGGGTCACCGTGCCCGATCCCGTCCTCGGCAAGCGCCTGGCCCTCGACGCCGACCTGGTGACCCTGTCGGTGGCCGCAGTGCCCTCGGCCGGCACCACCGAGATCACCCGGCTCTTCAAGGTACCCACGAACCCGGACGGCTTCTTCCAGGAAGCCCACGTCAAGCTGCGCCCGGTGGACTTCGCCGCCGACGGCGTCTTCCTCTGCGGCGCCGGTCACTACCCCAAGCACCTCACCGAGGCAATCAGCCAGGCCAGCGGCGCGGCCGGGCGGGCGGTAACGCTTCTCTCTCACGACACGGTCACCGCCTCGGGGGCCGTCTGCGAGGTCAATCAGCAGGATTGCGTCTCCTGTGGAGCCTGCCTGACCGTCTGCGCCTACGAGGCGATCGGCTGGGTCGAGACGCCGGCGGGCCGAAAGGCCGAGGTCAATCCCGTCCTCTGCAAGGGGGACGGGCTGTGCTGCGCCAAGTGTCCGACCGACGCCGTCGTCCTGAAGCACTTCACCAACGAGGAGATCTGCAGCCAGATCGACGCGGCGCTGGCGGACCCGTCGCTCCCCGCCGGCGAGCAGACCACCGACGAATTGCTGGAGGTCGGAAAATGACAGGACTCGGGCACTCGCCGAGAATAGTCGCTTTCCTCTGCAACTGGTGAGCATACTCCGCTGCGGATCTGTCTGGCGTGTCCAGACAAAGCTACGCACCCGAGATCAGGATCGTGCGCCTCATGTGCACCGGGCGAGCGGACCTGGCCTTCGTGTTCCGCGCCCTCGAGAAGGGCGCCGACGGCGTGATCATCGGCGGCTGCTGGCCCGGCGAGTGCCACTACGTGACCGAGGGTAACTACGACGCCCTGGGTAACATGCTCCTGGGCCAGAAACTCCTGCAGCAGGTGGGCGTGAACCCCGGGCGGCTGCGACTGGAGTGGATCTCCGCCGCCGAGGGCAGCCGCTTCGCCGAGATCATGACCGACTTCGTCACCCAGCTCAGGGAACTGGGGCCGATCGGGGAGGCGGAGGGTATCGCGGCGTCGGACCTGCAGCTCAGGCTCGCCGCCCTCGGCCAGCTCGTGCCCTGGGTGAAGCTCGTCGAGCGGGAGCGGCTGCGAGTGCCGGAGAGGTCAGAGGAGGCCTACCGGACTCACTTCGCGAGCGAAGAGGTGGATCGCCTGTTCCGGGAGCTGTTCGTCGACAAGCTCGCCGTCAGCCAGATCCTGATGCTCCTGCACGAGGGCCCGCAGACCACGCGGGAGATCTCCGAGCGCCTGGGCCTGAACCCGTCCGCGGTCTCGCGACACATGAACGAATCCTCCCGGCAGGGCCTGGTCCGCTACGACCTAGACCGGAACCAATACGCCCTGGCGTGAAAGAGGCGGGGGGGAAATGAAAAAGGCAGTCCTGGACCTCGATCGCGTCGATCGAATCATCGACAAGCACAAAGGCGAGGCCAGCTCGCTGATCCAGGTATTACTCGAGATCCAGAGCGAGAACAACTGGCTTCCCCAGGAAGCGCTCACCCGGGTCCACGAGAAGCTGAAGGTCCCCTATCGCCGGATCCAGCACATCGCCACCTTCTACAAGGCCTTCAGCCTGGTGCCCAAGGGACGCCATCAGGTTCACATCTGCATGGGCACCGCCTGTCACGTGCGCGGCGCGGCGCGCGTGCTCGACAAGGTGGAGGGCCTGACCGGGATCAAGTCCGGCGAAACGGACCTGGACCTCAAATTCAGCCTGGAAACCGTGAACTGCCTCGGCTGCTGCGCCCTGGGACCGGTGATGGAGATCGACGGGAAGACGCACGGCAAGCTGACCACCGCGGAGACCGAAGAAGTGATCAGGAGCTACGATTGACGAAGAAGAAGCCCAGGATCAAGTCGCCCGCCGAGCTGGAACAACTCAGGACCGCCGTCCTGGCCGAGAGAGATCCCGAGCAGCCCTGTATCACCCTGTGCTGCGGCACCGCCTGCCGGGCGACCGGCAGCCAGCCCGTCGCCGACGCCATGGCGGAGGAGCTGGAAAAGCAGGGTCTGAGCGACAAGTTGAACCTGCGCCAGACCGGGTGCCACGGCTTTTGCGAGAAAGGCCCGGTGGTCGTCTTCGACCCCGAGGAGATCTGCTACGTCCAGGTGACCCCGGAAGACGTCCCCGAGGTGATCGCCTCGACCCTCAAGGAAAATGCGGTCGTCGAGCGGCTGGTCTACGTCGATCCCGCCACCGGCCAGAAGATCACCCATGAACCCGATATTCCCTTCTACCGGAACCAGGAACGGAAAATCTTCGGGACTAACCGGCGGCTTGACCCGCGCAGTCTCGAGGACTATCTCGCCACCGGCGGTTTCGAGGCCCTGGCCAGGGCGTTGCTGGAGATGACCCCCGAGCAGATCATCGCCGAGGTCAAGGAAGCCAGGCTCCGGGGCCGGGGCGGCGCCGGTTTCCCGGCCGGAATCAAGTGGGAGCTGGCCCGTCAGGCCGAGGGCGAACCCAAGTACGTCGTCGTCAACTGCGACGAGGGCGACCCGGGCGCCTACATGGACCGGTCGCTCATGGAAGGCAACCCCTTCGCCGTGATCGAGGGCCTGGCCATCGGGGCCTTTGCCATCGGCGCCAGCGAGGGGTACTTCTACGTCCGCCAGGAATATCCCCTGGCACTGGAAAACCTGGGCATCGCCATCGAGAGAGCCGTGGAACACGGCCTGCTGGGCAAGAACATCCTCGGTTCCGGCTTCGACTTCACGGTCAAGGTGCACCGGGGCGCGGGCGCCTTCGTCTGCGGCGAGGAGACGGCCCTGCTGCGGTCCCTGGAGGGCAAGGTCGGCGAGCCGCGACCGCGGCCGCCGTATCCCGCCGTGAAGGGGCTCTTCGGCCAGCCGACCAACATCAACAACGTGGAGACCTGGGCCAACGTCCCGCTGATCATCAACGAGGGCGCCCAGGCGTTTGCCGCGGTCGGCACCGAGGGCAGCAAGGGCACCAAGATCTTCTCCCTGGTCGGCAAGATCAACAACACCGGGCTGGTGGAAGTGCCGATGGGCATCACGCTACGGGATGTCATCTTCGAGATAGGCGGCGGTATACCAGGGGGTAAGAAGTTCAAGGCGGTGCAGACGGGAGGACCGTCCGGCGGCTGCATCCCCGAGGAGCTACTGGACCTGGAGGTCGGCTTCGACGAGCTAACCGCGGCCGGCTCGATGATGGGATCGGGCGGTATGATCGTGATGGACGAGGACACCTGTATGGTCGATGTCGCCAGGTACTTCATC
>CAZAHC010000154.1:0-7964 GCA_964484595.1 uncultured Fibrobacteraceae bacterium | reverse complement strand
GCTCATCTCCCTGGGCCGCCTGGAGCGGAATCCCACCTTCAAGGAACAGGTCCGCGACCTGGACCTCGCCGGGGAGATCAGCTTCGGTCACCTCGGGTATCCGGTTCTCCAGGCTGCGGATATTCTCATTTACCGGGCTCACGCGGTGCCGGTGGGGGAGGATCAGCTGCCCCATCTCGAGCTCGCCCGCGAGATGGCCCGCCGGTTCAACCGCATCTTCGGCCGGGTCTTCCCCGAACCGGAAGCCCTGGTCACCAAGTTCGCCCGCTTCCCCGGCACCGACGGCAAGCGGATGAGCAAGTCGCTGGGCAATACCATCGAGATCGCCGCTTCTCCGGAGGAAATCGCCGCCAAGCTACGTCCTGCCTTCACCGATCCCGCCCGCTTGCGACGCAGCGATCCCGGCAATCCCGAGATCTGTGCCATCTACACCTACTACCAGAAATTCTGTCCCGCTCTGGCCGAGCAAACGGCGCAGGAATGCCGCACCGCGGGGCGCGGCTGCGTCGATTGCAAGAAGATCCTGGCGGCCGAGGTCACCGATTTCTTTGCCCCGCTTCGGGAGCGGAGGGAACAATATGCTGCCAACCCGGCCCGGCTGGAGGAGCAAATCGCCGCCGGTTGTCAGCAAGCTCGCGAGGTTGCTCGCCAGACCATGGCGTCGGTCCACGAGACGATGAACATAGGCTGAAGAAGGAGCGTGCCTTGATCAGACCGCGGGAAGACTGCGAGCCGCAGGCCCTCGCTGCGGCGGTCGCCGACCAGCAGCGAGACGTTGCGGGCGACCGGCAAACCGGGCCGGACGAGGAGCGACCGGCCTGGGATCTGGCGAATCTGCCGCCCGAGCTGGAATTCTTCCGGACTAGCGAGGCTTACCAGGTGGAGCTGCCCGCCTTCTGCGGACCCCTCGACCTGCTGCTCTACTTGATCCAGAAGGACCAGATCGACATCTACGATATCCCAATCGCCCGGATCACCGACCAGTACCTGCAGTACCTCGAGATCATCCAGCGGTTGCCGCTGGACAACGCCGGCGACTTCCTCGTGATGGCCGCCACCCTGCTGCGAATCAAGGCCCGGCTGCTGCTGCCGGCGTCGCCCGAGGAGGAGCTGGACGAGGAGGATCCCCGGGCCGAGCTCGTGCGGCGCTTGCTGGAATACAAACGATTCAAGGAAGCCGCCGACCAGCTGCGGCAACACGCCGAGGAGCGTCGCCGCCTGCACCTGCGCAACAGCCCGTATCCATTCCTTGGGCGGGATGAGGTCGAGCCGCCCCTGCGCCTGGAGATGTTCGACCTGCTCTCGGCCCTGGCCGGGGTCCTCGACCGGTTGACCGCTCCCTCGGTCCACACCGTCCAGCGGGAGCTCTTCACCGTCGAGCAGAAGATTACCCTGATTCGCGAGCGCCTCGCCGGCGGCGAAACGGTTCGCTTCGAGGATCTCTTTGCCGACGACGCCATCAAGATGGAGGTCATCGTGACCTTCATCGGCCTGCTGGAGATGGTCCGGCAGGGGTTCGTGACGTTCCTGCAGACGGAGGTTCACGGCACGATCTGGCTGAAGTTGAACGAGGGGGCGCCTGCCGCCCCGGTCGCCTCCGCCCCGGCGGTTGAGACTGCCGCGGAGGCCGAGGCATGAAGCAGGAACTGGAGGCGCTGTTCTTCGCCACCGATTCCCCGCTCACGCTGGCCAGGCTGAAGGCGATCTTCCCCGGCACTTCATCGCGGGAGCTGCGCGAGGCGATTGGCGAGCTGGCGACCGATCTTGAAAACCAGGGCCATGCCTTCAGCATCGTCGAGTTCGGCGGCGGCTGGCAGGTCGCCACGCGGCCCGAGTACGCTCCCCTGATCGAGAAACTCTTCCGGGGACGCCGGGTTGCCCGCCTTTCCCGGGCGGGGCTGGAGGTGCTGGCAATCATCGCCTACCGCCAGCCCGTCACCCGGATGGACATCGAGGACATCCGCGGGGTTCAGTGCAGCGGGGTGCTGTCCACCCTCACCGAGCGCAACCTGATCACGGTCGTCGGCAGGTCGTCAGCCATCGGCCACCCCTTGCTCTACGGCACCACCCGGGAATTCCTGAATCATGTGGGGTTGCGCGGACTGGGCCAGCTGCCGAAGCTGACCGACGTGGAGGGAATGCTCGACCGGAAGGACGAGCTTAAAGCGTTCGCCAGCCAGATCGGCCAGGAGGTTTCCGAGGAGGATCTTCAGCAATGGCAATCCGTCCCGGCCGACGGCAGCGGCGAGGAATCCACTTTTTCCGACGAGGGGAACCCGTCAGAACCTCCCGGCCCGGCCGATGAGCCCGACCCGGAATGAGGAGCCGTTGCGGCTCAACCGCTTCCTGGCCCGGGCCGGCCTGGGTTCGCGGCGGGGAGTCGAGGAGCTGATTCGAGCCGGCCGCGTCACCGTGTCCGGGGAGGTGGTCGGCGACCTCGGCCGCCGGATCGATCCCGCCACCGACCTCATCGCCGTGGACGGTTTGCCGGTCTCCCTGCCGGTGCAGTGGCGGGTCTATGCCTTCCACAAGCCGGCCGGGGTGGTGTGCACGCTGAAAGCCCAGAAGGGACAGCCTTGCCTGCTGCCCTACCGGGAACAGGCCGGCCTGCCGGCCCGGATGATTCCGGTCGGACGCCTTGACGCGGAGACCACTGGGTTGCTCCTTTGGACGGACGACGGGAAACTGGCCCAGGCCCTCTGCCGGCCCTCGCGTCAGGTGTGGAAGACCTACGAGGTCGAGCTCGACGGCCCCCTGCCCGGCGAGACAAAATCCGCTCTCGCGGAGGGTCGGCTGGAGCTGGACGGGCGTCGCTGCCGGCCCTGGCGGATCGAGGCGCAACCGGAGCGGGGCCGATACTGCTGGCGCGTCGCCCTGCACGAGGGGCGCAAGCGGCAGATCCGGCGAATGCTGGCGCTTGGCGAGCGAAAGGTCGTATCCCTGCACCGGGTCGGTTTCGGGCCGATTTCCCTGGGGCGCCTGGCTGCGGGGGACTTCCGTCGTCTGAGCCGCGCCCAGGAAATCGCCCTGCGCCAGGCGGCAGGACTTTTAGACCAGAAACACAGGAGTGAATGACGCATGGATTTCAAGAGCCTCTTTCGGCCGGGCATCCTCGGCACTCGTCCTTACAGCCCTGGCAAGCCCATCGACGAGGTCAGGCGCGAGCTGGGCCTTGATTTCGTGATCAAGCTGGCCAGCAACGAGAATCCCGAGGGGCCCCTGCCCGAGGTCGTCGCCGCCATCCAGGATGCTGCCACCCAGGTCAATCGCTATCCTGATTCCACCTGTTTCGAGCTGACCCAGGCCCTGAGCCGGCACCACGACGTTCCCGGCGAGAGCATCATCATCGGTAACGGCTCGAACGAGGTCATCGACATTCTCATCCGCGCCCTGGTCTCGCCCGGCGAGAACATCGTCTACAGTCATCACAGTTTCATCATCTACCCGATCACCGCCGGGGTTCACTTCGAGTGCGGGCGGGCGGTTCCCTTGAACGAGGAGGATCGGCTAGACCTGCCGGCCATGGCCGCGGCCGTGGACGATAAGACGAAGCTGGTGATCATCTGCAATCCGAACAACCCTACCGGCACCTACAATACCCGGGAGGAATTCCTGGCGCTGCTGGCCGCGGTTCCCGAGAACGTGATCGTCGCCGTGGACGAGGCCTACTACGAGTACGTCGTGGCCGACGACTACCCGCAGACCCTCGCCCTGCTCGGCGACTTTCCCAACCTTTTCGTGCTGCGCACGTTCAGCAAGATCCACTCCCTGGCCGGATTGCGAGTTGGTTACGGGATCGGCCACCCGGGGCTGGTGGGCGAGCTGCAGAAGACGCGGGAACCCTTCAACGTCAACTCGATCTCGCAGGCGGCGGCCCTGGCCTGTCTGGCGCACTACGACGTTGTCGCCGCCCGCGCCCGGGCCAACCGCGAGCGCCTCGACTGGCTGGCCGCCCAGCTCGGCGAGCTGGGCCTGGCTGTCACGCCCTCCCAGGCCAACTTCCTGCTCGTGCGTTGCCCTGGCAACGCCGGTGAGCTCACCCAGCAGTTGCTCGCGCGGGGAGTGATCGTCCGGCCCATGGCCGCCTTCGGTCTGGGAGAGGGGGCGTTGCGCGTCAGCGTCGGGCTGCCCGAGGAGAACGAGCTTTGCGTGGCCGCCCTGCGAGAGATTCTCAACCGGGAGCCGATTCGTGAGGAGTGAGTTCCGGCCCGCTGCGAGTGCCGCTCACCCCGAGTTCCACACCCCGAATCCCGCGCTTTCTTCCCCCTGGCCGGGCAACGACACGCTGCCCCGCCCCGACGTGATAGCCATCGACGGGCCGGCCGGCTCCGGCAAGTCGACCACCGCCCGGGCCCTCGCCAGCCGGTTCGGACTCCTCTACATCGATACCGGCGCCATGTATCGCGCCTTGACCTGGGCTGCTCAGCAGGAAGGGGTGGCGCCTGCCGACGGCCCGGTCCTGGCAGGATTGCTGCGCCAGGCCCATCTGGAGCTGAAGCCCGGCCGCCGCGAGGTTGCGGTGTTCTGGAACGGGCGGGACATCTCCGCCGCCGTGCGCACGCCGGAGGTGGAGGAGGCCGTCTCGGCGGTGGCCGCTCATCCGGAAGTGCGGGCGGAGATGGTCGAGCGGCAAAGAAACCTGGGCCGCGTGGGCGGAGTGGTCATGGAAGGCCGGGACATCGGCAGCGTCGTTTTTCCCCTGGCTACGGCCAAGATCTACCTCGACGCCTCTCTGCCGGCCCGGCTGGAGCGGCGCTACCGGCAGTACCGGAGCCGGGGCCAGGACATCAACCGGGAAGAGATCCAGCGCGAACTCGCCGCTCGGGACCGCCGTGACAGCGAGCGCGAGCACAGTCCCCTGACCATCTCCCCCGACGCGACGGTCCTGGACACCAGCGACTGGACCCTGGCCGAGCAGAACGAGCGCACCGAGCAGACGGTCCGGGATCTGCTCGCCCGGCAGGAGAACCACGCGCGTTCCGCGGCCACTCCGGATCAACTGCCCTTCAAGTACCGCTGGGCCTACTCCGGTCTGCAAGCCGTCGCCCGCTACTTCGGCCTGCGCAAGATCGGTCTGCCGGGTCCGGCCGTCCCCAAGGGAACCATCATCGCCAGCAATCACATCAGCTGGTGGGACCCGCCCCTGATCGGTTCCACCCTGGGGCGTTTCCGGGTGCGCACCCTCGCCAAGGCCGAGCTCTTCCGCTTCCCGCCCTCGGCGGCGTTCTTCCGTTTCCTCGAGGCGATCCCCATCGACCGCTCCGGTTTCGACAACCGGGCCTTCGCCGAGGCGATAGCCACTCTCCAGCAAGGAGACAACCTCTTCATCTTCCCCGAAGGTACGCGCCGTCCCATATGCAATCCCGGACCCATCCGGAGCGGCCTGGGCATCCTGGTGCAGAAGACCGGGGCACCCGTGCAGCCGGTCTTCGTGCGAGGAACCTGCCACTTGCAGCCGGGCGGCTCACCCCTCTCGCCGCTGGAGGTTCGCTTCGGACCGGTAGTGCACATGCACGCCCTGCCCACGCTGGCCGCCAAGCACCACAGTCCGCGGGCGCTCAGTCGCCGGATCGGTCTGCTCTTCGAGGCGATCTACCGGGAGCTGCAGGCCCGCTCCTTTGCCGAGAATCCTCCGACCGACTGGGAAAGAACCACCGGCGCTCGCCAGGAGCTCGCCTACCGCCGGAAGGTCCGCCGGCTTTTCGGGGGACGGGCCGGCGAACCCCCTGAAAGTGCGAGGGGTTAAAAGGTCCATATCAGCTTGCAAAACGGGCCGCGGACGTGTATATTTTTTGCCCTACCCGGCCTTTGGGCTGGGTAAATCTATGTCTAAGGAGGCGTTTTTCATGTCCCTGAATCCCCATCCCGGATCGGACGAGGCTGAGGAGACCCAAGGCCCCCCTGCCGCTGATCCGGCCGCACAGAATCCCACCGAATCCGCTGCTGAAGAAGAGGAAGCCAAGGAAAAGGAATCAACCGGCGCCACGGTTGCTCCGCTCCCGGGCGCTCCCAAGCTGACCAAGCAGTTCGATCCGGAAGGCATCGTCAACATCGACTATGCCGAGGAAGAGGAACTCGACAACGCCGAGTACCTCAAGCTCATCAACCAGTACGAGGAGACCCTCACCGAGATCCGGGAGGGGCAGATCCTCAAGGGCACCGTGGTCGAGGTTCGCGAGAACGAGGTGCTCCTGAACATTGGCTTCAAAAGCGAGGGCGTCATTCCGCTCGAGGAATTCGGCAGCGTCGACGACGTCAGCGGGGGCGACGAGTTCGACGTCTTCCTCGAGAAGATCGAGGACCAGGACGGCCTGGTGGTCCTCTCGAAGGAGCGAGCCGACTTCCTGAAGGTCTGGGACAGGATCAAGAATGCCCACGAGACCGGCGAGATCGTCTCCGGGACCGTGGACCGGCGGATCAAGGGCGGTCTGGTCGTAAAGCTCTGGAACGTCGACACCTTCCTACCCGGTTCCCAGGTTGCCCTGCGCCAGGTCCCCAACCTGGAAGACATGATCGGCGAGGAGATCCAGTGCCGGATCATCAAGAAGAACAAGCGGCGCCGTAACGTCGTCGTTTCCCGGCGAATCGTCCTCGAGCAGGAGCGCGAGGAGAAGAAACGCGCCCTGATCGCGGAGCTGGAAAAGGGCCAGATTCGCAAGGGTGTCGTCAAGAACATCACCGACTTCGGCGCCTTCGTCGATCTCGGCGGAATCGACGGTCTGCTGCACATCACCGATCTCAGCTGGGGCCGGGTCAACCACCCCAGCGAGGTGGTGGCGATCAGCGAGGAGATAGAGGTCAAGGTCCTGGACTTCGAGGAGGAACGGGAACGCATCTCGCTGGGGCTGAAGCAGCTGCAGGCGTATCCCTGGGACGACGTGGAGGAGAAGTTCCCACCGGAGTCCATCGTTCGTGGCCGCGTTGTCAGCATCACCAACTACGGCGCCTTCGTCGAGCTGGAGAAGGGGGTCGAGGGCCTGATTCACATCAGCGAGATGAGCTGGACCAGGCACATCAAGCACCCCTCGAAGGTCGTCGCGATCGGCGACGAGGTCGATGTGATGGTGCTGAAGATCGACCGGGAGAACGAGAAGATCTCCCTCGGCCTGAAGCAGTGCGAATCCGATCCCTGGTTGACGCTGGCCGAACGTTTCCCGGTCGGGACGGTCCTGGAGGGCAAGGTCCGGAACCTCACCGATTTCGGGGCCTTCGTCGAGGTCGAGGAGGGCATCGACGGCCTGGTTCACATCAGCGACATGTCCTGGACCAAGCGGGTCCGTCACCCCAAGGAGATCCTGCGCCGCAACGACACGGTGGAGGTCCAGATCCTGGACATCGACACCAACAAGCGTCGCATCAGCCTGGGTATCAAGCAGCTCCGGGACAACCCCTGGCCCACCCTGGCCGAGGATTACCCGGTCGGCCACACCGCCGACGGTACGGTCAACCGGATGCTCGACCACGGGGTCATCGTCGATCTGGGTGATGACCTGGAAGGTTTCGTCCCCCTGGGCCATCTCGGCATTCCCAAGCTCGATAAGCCCCAGTATTACTTCCGGGAGGGTGAGGAGATCCCCCTGAAGGTGATCAAGATGGACGTGGAGAACCGGCGCATCGTCCTGTCGATCGCCGAGCGCCTGAAGGACTTCGAGGGCGAGGCTGCAACCGAGTTCATCGCCAATCATCCCCGCCTGGAAGACGTGGTGGCAGCCGAACTCGCCGCCGAGGAAGGCGAGGACTCGGGTCCTGCCGCCGAGGCTCCCGCAAAGCCCGAGCCGGCAGCCGAGGCAGCGCCGGAGCCGGAACCTGCCCCGGCCGAGGAACCGGCGGCGGCGGAGACGGCCGAGGCAGCACCGGTCGCGGAACCTCCTGCCGAGGAGACCGCCGAGGCCGAGCCGGCACCCGCCGAGGAATCTCCTGCGGATGAGACGGCCGAAGCCGAGCCCGAGGCGGCACCGGTCGAG
>CAZAHC010000153.1:0-7999 GCA_964484595.1 uncultured Fibrobacteraceae bacterium | reverse complement strand
GGAGATCCTCTACCTGCGGGACAAGATCTATGGGATCCTGGCCAAGCACACCGCCCAGAAGCCCGACCGGATAGCGAAGGACAGCGATCGGGATTTCTTCATGTCCGCGGAACAGTCTCTGGAATACGGTATCGTGGACAAGGTCATCGAGAGCCGGGCAGAGATCGATACCCCCGGCAAGGACAAGGACAAGGACAAGAAGAAGAAGTAGCCGGCAGTGGCGGAGGGAGTCGCGAACCGGCGGCCCCGCCTGAAGGGACGAGATGAAACGCCGTCAGAGTGGCAGCCCCCAGATGATCAAGTGCTCGTTCTGCGCCCGCGGCCAGGACGAGGTCGCCAAGCTCGTCGCCGGTCCCTCCAGCGTCTACATCTGTAGCGAGTGCATCAAGCTGTGCAACGACATCCTGGAGGGGGAGCTGCTGGACGAGGCCTCCCTGGCCCCGCCCAAGTTTCCCAAGCCCATGGAGATCCGCGACTACCTGGACCAGTACGTCATTGGCCAGGACGACGCCAAGGTCAGTCTCTCCGTCGCCGTCTACAACCACTACAAGCGCATCCACCAGAAGAAATCCAGCGAGGGCGTCGAGATCGACAAGAGCAACATCGTGCTGGTCGGCTCGACCGGCACCGGCAAGACCCTGCTGGCCCAGACCCTGGCGCGTTTCCTGAACGTCCCCTTCGCCATCGCCGACGCCACGGCGCTGACCGAGGCCGGCTACGTGGGCGAGGATGTCGAGAACATCCTGGTGCGACTGCTGCAGGCGGCTGACTACAACATCCCCGCCGCCGAGCAGGGTATCGTCTACATCGACGAGATCGACAAGATCGGGCGCAAGAGCGGCAACCCCTCCATCACGCGCGACGTGTCCGGGGAAGGCGTGCAGCAGGCCCTGCTGAAGATCCTCGAGGGGACCGTGGCCAACGTGCCGCCCCAGGGTGGGCGCAAGCACCCCCAGCAGAAATACCTGGAGGTCAACACCAAGAACATCCTCTTCGTCTGCGGCGGCGCCTTCCAGGGGCTGGACAAGATCATCCAGCGCCGGGTCGGCAAGAACGTCCTCGGTTTCGCGCGCGAGGACGAGCGGGCCAGCAGCGAGATGCGGGGAGAGGTGCTGTCGCTGGTCGAACCCCAGGACCTGATGAAGTACGGCCTGATCCCCGAACTGGTCGGCCGGCTCCCGGTGGCCACCCACCTGCAGGACCTGGACAAGGAAGCCATGGTTCGCATCCTCCAGGAACCGCGCAACGCGCTGACCAAGCAATATGGCAAGCTGATGGAGATGGAGGGTGTCGAGCTGGTCTTCGAACCCGAAGCCCTCGAGGCGATCGCCGACATGGCCATTCAGCGGAAGACCGGGGCCCGGGGGCTGCGTTCCATCCTGGAAAACGCCATGCGCAATACCATGTTCGAGATCCCTTCCCAGGACGATGTTCGCCAGGTCATCATCACCCGCGAGGCCATCGAAAAACAGGTTGATCCCGAGGTCGTCTGCGGGGACTCTTCCGCCGAGATCAAAGAAGCCTAGGTTGCCTGCGACCGCGGCAACGAGTCGGGGCCGGCCCCGACCCCTGCGGTTCGGTGACCTGTGTCCCGGGCCTTTTCCGAGGTAGCTGATGGACCCCTCCCAATCCTTCGTCATCACGCGCGATGGCGAGAAACTGCTGTTGCCCAGGCACCTTCCCCTGTTGCCCCTGCGGGACGTGGTGGTCTTTCCTTACATGGTCACTCCTCTGCTGGTCGGTCGGCCCCAGTCGATCGCCGCCGTGGAGGCCGCGACCGATGATGACAAGTACCTCTGCGTGATCGCCCAGAGGGACTCGGAGGTCGAGCACCCGGAAACGGACGACCTGTTCGAGGTCGGCACCCTGATCAAGGTGCTGCAGATCATCCGCACCCCCGACGAGACGCTGAAGATCCTGGTCGAGGGCCTGGCCCGCGTGCGGGTCCAGCGGGTCGACCCCGGGGACGATTTCTCCGCGGTGACCGTGGAACCGCTCCCGGAGGAGCAGGAGACGGGGCAAGAGGTCGAGGCTCTGAGTCGGTCGATCAAGGATCGCTTCAAGGAATACGTGCGGCTGAACAAGCGGCTACCCGACGAGGTCCTGCTCGCAGTCCTCAACCTGGACGAGATCGCCCGCATGACCGACTCGATCAGCGCCTACATCCTCGGCAAGGTCCCCCTGAAGCAGGAGCTGCTCGAGGAAGCAAGCCTGCAGGCGCGCATGAAGCGGATCAACCAGGTCCTTGCCAGCGAGCTGGAGATCCTGGAAATCGAGCAGCGCATCGACTCGGAGGTGCAGAACCAGGTCCAGAAGAACCAGCGGGAGTTCTACCTCAACGAGCAGCTGCGCGCCATCCGGAAGGAACTGGGTTACCCCGCGGACGAGGACACCGAGGTCGAGGAATACGCCGCCCGCCTGGCCGAGAGCGAGATGTCGGCCGAGGCCCGGGAGGTGGCCGAGCGGGAGGTGAACCGCCTGGCCCGGATGCCGGTCATGTCACCCGAGGCGACGGTGGTCCGCAACTACCTCGACACGCTGCTGGCGCTGCCCTGGCAGAAACGCTCCCGGGATCGGATCAACACCAGGAAGGTCCGCGAACGGCTCGACGCGGATCACTACGGACTGGACAAGGTGAAGGACCGCATCATCGAGTTCCTTTCCGTCTACAAGCTGACCCGCAAGCTGCAGGGATCGATCCTTTGCCTGGTCGGTCCGCCCGGGGTGGGCAAGACGAGCCTCGGGCGTTCGATTGCCGGCAGCATGAACCGCAAGTTCGTGCGCATCTCTCTGGGCGGAGTTCGCGACGAGGCGGAAATTCGCGGCCACCGGCGCACCTATATCGGCAGCAAACCGGGGCGCATCATCGAGTCGCTGCGCCGGGCTGGCACCAAGAATCCCGTCTTCCTGCTGGACGAGGTGGACAAGATGGGCTCGGACTTCCGGGGCGACCCGGCCGCGGCGCTCCTGGAGGTCCTCGACCCGGAACAGAATGCCCATTTCAGCGATCACTACCTCGAGGTCGACTTCGACCTGAGTGGGGTGATGTTCATCACCACCGCCAACTCGCTGCACTCCATCCCGCCGGCGCTGGAAGATCGCATGGAGATCATCCGGCTGCCCGGTTATCTCGAACACGAGAAGCTGCAGATCGCGGAGCAGTTCCTCGTTCCCCGGCAGATGAAGCGCAACGGCGTGTCCCGCTGGCGGGGCGGATTCCGGCGTACCGCCCTGCAGACGATCATCGACGGCTACACCCGCGAGGCGGGCGTGCGCAACCTGGAACGGGAGATCGCCGGCATCTGTCGCAAGGTGGCCAAGATCAAGGCCGAGACCGGCCGCTTCCCCGGCGGCGTGACCGCCCGGGGCGTGCAGAAGTACCTCGGCATTCCCAAGTTCCACCGCCAAGTGGTCGACAAGGAGCCCGAGGTGGGTGTGGTGGTGGGGCTCGCCTGGACCACCTCCGGCGGCGAGGTTCTCGAGGTGGAGGTCGCCTCGGTGCCGGGCAAGGGCAAGCTACTGATCACCGGCAACCTCAAGGATGTGATGCGGGAGTCGGCGGAGGCGGCGCTGAGCTTCGGCCGGAATCACTGCTCCGATCTCTCGAAGGAATTTCTCGAGGACAATCACATCCACATCCATATCCCCGAAGGAGCCATCCCTAAGGACGGCCCCAGCGCCGGTGTCGCCATCGCGACGGCCATCGTTTCCCTGTTCAAGCAGAGTCCCGTGCGCAAGGACGTGGCCATGACGGGGGAGGTCACCCTGCGGGGCAAGGTGCTGCCGATCGGCGGCCTGCCGGAGAAGGCGGTGGCGGCCTTGCGGGCGGGGGCCCGTCAACTGATCATCCCCCGGGAGAACGAGAAGCAGTTCCGGGAGCTGTCCCCCGTGATTCGCAAGCAGCTGAAGGTGCACTTGGTCGAGAACATGGGGGAGGTTCTCGAGGTTGCCTTGCAGTGAGACGCCGGCCCCTTTCCCGGTGCCGGAGGGCTTGACGGTGAGGAGCGAGGTGGACATCCAGTTCATCACCAGTGCCGCTGATCTGGCCGGACGCCCGCTGCCGATCCTGCCCGAGTTCGCCTTCGTGGGTCGGAGCAACTGCGGCAAGTCCTCGCTCATCAACTATTTCCTGGGCCGGACCCGGCTGGCCCGGACCAGCGGCCAGCCCGGCAAGACCCAGCTCCTGAACTACTTCTTGGTGGCGGACCGCTTCTACGTGGTTGATCTGCCCGGCTACGGCTTTGCCCGGGTCAGCAAGCAGAAGCGGGCCGCGTGGGGCCGGCTGGTCCGCAGCTACCTCGCCGCCCAGGACCGCCCCCTGGCGGTTTTTCACCTGCTGGATGTGCGCCGGCAGCCCTCGGCCGCCGATCTCGAGATGGCCGCCTGGCTGCTGGAGGCGGGCCATCCCTTTGCCGTGGCCGTGACCAAGATCGACAAGGAATCGCCCGGGAGACTGCCCGGGCGGTACCGCGATATCATCGGGGAACTGGATGTTCCGGCCGCCACTCCCTTCTTTCCCACCTCGGCCCGGAAGAAGAAGGGCGCCCCGGAGATGTGGGCCTGGGTCGAGGCTTTGCTGCAACAGGCGGGGGCGGAGTCCGATTGAATCGGTTCCCGGGAGGCGTGGCGGGCGCTTGGTTGACTTTTCCTCAAGAACGGATATATAATGCAGATAAAGCAAGGGAGTACAATGGTTTCGGCCGGATTCCCGCGGGGATTCGACTGCCAATATCTCTTGCGGGCGATTCGACGCTGTGGCACCTTTTCCCCTGAGTGTCCTGGCTGGAAGTAGCCTCTTTGGCGGGGAGGGATCCACGCCAGGGGCAGGGTTCCAATGATGGGCAAGCTCGAGCGTAAACCCTGGCCGGTCCTGGTGGCAACCCTCTGCGCTGCAGCGGGCATGGGTTGCTGGTACCTGGCCTTGGCCACGGCCACGGACATGGAACAGCTGCCGGTGCATGGTCGGTTCGGGTGCCAGAACTGCCACGTCCTGGAGCATCCCACCGGTGCTGATCACACCTTGAACTCGTTCGGTGCCGATTTCCTGGCCAATGGAAGGACCTGGAACGCCCAGTTGGCCGCCCTGGACTCCGACGGTGACGGTTGCCTGAACGGTGTGGAACTCGGGGACTCCGACGGCGATGGCGTGCCCGACGAGAACGTCCACGAGGAAACCGGAAACCCTGGCGTGTCGGATGAATGCGGTGGCGGCGCTCTCGTCGACGAGGTTACCTGGGGTACCCTCAAGAGTCTTTTCGACAGCAATTGATTTTTTGCCTCATACCGGGCCCTGGCAAGACTCGTCGCGGTGGCAGGGCTTTTTTCTTGGGGGAGGGCGTGCGGCGGCCGGTTCCCTCGCCCCCCCGTGGCGGAACCTGGGAGTGATTCGTGGAAAATCGCGTGATATTGGGTGGCCAGTGGGGTGACGAGGGCAAGGGCAAGATCGTCGACGCCCTGAGCGAGGGGGTCGACTGGGTCCTGCGTTACCAGGGCGGCGCGAACGCCGGGCACACCATCAACACCGGGGATTTCGAGTTCGTCCTGCACCTGGTACCCTCCGGGATCTTTCACGAGGGCGTGCGCTGTTTCCTGGGCAACGGCATGGTGATCGATCCCTGGAGCCTGGCCGAGGAGATCGCCCGCCTGGAGGAGCTTGGCCTCGATGTGCGGAAGCGTCTTTCGGTGTCCTCCTCCGCCCAGCTGCTGATGCCTTATCATCAGCGGCTGGACGAACTGAAGGAGGCGAAGCTCAGGCGCAAGAGCATCGGGACGACCTGCCGGGGCATCGGTCCTGCCTACCTGGACAAGTACCAGCGGGTCGGGCTGCGGTACGGCGACCTCCTGTTGCCCCCCGAGAATCTCGAGCGGAAGGCTATCGAAAAGGTGCTGGCCGCCAACGAGATCCTCTCGGAGTTCTACGAGGCGGATCCATTGCCGGCCAAGGTCGTCGCCGAGGAACTCGTCGGCCTCGCCGAGAACCTGTCCCCCTCGATCGTCAACGCCTACGACGCCCTGGCCAACGTGCGGCGGGGCACCGAATCGGCTCTCTTCGAGGGCGCCCAGGGCACCTTGCTCGACATCGATCACGGCACCTTCCCCTTCGTCACCTCGAGCAACAGCACCGTCGGGGGGGCGATCACCGGCACCGGTCTGCCGCCGAGATGCCTCGGCGAGATCGTCGGGGTCTTCAAGGCCTACTGCACACGGGTCGGCAACGGTCCTTTCCCCACCGAGCTGCTTGCCGAGCAGGGGGACGAGCTGCGCAAGATCGGCGGGGAATACGGTGCCACCACCGGCCGACCCCGCCGCTGCGGCTGGTTCGACCTGGTGGCGGGCCGGTACGCGGTCGATGTCAACGGCATGACCGGGATCGTGATCACCAAGCTGGACGTTCTCGACCAGTCCCCGACCATCCAGGTCGCCACCGCCTACGAGGTGGACGGGGAGCGCTTCACGAGCTTCCAGATGCGGAGCGAGCTGTTGCCCCGCTGCCGTCCGGTCTACCAGGAGTTTCCCGGCTGGGAGAAGTCCACCGGCGAGGTCAGGCGGCTGCAGGATCTGCCCTCGGCCGCGCGCCGGTATCTCGAGTTTCTCGAGGAGTCCCTCGGGGCCCTGATCCTCGGGATCTCGGTCGGCCGCGAGCGAGAGGAAATGATCTGGACCCCGACCGGGGTTTCCACCTGAGCCGATCGCCCGGCCGCCCCGCTCGGTGCTGTCGATCCTTTGACACCCTGTGGGGGTTGCTCTATATTCCGGAAGCTCGGGCGCCGGCAAAGCGCCGCTTTTGCTTTGGCCCGGACTTTTTTTGGGCCGCTAGCTCATCGGGCAGAGCATCTCCCTTTTAAGGAGAAAGTGCCAGGTTCGAGTCCTGGGCGGCCTACCAAAGAAATGCCCCGCGTTTTTTGGCGCGGGGCATTTCTTGTTGCCAGGATGGGAAGATTACGCCACTTTTCATTATTCATGAATGGCCGCTCATCCCCAAACCGGGAAAAAACGGATGACCGATGGCAAGACCTCCTGGCGTTTCCCGCGCGTCTTCTACACCGCCAACATGGCCGAGCTGTGCGAGCGAGCGGCTTACTACGGTACCTTCATCGCCCTGCGCACCTACCTGATCCGGGTCGTCGGCCTGGGCGACGTCGAGGCCGGGCTCGTCGGTGCCTACTTCGGTGGCTGGATCTACCTGGTACCCTTCTTCACCGGGGCCGCGGCCGATCGGATTGGCTTTCGCAAGGCCCTGATGCTGGCCTTCGCCCTGCTGACCGTGGGCTACGGGATGCTCGGGGTCTTCCATACGCTCGGACCGGTTCTGGTGGGTCTGACGCTGATCATCATCGGCGGCGCCATCGTCAAGCCGGTGATCAGCGGGACGGTTTCCAAGTCATCGGACTCCGAAAACCGGGCCCGGGCGTTCAGCATTTTCTACATGGTCGTCAACATCGGGTCTTTCGCCGGCAAGACCGTCGTCGCTCCGATGCGCATCCAGATGGGCGTGGCGACGGTGCCGTACTTCTCGGCCGCCGCCGCCCTGCTGGCGCTGATCATCGTCTTTCTCCTCTATCGCCCGCCCGAGGAGGAGGCGGTGGAAAGGCCGCGGAGCGTGCGGGAGACGATGCAGGGCATGTGGGCGGCGATGCGGAATCTCCGTTTCTTCTCCCTGATCCTGATCACTGCCGGCTTCTGGGCCATCCAGGGTCAGCTTTATGCCTCCATGCCTGACTACGTGCTGCGAATGGCCGGGGAGGCGTACAAGCCGGAGTGGTACGCGAACATCAACCCCCTGGTGGTGGTGATCTTCGTGGTGATGATCACCCAGCTGGTACGCAAGTGGCGACCGCAGAACTCGATCCTGGTGGCAATGATTCTCATTCCGATTTCCTCGGTGGCAATGGCTTCTTCGTCCCTGTTCGCGGGCAACATCCAGGTTTTTGGACTCAGCGTGCATCCGATCACCGCCATGATGGTCGTCGGCATTGCCATCCAGGGACTGGCCGAATGT
>CAZAHC010000152.1:0-8016 GCA_964484595.1 uncultured Fibrobacteraceae bacterium | reverse complement strand
AAGTAGTTCGGTTGTGGCCCGGAGAATGTGTCCGGGTAAATGATTGCCAGACAACGCCCCTGGCCCCCTCTAGGCCCTTTCCGGGGACGCGACCCGGCCACTTCCTGTGGCCGGGTCGCTCGCATCCGGGCCCCTCCGACCTCCATGTCTCCCAGGGCCCTCCTGACGCCCCGGAATCAGTCAAGGTGGGGCCAACGAGGTTGCCCGGCAACCAGATAACCGGACACATCTACCGGGCCACAGCTCCTGGATTGGGTTTTTCTGGGCTGAATTTGTGTTTTTGTCGTCAGGTTTGTGTACTAGCCTGAGATCATTGAAGTTATGGCAATTTGTGCCACGTGGCAGAACCCCAAACCGCCGGACACAATCTCCGGGCCACAACCAAAATAGTCCAGCTCAGAAGCCCACCTCCAGCGCCTCGCAGATGAACTTCACGAGGGAGGCACCGGCCCGGCAGTCGGCGGCGAATCCGCCGAGGAAGCCGGGCCCGGTCGCTTCCTTCTGGGGCAGCGGCGCCAGGGCGGTGAAGTCCTTCAGCTTGAGGGTCTCGATCAGCGGGTGGTCCGGATCGTATCCCTTCGGTGGCCGCTTCAGGGAATCCCCCATCACCTCGAAACGCCTGGTGAACCTGCCGTTGCCGACTGCTCGCTGCCAGCGGGGCGGATCGGCGACGATCAGGTCACGGATCTTCTTGAGAGTCGGATTGTCCGGATGCCACAGGCCAACGCCCACGAAGGAGGCGCCTGGTTGCAGGTGCAGGTAGAATCCGGGCGTGTAGGCGTCGCGGCCGGCCTCGTGGCGGAAATGGATCCCGCAGTGCGTCTTGTACGGTGTCTTGTCCTTGCTGAAGCGGGTGTCGCGGTAGATCCGGAACAGGGAGCCTCCCACCGGCCGCGGGTCCGCCCGGAAGTACTTGCTGATCTTCCCCAGGTACGGTGCGAAGTCGGTGATGAACCGCAATGCCGGCCTCTTCACCTCGTCCTCGTACCGGGCCTTGTTGGCCTTGAACCAGTCGCGGTTGTTGTTCCGTTCCAGGTCGCGCAGGAACTTGAAGAGGGCGGGAGTGAAGCTGCGGCTCGGGGGCATCTCGGCTCCTTTGGTCGGGAGGTCAGGGGGGAGGCCGAGGGTCATTCTAGGCCAAGAGTCCGGGGCTGGAAACCCCAACCCTGCCGGGGTGGGCGCGCCACGTGGCACAGCAGTAGCTCCATAAACGACAGTCGGTTACAAATTCTACCCCAAACACGAAGCCGGGTGGCGAAGTGCCGGGCTAGTTCCGACTGGAGAAAAGGCGGTCGAGGCGGTAACCTCCCCGGACACGTTTCCGTCCCCTGACCAGCTTGCCCCGCCCTCCCGGGAGAAAACCATGAGTCCAGACTACGATCCTCGTTACGGGTTCCGATGCCTCCCGTTTGCCCAGGTCCTGCCTGTGCTTGGCCTGGCCCTGGCCTTTTTGGTCCTCCCGGCGGTCGCTCCGGCGGAGATCGATTCCGAGGCCGGCGAGGTGGTGGTCGAGATGTACGGACTGGGCCCGTTGCCGGCCCCGCCGTCGCCGCCGGCGGAACCTCCGCTGCACGCCACGATCGACCCGGTGCCCGAGATCGATCCGGCAGGCGGGTTGCCGAGCTCAGGGCAGCGGGTCAGCCTGGCCCCGGGAGTGGAAAAGACCTGGCGCCGGCTGGCCGCCGGTGAAGCCGGGGAGATTCACCTGGACGGACCGGGCGTTTTCTGGCTGGCGGCCCGGGTCCAGGTGGACCGGTGGACCGAGCTGACCCTGACCGCGGTTTCCAGGGCGGCTCTCACCCTCTACCTGGACGGGGAGGAACGGGCGTCCGGGGAGGCCCTGGCCACAGACGAGGAACCGCTTGCCGACGAGGCGGCCGACGAATCCGGCCCGGAACCGGTCACGGCATCGGTCGAGGTGGCTCGCGGCAGCCACGAGGTCCTGGTCCGCCTGGAGATCCCTTCAACCGCCGCGTCGCTGAGCCTGACCGCCAGGGCCGAGCCCGCCGCCGGTCTCGGCTGGAGTCTCGAGCCGAGAATCGCCCCGGCGGACTTCGATCGCTCCCGCGAGGTGGCGAGTATCTCGGGACTGGCCGTGGCGCCGAAGGGCAAGCTGGTCGCCCGCCGCCTTTCCCGCCGCGAGGCTACCGGCGAGCGGCGGCGCACCACGGTCGAGGTCCTTGATGCCGAGGGCCGGGTGGTCGCCGCCGACCTGGGTGGCGGTTCGGCACGGCCGGTCGCCTTCTCTCCCGACGGGAAACGGTTGCTGCTGAGAAAATCCGGGTCGGGAGGGACGAACCTCGTGCTCTGGACCGCCCCGGACGGTCCGTTGACCACCGTGCTCGAAAATGAACCCGGCCTGGGACTGGTCCGCTTCAGCCCGGATGGTCGGCACCTGCTGCTCGCCTCCGAAAGGGGGGCCGAGGAGGACGAGCCGGGCGGGGACGCGGCCCGTCGCCGGCAGCACCTGCGGGAGAAGGTGCCCGATTATGCACCGCTGCCCCACCTGCACCTGATCGAGATCGCCAGCGGGGCGCGCCGCCGGCTCTCCGCCCCCGGCGACTTCGTCCTGGATGACGCCGTCTTCCGGCCCGACGGCCGGGCGGTGATCTACGGCCGGACGCTGCCCCGGCCGGAGCGGCCCTGGTTCCACACCGAGATCCGCCTGCTGGATCTGCCGAGCGGCCAGGACCGGCTGGTGGCCGATTTCGTGGCCGGCTGGGAGGTACGGCCCCAGGCCTTCGCCGTCTCCCCGGACGGCCGCAAGCTCGCCTTCCTCGGCCCGCCGGACCAGATCGGCGGGGGTCGCCCCGAGCACAACGTCTACAACCTGCAGGTCTGGCTGCTCGACCTCGACAGCGGCGACCTCGCGCGAATCAGCCGGGGTCTGCCGTTCGCCTTCGCCGCCGGGGCCGGGCTGCCCGCCTTCGAGAGCCGGGGCAGCTCCCTCCTGGTCGGGGTGACGGCCGGTTCCTGCCGGAAGCTGGCCCGGCTGGTGCTGGGGGCCGAGCGGGCCGAGGTCGTCACGCTCTCGCCGGCCGGTCGATCGGTGGGCGCGACGGCGCTGGCCCCGGACGGCTCATTTTTCGCCTACACGATCTCCGATCCGGTCAACCCACCCGCGCTGCACCTGCTGGACGCCCGGCGCGGCCGGGACCGGGTGCTGGAATCCCCTAACGCCGACCTGGCCGCCCGCTGGCTCGTGTCGACACACGCCGAGGCATCCTTCACCGGTCCGGGCGGGCAGGAGATCGACGCCTGGTTCTACCCGCCGTCGGTGCCGGTGCCGGACGAAGCGGACCGGACCCCGTTGATCGTCTACTATTACGGCGGGTGTTCGCCGACCACCCGCGCCTTCAACACCACTCACCAGTTCTTCGCCGCCAACGGCTACGCCGTCCTGGTCATCAACCCGCGGGGCGCCTTCGGCTACGGCGACGATTTCGCCGACTTCCATGCCGGCGACTGGGGCCCCCACGCCGGCGCCGACATCCTGGCGGGTATCGACGCCTGCCTTGCCGCCCGGCCGGAAGTGGACGGCGACCGGATCGGTATCTACGGCGGGTCCTACGGCGGGTTCATGACCGGGTATCTCGTCACCACCTCGGATCGCTTCGCCGCCGCGGTGTCGATGTACGGCATCAGCGACCTGGCCACCTACTGGGGCCAGGGCGCTTGGGGCTGGACCTACGGAGACATGGCGCTGGGCGGGGTGATGCCCTGGAGTCATCCGGAAGAGTTCGTGGCCAAGTCGCCGCTGTTCCGGGCCGAGCGCGTGCAGACGCCGCTCCTTCTGCTGCACGGCCTGAGCGACACCAACGTCACTCCCGGCCAGTCGGAGGAGCTGTTCACCGCCCTCTCGGTGCAGAACAAGCTGGTGGAGCTGGTCCTGTTCCCGGGCGAGGATCACGGCATCAGCGGCAGCTTCGCCAACCGGGTCGCGCACCGGACGATGATGCTGGAGTGGTTCGACCGCTTCCTGCGCGATTTGCCCGAGGCGTGGCAGGCGCGCTGGGAATGACGGAATCCTTTCCTGCCTGCAGTCCGGTGCGCGTGCCCCGGTGGGGGGGCTCAACAGGTCATTACTTCAAGAGCACCAGGCGCCGGCTCGCCGAGGTGCCGGCGGGATCGCTGAACCGGGCGAGGTAGACGCCGCTCGATACCGCCACGCCCCGGTCGTCCCTGCCGTCCCAGCTGAACTCGTGTCTGCCCGCGGGCAACTCGCCGCGGTGCAGGACCCGGACCCGCCGGCCACTGACGTCGTACACCTCCAGGCGAGCGGGCCCGCCGTTTTCGAGGGTGACCGGAATCGTCGTGGACGGGTTGAACGGGTTGGGATAGTTGGGCCCGACGGCGGAGCGAGAGGCGACATCCCGTACGCTCGAGACGGGGCTGGTCCGGATGATGAAGCTCTTGTAAATGAACGGTGGCATGATCTCCTGGCCGATGCCAATCATCACCGTGCCGTCGTCCGACACCCCGGTGAGCGTCTGGATGTTGAACCAGGGATCGAGGGTGATTCCGTTGTCGACCAGGAAGTCCTCGACGTCGATCATGCCGGTCTCCGCGGTCCAGATGAACCCGGTGGCGTTCGAGGGATCGGAGAACCGGTTGTAGCCCACGACCAGGCTGCCGTCGGCGGTTACGTCGTTGGGGCTCGCCAGGCCCCACTCGACGTGGCTGCCGGGCAGGATCCCGAGCAGCTCCTCCCGCCAGATCGAACCGGTCCACCGCCAGGCCGCGGCGACGCGCCTTTGGGCTCCTACCTCGTCGTACGTGTACCCCAGGACCAGGCTGCCGTCGGGAGTCACCGCGGTGGCCTCGCAGAACCAGTCATCGGTGCTCAGGATGGTCTTGACTCCATCGACCCAGACTGCGGGCCACCAGGTGCCGAACGAGGGATCCTCGTCCCAGCCCACGATGACCGAACCGTCGTAGTCGGCGTCGTTGGCGCGGCTGTTGCCGCCGCCGCTGCCGAGACTCACCACGCCGGAAGTGGCGGTCCAGTAGCAGGCGTGGGCGGTCCCGTCCGGCTGACCCGGGCGCCAGTAGAGTCCGACGAGCACCTTGCCGTCGTCGGAGAGGCCCCAGGCCGAACCGTAAGAGACGCCCATGAGGCCGCCGTCCGGGGGCGGGGGTGGCATCGTCTCCTGCCAGCCCGAGCCCAGCGTCCACAGTCCCTGTGTCACGTAGGTGCTGTCGGCCCCCAGGATCGTCGCCGAGACCTGCAGCCCGTCGGCCGACACGTCGGGGGTGCCGGCCATTTCTCCCAGATAGCTCGAATCCAGGCCCAGCGGGACGATCCCTTCCAGCTCCGTCCACCGGAAGGCTCCGTAGGTCCCCGGCAGGTTGCCGACCACGACGGAACCGTCAGGGGAGATGTCGGTGGCCAGGCATTCGCCGATGATTTCGTAGGTGACCTCGGCGTGGGCAGCACCGGCCTGGAGGGCTAGAATCGCCATCAGGCCGAGGCAACCATTCTTCTTGAGACTTCTCATTTCCTCGGACTCCTCTGGTTTGGACACCTGGTACGGTGTCCATGCCTTCGTCCTGCTGATGGCCCGGCCGACGCCGCTTGCTCGATCCACAGGCCGCCACGAAGAGCGGCCTGTGGACGCAAGATGTCAACCCGAGGTGGGCCTCACTCCTTGTAGAGGGACTTGATGCCTCCCCATGTCATCTCCTGGTTGGCCACCGTAATCACTCCCTCGATGAGAATCGAGGCGTCGACGCCGGGGTTGAAGTTGATCCAGGCGGGGGGCCCGGGGAAGGCAAACGGATCGTACGAGGCCGTCGCATCGCCCATCAGAGTCAGGGACGAGAGGTGGATCTCGGGGCCGAACGGTCCGCTGGCGGCGATCGGGGTGATTCCGATCCAGTACTCGCCCGGCTCGAGGGAGAGATTCAGCCCCGAGGCGGTCACGACGATGTGATCGCCGTCGAGCGTGCCCGACATCGTCACCAGCGGGCTGGCGGTCGGATCGTCCGTCCCGTCAACGGGCAGCGGATCGGTCTTGCCGAAGACGTGCAGGTATCCCTGCGCGATGCCGTCGCCCCAGACTGGATCGAGGGCCGAGTAATAAGTGGTGATGCTGTCGACGAGCCAGACGTTGTCGACCGTGATGTGGTTGACCGAGAACACCGTCATCCCGAAGGGCGGAGCCCCCGATTCGGCATTGTAGAACCCGGCTCCCCAGACGTCGTAGTCCGATTGATCCCAGAGAACGGCGCCGCCGGCGGTCTGGGCCAGCGCGACCAGCACGACAGCAGAAATCACGGCGAGTTTGGTCGGTTGCGAATTCATGTCTTTTTCTCCTCACAATCTGAGCTGAACGGTACCGGAGATGCCCGTTCGTCGCTCCTCGAATGGTTTCTGGTCCCGGTCACTTCGGCCTCCGGACCCGTGACCGAGGGCACGGCCTGCGAGCGGCTCCAATTGTAGGAAATTGAGGAGGTTTTCCGCTAACGCGTATGTCTCGGAATTTGGCAGATATGTCTTAAATCAGCCCTTTGGAGGGTAGTCGGAGGGTTGAACTCCGTACTGGGCGCGGAAGCTCTTGGAAAAATAGGAGAGGTGGCGGAAACCGACGGCGTAGGCCACGTCGGTCACGTTGCCGTAGCCACCCTCCAGCAACTGGGCCGCCCGCTGCAGGCGATGGGTCCGGATGAACTCGCGCGTGGACTGGCCGGTAACAGCTTTCAGCTTGCGGTGGAGCTGGGCGCGGCTCATGGCGATCTCACGGCAGAACGTGTCGACCTTGAAGTCCGGGTCGGCCAGGTGTTCCTCGACCACCTCGCGGGCCCGGCGCAGGAAACGCTCGTCGGCCGAGGTGACCGGCATCGCAGAAGGTTCCAGGTTGACGATCAGGTGGGCGAAGCGCTCGCGAAGCTTGCGTCGCTGGGTGATCAGGTTCTCGATGCGGACCCGCAGTTCTCGGGGGTCGAACGGCTTGGCGAGATAGTCGTCGGCGCCGGTACGCAGGCCGGTAAGCCGGCTCTCCGACTCGACACGCGCAGTCAGCAGGATAACCGGAATATGACTGGTGCGCTCGTCCTCCTTCAAGCGCCGGCACAGCTCGAAGCCATCGATCCCGGGCATCATCACGTCGCTGAGCACCAGGTCCGGAATTTCTGCCAGGGCCAGGGTGAGGCCGACTTCACCGTCAGCCGCCTCGAGCAGGCCGAAATCAGCTGCAAGTTCCTTGCGCAGATAGGCGCGCAGGTCGTCGTTGTCCTCGACTATCAGCAGTCTGGTCGGTTCTGCCTCGCTCACCTTGTCCGCCTCCTCCTCCGCGGGAAGCGGTTGAACGGAAGCGGCTGGGGTCGCCGCCTCGTCCTCGTGCGGTGCGGCCCGGGGCACCGGAATCGATTGTCGGTGGCCGTCCTGAGCCCGCCGAAGAGGTTCGCCTGCCACTTCGGCCATCCCCGGAGGAGGGAGGGGCTCTTCGGTCCCCGCCCCCGGTGCCTCGAGAAAGACCGGCAAGCTCACCGTGAAACAGGTGCCGCGGTCGGGGTCGCTGTCGACCGTTACGCTGCCCCCGTGCCATTCGACCAGTTCCTTGACCAACGCCAGCCCGATGCCGGTGCCCCCGGCTGTCCGGCCACCCGGCAGGCGGTGGAAGCGGTCGAAGATGCGCTCGCGCTCCTGCGGCGGGATGAAGGACCCCGTGTTGGCCACTTCGACCACGACCTCGCGGGAACCTGCCTCTACCGGACCTTCGCCGGCGTGACCGGAGTGTGGTACGCGACGCCTGTGGACCTCGGGCGGGGTGTGAACGGTCACCAGCACCTCGCCTCCATCGGGTGTGAACTTGAGAGCGTTGGACAGGAGGTTGGTGATGATCTTTTCCAGGAAGTCGGGATCGAACCAGACCTCGAGCGATCCGGCGGGGAAACGGGTATTGAGGGCAATGGCCCGGTCCTGCGCCAGCGATTCGACGGAGGAGACCAGAACCCGCAGGTACCCTAGGCAATCGCTGCGTCGCCACTGCAACGGCAGACGGCCGGCTTCGAGGC
>CAZAHC010000151.1:0-8021 GCA_964484595.1 uncultured Fibrobacteraceae bacterium | reverse complement strand
GGGATCAGGCCGTAACCGATCTCCAGCTCCAGGCGATCCATCACGAACAGATCCTCGCCCCGGATGCCCTCGGCCTCGGGCGACGCCTCGACCTGCTCGGCGCTGGCCTTCGCCGCCTCCTCCTTATCGATCTCGCGCACGCGACCGCCCACCACGAATCCGGCGCCGCCGATCAAGGCGGCCAGGACCAGAAACGGGGCCGTAGGCAGGCCGGGGATCAGGGCGAACAGGAAGAGGATGCCTGCGGCCAGAAACACCGCCCGCTGCTGGCGGAAGATCTGCAGGGAAAGCGCCTGGCCGAGATTGAGGGTGCCCGACTGGCGGGTGACGACCATGCCGGCGCTGGTCGCGACCAGCAAGGCCGGGATCTGGCTGACCAGGCCGTCGCCGACGGTCAAGAGGGTGAACCGGTTCAGGGCCTCGCCGGCCTCCATCCCCATCTGCAGCATGCCGATGATGAAGCCACCGGCGATGTTGATGACCGTGATGATGATGCCAGCGATGGCGTCGCCGCGCACGAACTTGCTGGCACCGTCCATGGCGCCGAAGAACTCGGCCTCCGACGCGATCTTGGCCCTTCGCCGCCTTGCTTCGGGCTCGTTGATCAGGCCGGCGTTGAGATCGGCATCGATGGCCATCTGCTTGCCGGGCATGGCGTCGAGGGTGAAGCGGGCCGCCACCTCCGCGATCCGGCCGCTGCCCTTGGTGATGACCAGGAAGTTCACCACCACCAGGATGATGAAGACGATCACGCCGATTACGTAATTCCCGCCGACCACGAAGTCGCCGAAGCTCTGGATCACGGCGCCGGCCGAGCCCCGGCTCAGGATCAGCCGGGTCGAGGCGATGTTCAGCGACAGGCGGAAGAGGGTCACGATCAACAGCAGGGAGGGGAAGCTGGAAAAATGCAGCGGCTCCTTCAGGTAGAGCGAGACCAGCAGGATGACCACCGAGAAGGCGATGCTGAAGGTCAGCAGCAGGTCCAGCAGCGTAGGCGCCACCGGCACCACCATCAGGCCGATGATGACGACAACCGCCACCGCGCTCAGGACGTTGCTGTTGGCGAGCACCAGGTCGCGGTCGATTCCCTTCTCCGTTTCCAAGGCATTCCCTTCTCTTTACGATTTGCGCAGCCGGTAGACGTAGGCCAGGACCTCCGCCACCACCTGGTAGAGGCTCTCCGGGATCATCTCGCCCACCTTGACCAGCGGGAACAGGGCCCGGGCCAGCGGCTTGTTCTCGAGGATCGGCACCCGGGTCTTGCGCGCGATCTTCTTGATCTTCTCCGCCAGATGATTGCGACCCTTGGCGACCACCACCGGCGCGGGCGCTCCCTGCTCGTACTTCAGGGCCACCGCCAGGTGGTCGGGGTTGGTGACGACCACGTCGGCGGTCGGCACGGCCGCCAGCATCCGCTGCCGGTAGGCTTCAAGCTGGACCGCCCTCATCCGCGCCTTGACCTGGGGATCACCCTCGGTGTCCTTGGCTTCCTGCTTGGTCTCGACCTTGGTCATCTTGAGGTTCTGCTCGTATTGCCACTTCTGGAAAACCCAGTCGACCAGGGCCAGCAGGATCATCAGGGCGAGCAGCTTGAACATGAGCTTGGCGAAGGCCACCTTCCCCAGGCTCAGGATCGCCGTCAGGGGGAACAGCGGTGAGCCGAGCAGATCGGGCAGCAGGCCTCGCACGGTGTGGTAGCCGATCACGGCGATCAGCAGGATCTTCACCAGGTTCTTGACGAGCTCGAAGGCGGCCTTCTTGCCGAAGAACCGCTTGATGCCGGTGATCGGGTTCAGCTTTTCCGCCCGGAAGGCCAGGGCCTCGGCGCTGGCGTGGAAACCCACCTGCAGCACGTTGGCACCGAAACCGGCGATGAACAGGGCCAGGACCAGCGGCGCCAGTGCCTTCAGCAGTAGGCTGATGTTGCCGACCAGGATCTCCTTCACCCCGAGCAGGTTGTCCGGCTCCAGGGCGTGGGCCTGGGCGAAGAGGTAGGTGGCGTTCGTCTGCAGGACCCGGGCGAGGTGGCCACTGCTGAGCAGCAACATGGTGATGCCGGTCAACAGGATGATCGCGCCGTTGACCTCCATGCTCCGGGCGACCTGACCCTTGTCCCGCGCCTCCCGCCGGCGCTTGGGAGTCGCTCGCTCGGTGCGATCGCCGCCGCTGCTCTCCGCCATGCCTCACCTCCTCTTGCCTTGCGGGCCTGCGCCCTCGTCACGTGAGCGCCGTCATCAACCGGACCAGCTGACCCTCCACCCCCTGCAGGAGCGACAGGAAGATCTCGCCGAAGAAGGCCAGCGAGAGACCGACCGTGAGCAGGCCGACCCCGATCTTGATCGGAAAACCGACGATCAGGATGTTGATCTGGGGAACCGTCTTGACGACCACGCCCATGGTGGCGCTGACCAGCAACAGGACGATCACGCAGGGAGCGGCTATCTGCAGGCCGATCTTGAAGATGGTCCCGTACTCCTTGACCAGCAGCCAGGCGCCGGCCCCCCCGTCCACCGGGGAGAACGGCGGCAGGGCGGTGCAGGAATGAACCAGGGCCGACAGGACGATGTGGTGCGCGTCCACCGCGTAGAACATCATCACCGCCAGCAGGTAGTAGAGCTGCGAGATGATGGAGACCTGGGCGCCGCTCTGGGGATCCACGGTGTTGACGATGGCAAAGCCGATCTGCATGCCCATCACCTTGCCGGCGTAGCGGACGGCGCTGAACAGGAGCCCGATCGAGAAGGAGAGCAGGGCCCCGATCAGCAGGGAGCGTCCCCCCTCGGCCAGGACCGCCGGCCAGCCGAGCCGCAGGACGTCCACGTTCACCGTGTCGGCGACCACCGGGGCCACCGCGATCGCCACCACCAGAGCCAGGGTGAGCCGCCAAAGAACCGGTACCCCGCGGTCGCCCATCAGCGGCAGCAGGGCCGCCAGGATGGAAAACCGCAGGCAGATCGCCCCCAGGATGAGCAGGTAGCCAAGGTCCAGGTTCAGACTCACGACAGCTCCCTACATGGCCGCGATGCGGGCGAACATCTCGACGGTGAACCGGGTCAGGTTGTTGATCGCCCAGGGCAAGGAGAGAACCAGGACCAGGAACACGGTGATGATCTTGGGCACGAAGGTCATGGTCATCTCGTTGATCTGGGTCGCTGCCTGGAAGATGCTGATCACCAGGCCGACCGCCATGCCGGCCACCAGCATGGGCCCGGCGACGCTGAGCACCGTGCGCAGGGCCGCCTGACCGATCTCGATTACCGTTTCCGGGGTCATGGTTCGATTCTCCCCCAGCGGCCTCTCACCGGAACGCCGCCACCAGCGACTGGACCACCAGGTACCAGCCGTCCACCAGCACGAACAGCAGGATCTTGAACGGCAGACTGATCAGGATCGGCGGCAGCATCATCATGCCCATCGACATCAGGACCGAGGCGACGACCATGTCGATGATCAGGAAGGGGATGAACAGGACGAAGCCCATCTGGAAGGCGGTCTTCAGCTCGCCGATGACGAAGCTCGGGATCACAACCAGAAGCGGCAGATCCGCGGGCTCGGGCGGCGCCTCGTTCCCGGTCAGGTCCAGAAACAGGGCCACGTCCTTCTCCCGGATCTGCGTGAGCATGAACTCCTTCAGCGGCGCCTCTGCGCGGGCGAAGGCTTCCTCCGCTGAGAGCTCCTCGTTCAGGAAAGGCTGGAGAGCCTCGTCGTTCACCTGCTGGAAGACGGGCGCCATCACCACCACGGTCAGGAACAGGGCCAGGCCGACGACGATCTGGTTCCCCGGTGCCTGGTGGGTGCCGATCGCCTGACGCAGGAAGCCGAGGACGATCACTATCCGGGTGAAGCTGGTCAGGAGGATCAGGAAAGCCGGCGCCAGCGAGAGGACCGTCATCAAGAGGACGATCTTCAAGGCGACGTCGACCGTGGCGGGTGATTCGCCGCCCTCGAGGCTCAGGGTCAGCGCCGGGGCCGTCGCCGTGTCGGCCGCCGCTGCCGCTTCCTCCTGGGCGCCGGCCGCGGCCGGGATCACCAACAGGGCCAGCCAGAGGAGGTTTCCCCAGCCGACCCGCCAGCCCGTCGTTATCATCCCTAACTCCCGTTTTCCGGGCATCCCCACGACACCCGGCTGCCGAGAGTTCAAAAGGCAATGGCTGTGCCACCGCCTCGACCGGCCGGAGGCCCCGGCGGCCGGCTCCAGCGCCAGGGGCCCCGCCACAATCCCAGGTCTGACAATTACTTATAGATTCAGGGGGTCGGGCGGAAGTTCGCGGCGAAGGCTGGCATGGGGAGAGATGGGGAACCGCACGGCCGCAAACCGGCCACGGTTGGCAAGCTTCGGATCACGCGGGAGACGCCGGCTCCAGGTCACCGGCTCCCACCTCGGCCCCGGCCGCGGTCGAGAGTGCCGGGCGGGAACCCAGGCCCAGCCGACCCAGGATCCCCGCGAGCGGGCCACTGCGACCCGGCTCGGTCACGGCCCGGGAAGCGCGGAAGGCGGCGTAGTCTTCCTTTTGCAGGAGGACCAGGGCCGATTCGTGGCGGTACACGTAGTGAACCTCTTCCTTCAGACGCACGACCTGGATCTCACGCCGCGGCCCCAGGGACCAGACCTCGAGCAAGGCGGCCTCCGGGCAGGAAGCTCGTCCCTGCCAGCGCCCCAGCCCGCGCAGGAAAAGGAACAGGAGGGCAAAGACGGTAAGGGTTCCCCCGAGGGCTTGCCACCAGGGGAAGCTGCTGCTCGACCAGCCGGCGGCGCCGGCGCTCCCCAGCACGGGTGTCAGGGACTCGACCATGACCTCACAGCACCTTCTTAAGCCGTTCGACCCGGTTGAGCAGCTTGGTGATCCTGACCGCGAAATGATCGTCCATGACCACCACCTCGCCGTTGGCCAGCAAGGCGCCGTTGACCAGGATATCGACCGGCTCGCTGGTCAGCTTCGTCAGCTCCACGATCGAACCGGCGGACAGGTTCAGGACGTCCCGGAACTTCAGGGGGGCCCGACCCAGCTCCACGGTGACCGTGAGGTTCACGTCGAGGAGCATCTCCAGGTTCTTGGGATCGGGGACCTCACCGACCAGGTCCGCCGCCAGATCGGCCAGCGGTTGCTTCTGCTGGTGGGGCTTCCCGGCCTCCTGGTTGCCCGAGGCGGCAGGCGTCGCGGCCTCCGGCGGAGATTCCTCGCCCGCACCGGTCTGGTTCTCGTTCAGGACGCTCGTCGTTTCTTCAGCCATCGTCTCACTCCTCGCCAATCCGTTCGACCAGCTTGACGGCTCGGTTCTGGCGGACCCGGCCGGCCTCACCGAGGAAAATCGGCTTGCCGGCAACCTCCACCTGCAAGGGAGCGTCGACCGGCTGGGGCAGGTGCAGCAAGTCGCCGACCTCCAGCTGCACCACCGCCTCCAGGTTCATCTCCACCTCGGCCAGCCGCGCCACCACCAGGCTGCTGGTGCCCTTGACCAGGTCGAGGATCTGCCGGCGTTCCCGCCGCAGCTCCTGGGGCGTGCGCAACTCGATCTCCTCCTCGGGATCGAAGATCTCCATCACCGGTTCGAAGCTGGAGAAGGGCAGGCCGAGCACCAGGTTACCCTCCAGCGTGTCCACCTTGAAGAGGAAGGACAGCTTCACCAGGGTGTCGCCCGTGGCGATCCCGGTCAGGTAATCCGGGTTGTTCTCGAGGGTGTCTAAGCTGGGGGTGATCTCCAGCAGGCGCGCACTGGCGGCCGTGAATCCTTCCAGTAGGCGCATGATGAAGGTTTGGGTCAGCTTTTCCTCGATTTCGGTGAATTCCCGCACCGTCTCGGTGGCTTCCGCCGAACCGCCCATCAGTTTTTTGAGCATCGAGAAGGCAAGCGGCAGGTCTAGGTAGACCAGGCAGTGCCCTTTCAGCGGCGACAGCCCGACCGTTGCGATACAGGTCGGATTCGTCAGCGTGCCCACGAATTCACTGCAGGGCTGCAGCTCCAGACCGGAGAATTCCAGGGAAGCGTTGACCCGGAACAGGTTGGTCAACGTGATGGTGTTGCCCTTGGCGAAGTTCTCGCTGATATTCCGCAGCTGCTGCTCGAAATTCTTGGAGATGGTGTTGAGGCGATTGAAATCGTAGCGATCCGCCTCGCCCGGCTCCCCGCCGCCGTTTTTGTCGTCCGTCAGGAGATCGTCCAGCTCCGGCGTGAGCTCCTCACCGTCGGCCGGGCCGACACCGCCGACCTCTTCCGGAGTCGAGGATGTGGAATCGGTGGCCACCATGCATCCCTTTTCGGGCGGGCTCCCGCCCGCAACCTCTGCTACTGGATCACCAGGTCGGAGAAGAAGATGTTCTTCAACGTACCCTCGGGCAGTTTCTCGGCCAGACGCCGGAACATCTCGTTGCGCGCCGCCTGGGTGCCCGCCTGGGTGCCGAGGTCCTCGGCGGCCTTGCTCGAGAGGATCTGGATCACGATGTCCCGCAGCTGCGGCAGGCGCGTGACGACCAGATCCGCCGTCGGCTGGCTGTCGACTTCAAGGTTGACGTTGATCCGCAGGAAATGCGACTTCCCGCTCGCGCTATGGAGAGTGACGATGATCTCCTCCAGGCCGACGATCACCCCCATCTCCTCGGGGTTGAGGTCCACCTCGGGCACTTGCTCGGTCCCCGGCGCCGCGGCGCCCTGCACCGCGAGATTGGGCACGATGACCAGCTGGGTGATCACCACGGCCAGGATGGCCTGGATGATCACGATAATCCCGAGGACCAGGACCTTGTTCTCCAGCAGCCCCCCCTTCGCGGAGGCCTGCTCCGCTTGCGCCTCGTTCTTGTCAGCCGCCATTTCGCTTCTCCTCACTCTGCAAAGGCAGTCCCCGCTCGAGGGCGCGGGGGCCTTCCAGTTTCAGGAAGATCTCGACCCGCCGGTTTTCCGCCCGCCCTTCCGGCGTCGTGTTCGGGGCCAGGGGCCGGTACTCTCCGCAACCGATGGCTGCGATCCTGTCCGGAGCCACTCCGCCCCCCTGCAGGGCGCGGGTGACCGCCACCGCCCGCGCGGCCGATAGTTCCCAGTTGGACGGGAACCGAGCGGTGTTGATGGGGATCGAATCGGTATGCCCCTCGATCCGGACCGGATAGGGAACCTTGCCCAGGAATACCGCCAGCGAGTCCAGCACGCCGACGGCCCCCGTCTTAAGAGCCGCCCTGCCCGAGGGGAACAGGAAGGGCGCGTTGATCCGGATCGCAATCCCCTTGTCGGTCACCTTGATGTTCACTTCCTTGTCCAGCCCTGCTTCCAGCAGGGATTGTTCCAGTTTTTGCACCTCGTGCAGGATATCTCCCTCGGCCTGCCGGGAAATCTGCGGAATGACCGGCTGGTTGAACTCGATGACGGACTCCGGGGTGGTCATGCCCCCCAGAGCCTCGCGCAGCGAGGTCGCCGCCTCCTGGAATTTGGCCTCTTGCATGGTTGAAAAACTGACAATGAGGACGAAAAAGCAGAGCAGCAGGCTCATCATGTCCCCGTAGGTCATGATCCAGCCGGGGAGCCCTTCTTTCACCTCGGGGCATTTACATTTCTTGGCCATTGCCTCGTCCGCGCCCGGCCGCCTAAGCGGCAGCCTTCTCCTTCTCGGCTTCGACCTTCCGGCGCAGGGTAGGCGACAGGAAGGACTTCAGCTTCTCCTCGACGATGCGGGGGGAATCTCCGCTCTGGATGGCCATGATCCCATCAACGATCATCTCGCGCCCGAAGCGCTCCTCCACCGAGCGGGTCTCCAGCTTGCCGGCCAGGGGCAGGAAAACGGCGTTGGCGATGATGGCTCCGTAGAGGGTGGTGATCAGGGCGGTGGCCATGCCGGCGCCGATGCTGCTGGGGTCCTCCAGCGCCGAGAGCATGTTCACCAGGCCGACCAGGGTACCGATCATGCCGAAGGCCGGCGCATAGGTCCCCCCGGCCTCGAGGATCTTCTTGCCCTCGTTGTGGCGGGCCTGCAGCTGTTCGATTTCGGTCTCGAGGATCTTCTGCAGCAACTGGGGGTCGGTGCCGTCGACCGCCAG
>CAZAHC010000150.1:0-8033 GCA_964484595.1 uncultured Fibrobacteraceae bacterium | reverse complement strand
TGGGTGGAAAAACCCCTGTTCCGGGGCCGGGTGCTGGACCAGCTCAACGCCGCGGTCTACCAGGCGTTCTCCGCCGAGGGCATCGAGATCCCCTATTCCAAGCACGACCTGTACGTGAAGGAGATGCCGGCAGGGGATTAACCGGGCGGCGGCTTGGCCTCCGGCTCGACGAAGATCCGCTTGACCTGCGGGAAGGCCCGCTTGATCTCCCAGGACAGGATCGAGACCGCGTCCTCGATCTCCCCCCCCGGGGTGTCGTCGACGAAGTCGACGCTCAGGTTCACGAGCACGAACTCGGGCCCCATGTGCAGGGTGAGCACCTCGTTGACGTGCTCGATCTCCGGGAACGACCGGGCGATCCGGCGAATGCCGAGCACAACCTCACGGTCGGCGCTCTCCCCGATCAGCAGGCTCTTGGTCTCGTAGGCGAGCCAGGCCGACGTGCCGCCCAGGATCAGGCCGATGGCGATCGAGGCGAGACCGTCCCAGGCCGGATTGCCGGTCAGCTGGCCCAGCAGGATCCCCAGGAACGCAACGAGGATGCCCAGCAGGGCGGCCGAATCCTCGAAGAGAACGATGAAGAGCGAGGGATCCTTGCCCCCGTGCACCGCGGAAATGAAGCCGCGCTTCCCTTTCCAGCGGCTGAACTCCTTGACGGCCAGGATCCAGGCAGCCCCCTCGAACAGGAAGGCCAGACCGAGCACGACGTAGTTGATCGTGGGATTCTCGATCGGGTGCGGATGGAGCAGGTGACGGACACCCTCGTAGATCGAGACCCCGGCGCCGACCGCGAAGATCAGGATGGCGACCACGAAGCTCCAGAAGTAGAGCTCCTTGCCGTGTCCGAAGGGGAACAGGTCGTCCGCAGGTTTCCGGGCCTGGCGCAGCCCGAAGAGCAGCAGGACCTGGTTGCCCGTGTCGACCACCGAGTGGATGCCCTCGGACAACATGGCCGAGCTGCCGGTCAGGGCGGCGGCGAAGAACTTGGTTATCGCAATCAGGAGATTGCCGACCAGGGCGGCCCAGATGACTTTCCGCGAGGAGGCGGCCACTACCGGCGGATCCTTCCGACTTGGGGACTGGCCGGGGTCACTGCCGCTCGTAGCCCACGGTTGTGAAGAAGATGGCGCGATCGAAGAACAGAACCACGCGGTTGCTGACCGCGAGCGCCATCTCGGCCTCGAGGATCTGGTCCAGCAACCCCTCGGACTGAACCTTGAACCAGAGAACCCGCCGGGTGACGGTCAGGGCGCGGATGACCTCGCTCAGACCGTACCCCTCGGCCCGCCGCCTGGCCCCCAGGGCGGTGAAGCTGCTCTCGATGTCCCCCTTGGTGAAACCGCCGGCCAGCCACCGCTGGAGCTGATCGTACACCGTCGTGGCAACCTGGCGGGCCTTTTCCTTGTCGAGCGCCCGGTAGCTGCGGGTCAGCGGATGGTTCCGGACGATCCGCAGCCAGTTATCGGCCAGCTCGTCCAGGTTGCGACCGATGAAGTCCGCCATGAAGGTTTGCGGATCCAGCTCGTCCGTTTCGCTCTTCACCGCCCCGACCTCCCGACATTCACCCATACCCGACCCAGAGCTCGATTCTAGCACACCCGTCCCGGGCCCGCCAGGGCTAGAACCAGCGAGGATAATTCCGGGCTAGGGTCAGTCCGGGGTCTCCATCTCGCCGGAACGTCCGCGCATCACCTCCGATGCCAGGAGTTCCTTCAGCGCGATCAGGAGTTCGGAACGATTGACCGGCTTGGCAAAGACCCGGTCCGCGCCGAAGCGGGCCGCCGTGACCAGGTACTGCTGGGGAGCGACCACCCCTCCGCCGGAGATGGCCACGATCTTGACCCGGGAGGACTGCCGCCGCAGCTCGAGGAGGGTCTCGATGCCCTCCTTCTCGGGCATGAGCAGATCCAGGATGATGATGTCGGCGGGGGTTTGCTGGTGGAGGGTCAGGGCATCATTGCCGTTGGCGGCCTCGATCACCTCGAACCCGACTCGTTCGAGAGTGGTTCGCAACATGGAGCGAACCTGCTCTTCATCGTCCACGATCAGGATCCGTGCCATGGTTCCCCCCTCGGTTCCGTCCCGCCAGCCAGTGGATTGTTCCGCCTCCGGGCGACGGAACCGGCCCCCTCACCAAAATAGAAAGCAGAAATCCCCGATCGGTTACAAAAAAAATGCACCCGTGGCGATTTTTTCGACGGGGGAGAGGGGGCGGACGCCATCAACGAGCCAGCGCCACCTTCACCGAGCGCACCCCGGCCGCGGTCTCGATCCGGGCAAGGTAGACGCCGGAGGAGACCTCCGTACCGTCGGCGGCGCAGCCCATCCAGGTGACGGAGTACTCGCCGCGGGGCAGGTCCGCAGCGACCAGGACGGTCACCTGGCGACCACGCAGGTCGTAGATTCCCAGCCGTACCGGTCCGTCGCTGGGAATCGCGTAGGTGAAGGTGGTCCGGGGGTTGAAGGGGTTGGGACGGTTCGGGGCCAGCCGCAGGACGTCGGGCAACGAGGGATCCGTACCGAACGGAGCCGCCGCGAGAGTGGCGGGCCCGAACCAGGTTCCCTCGCCTCCGGATCCCATCTCCTGCAACCAGTACTCGACTCGTCCCGCCGGTGCCGTTTGGTCGAGGAACTCGTACGAGTTCCCGTCCGCCGGGGGCGAATCGTCGATCAGATGCCGCGGCTGCCCCTCATCCTGCCGCCAGAGCCGGAACACCGCCTGATCGGGGGCGTGGGGGGTCTGCCAGCGAACCTGCGCGCCGCCAGGGCATCTCTCGGCCGTTGAACCAGGACAGGTAGATGGGCAGGGTCACGGTCAGGCTAGGCACGTCGTAGAAGTTGAAGTGACAGTCGCAGCTGGCCCGCAGGCGCAGGGCGCACAGGGCGTTGCTGGTGCCAGTCACGGTCCACTGGTAGCTCTGGGCCGCGATGGGGATCCCGGAGGCAATGGTCTGCCAGGGACCGCCGTCGCGGCTGATCTGGATGGTCACGTCCTGCAGGTCAGGCCCCTGGCCGGTGTTGTGGTAATCCCAGGCGATGTTGACCAGCTGGCCGCGGCGCCAGGTGACGTCGCCGGCGGGCGAGGTGATCGCGATCCACTTGTCACCCTGCAAGTAGGGGTGGTGCAGGTAGGAGAGGAACCCCGGCTCCGCCGCCTCGGGCAGGTACGCCAGGTGCAGGTCGGTCACGAAGGCCGGGTCCAGGAACCAGTCGCCGTTCACCGCGCCCGGGACGTCGGGTCCCCAGCTCCAGGGCGGGCTGGCGGAGCAGTCGTCGCCGAGGCCGAGACAGTCGCCGCCGAAGGTCACGGCCAGATCGTCCAGCCGGCAGCCGCGGGCGCCCACGTAGTTGTCGAAATCGCAGAAGGGCGCCCCCGGGCCGCCCTCGTGGCGATGAGCCCACACCTCGGCGAGCGACCGCAGCTCGTACGGGACTTCCTCCAGACCGGTGCCCAGCGGTTCCCCGGCGGGGCTGCCGTCCCAGTAGTAGAGAACGCCGTCGCCGCCGTCGAAACCGTAGGTCTGTCCGCTGATCGTGAAATCGGACCCGGAGGAGACCAGCGCCCTTTCGAGGCGGCCGACGCCGTGCCCCTCGGCCTCAATGAACACCGCCGGCCGGGGATGGTCGCTGCTGGGATGCTGGTAAAGATGCAGGGTCGAGTCGGGCAGGACGAAGTTGTACGGCAGCGGCCAGCCGGCCAGCGGACAGCCGAGGCCGTTATCCAGCCGGTTCGGCTCGGTGCTGAGGTACAAGTAATCACCGCCGATCACGGTCGGCGAGCCCGGCGTCGTGAAGTAATAAACCTGACCGTGGGCCTCGGTGGCCAGGGCGGTCAACGAGCCGAACTGGCTGCCATCCTTCTTCACGGTCAGGGTGACTCCCTCCAGGTCGTTCTCGTGCAGGTCGCAGCTCTTCTGCAGGGCCGAGGAATCGTAGGGGTGGAAGAAGAAGTAGGAGAGGAAGTAATCGACCCTGGTCTCGACGAAGGCGTAGTAGACGCAGGCTGGCAGCGGGGTCCCGCCGTCGAGGCTCTCGAAGTTGTTCCATGAGTTCCAGTCGCCGTCGAAATCGAAGCTGGTCAGGTAATCGTAGCGGTAGGGCGAGGTGATGTCCTGGAAGACAGCCGGCGCCCAGTACTCGACCAGCTCGGTGATCGCGGGAGTGTCGCAGATTGCGTCCGACACCTCGGCCCAGATACACACCTCCCCCGCCGTGCCGAAGTAATTGACCAGGTCGTACGGACCCTCGCCCCAGTCGTTGTAGCTGATGCACCCCAGCGGGTACTCGTCGGTCACCAGGTTGGGACGGACGGTTTCATTCGGAAACTCGTCGGGAAAGTAGAAGGTGACGAAGTAGTGGCTGTCCATGCCAGCGCAGTCGCAGGCACCGGCCAGGGGGACCGAGAGGTCATATACCCCCTCGGTGTCGAGCTGGAGGTTGTAGACCTGGGAGGTGCATATCTCGTTGCCCGGAATCCAGCAGTCACCGTTCCAGACGGCGTCTTCCAGGCCGACGTACACGTTGAAGTCCGCCGGCAGGTCCTCGGCGAGGAACTGGATGATCATGTGCACGGCATCGACCTGGAATCCGCTGGGGAAATCGCACTGGGCGGGGGGATAGACGAGGTACTTGTACCCCTCCGCTCCCCAGATGAAGTTGGAATAGGCCCAGGCGGCCGGGTTGACGTTGCCGAGCACGCAGAGGTCCCGGGATCCCGGGTCGGCGCCGGCCGGTGCCGCAAGCACTTCCACGTCGCCCAGCGGCTGGACGACGACCGTCCTGGCCCAAGTCGCCTCTTCCTGGGCGGCCACCCCGGTCGCAACCAGCATCCACAGGGTGATGATCACTACGATTCCTGGAAGAGCCTTCATGATTTTACCCCCGGACCGGGATTCACCTGAAAAGCCAGCGGCGGACGAGTACTTTCCGGCGAGCCCAGTGTATCATATGCCCCCGCGGTTGTATCGAATTGTCCTGCACAGCATATTTCAACCAGCCGACCCTCTGGCCGGCCGGGGTGGCTTACCCGGAGGCGAAAATGAGTTTCCTGGAAATCCTGCTCGTGGCCTTCGGCCTGGCCCTGGACGCCATGGCTGTATCGATCGCGGCCGCCGCCTCCGGCAGAGCGCGGGGCCGGCGGGCAACCTTCCGGCTCGCCTTCCACTTCGGGCTCTTCCAGGCCCTGATGCCGGTGCTCGGCTGGCTGTCGGCCTCTGCCTGGCCGTGCTCGGGGTCGAGATCTGGTATCCCTGCGCGGTGATCGGGCTGGTCACGGCGGGGCTTTCCCTGGCGGGGATTCGTTTCGGGCACCTGCTGGGCAGGAGATCCGGCCGGTGGGCCGAGGTGGCCGGCGGTGTCATCCTGTGGCTGATCGGCTTGCGGATCCTGATCTCTCACCTGGCAGACTGAGCCAGGTATCGCGGCCGACTGCCTCACTTGATCCAGTTGTCCAGGATCACCCGCGCCAGGCGGGGAATCGCCTCCTGAACCCCCGAGTTGACATCCCTGTCTACCTGGATCGCCACGGCGATCCGGTACCTGGCGAAGTAGGTGACCACGGTGTGATAGCCGGGAAACCAGCCACCGTGCCCGTAGGTGGGACCAAGGTCGGTGTCGCGGATGAAGACACCCAGGCCGTAGCGAACGTTCTCTTCGTTCTCCCCGCTCACGGCGCGGCCGGCCAGCAGCTCGTCCAGGTAAGACCCGGGCAGCGCCCGGCCCTCAAACAGCTCCCTGGCAAAGCACACCAGGTCGCGGGGATTGGAGACCAGGCCGCCGCCGGTCCACTCCAGGCCCGGGTGAGCGACCAGCAAGCCTTCGCGGAGCGACTCGGCGGGTAACCCGAAGTCGTTCTCCGGGTCGAGGTACCCCGGCACCAGGCCGGGCAGGCGACGCCGGTCGGCCGGCGCAGTGAGGGTCAGGCTCAGCGGATCCAGCAACAGCCGGCGCAACTCCTGGAAGTAGGTCCGGCCCGTGACCTTCTCGAAAATCAGCCCGGCCAGCAGGTAGTTGGTGTCGGCATACGAGAAATCCTCGCCCGGGGCGAACAGCGGCTCGGCCCCCAGAACGCTGGCGATCAGCTCCACCGGCGCCGGACAGGAATCCGCGGCGGTCCCGCAGGTCACCACCGACCGCTCCAGCAGCTTCCGGAACGCCGCCGTCTTGAAATGTTCCGGCAGCCCCGAGCGATGGGTGAGCAACTGGCGCAGGGTGATCGCCTGTCCGCCGGGCAGGCGGTCGAACCACGGCTCGTCGCCGAGCCAGTCGGCTATCCGGCGGTCCAGGTCGAGCTTGCCCTCCTGGACGAGGGCCACCGCGACCGCGGCGACGAACATCTTGCCGACACTGCCGGCCGGCATGACCGCATCCGGCGGCATGGGAAGACCGGAGCCTCGATCCGCAACCCCGGTCGCCACCCCGGCCTGCCTGCCGTCGGGCAGGATGAAGGCCGCCGTGGCGCCGGGGAAGCCGTTCTCGCCGCGGATGCTGTCCAGCTCGGCCCGGAACAGGTCGGTCAGGGCGACGAGCTGGGCGGCGTCCCGCTGCTGACCGGCAGACTGGACGCAGCCCTCACTGGCCGCCAGCAGGAACAGGAAAAACGTCGCGGTCCTGACCAACTTTGCCGGCCGGCCGTTCATGAACCACCTCCCGCCAGCTTGAGCACCGCCCGCCGCAGCTTCCGGTGCCGATCGAACTTCACGGCGAAATCCGACTCCCGCACCCCGCCCTTGGCTCGCACCACCTCGACCACGGCTTTCCGGTCGACGGCGGGCCAGCGCTCGAGTCCGGGCAGGATCAGCAGCAGCGGGCTCCAGCGCCGCCAGGCCAGCCTCTCACCCGGGCTCCAGCCCTGCAGGTTTCGCACCCGGAGCAGGTGCCTCGCCTCGCGCGCGCAGACCCGCTCGGCCCGCCGGCGATCCGCGCCGAACCGTCCGGCCAGGTACTCGGTTATGCGCAGTCCGACTTCTCCCAGGGGCAACATGCCGATCACGTCGTCGCGCTGCCGCCGGAGGTCGAAGTAGACGTTCTCCCGAGCGAGCTTCTCCAGGGTCGCAATGCTGGAGCGATAACCGGACCGGGCCCGCAGGCGCTTCAGCTCCCGGCGCATCAACCGCAGGACGCCCTCGTCGCGCGCCCGGAAGCCCAGCTTCTGGTAAAACCACCAGGCGCCCGAACGCAGGCCCTCCTCGTTGCCCTCGCCCCCGAGCTGGTAGGGGTAGATGGTGAAGGTGTCGGCGCCGAAGAGGTGCCGCAGCACCGCCAGGAGCCGCCCGTACAGGTAGCCGGCCTCGCCGCCGCGATAGGTCTCGAAGATGTTGAAGGCGATCTCCACCGACCCGAACAGGGCGCTGTTGAGGACGTACCCGATCGGCACCCCGTTCTGGAAGGTCAGGAATCCATAGACCGCCTCGAACATCAGGCGCCGCTCGGGTATGGCCCCGATGGCGGCGAACTCCAGGCCGCCGCCGCAGTCGATGATCCGCACGTCCCGCGGGTCGCCGAAGGCGAAGACGTCCAGGTCGCGGCTGCGAGTGACCATCGCCTCGCGGGCCAGGTGAATGATCTCCCGCCCCTTGCGCGGGCTGACCGGGCGCACCGCGAGCGGCGGCCGCTTCATCTCGGCGCACAGGTCGGGACGGTCCAGGTTCAGCGGGCCGGTCTGGTAATGAACCTTCGCGCCGCGGATCCTGGCCCGGGTGCGGCTGGGACCGTCGGCCCCGCCGTCCAGGATCATCGGCAGCCGCAGGTGCTCGAAGAAGTACTCGCGGGCGAAGCTGTCAAGAGGCAGATCCGCAAGGCGCCGCACGAGGAAGGTGGCGTCGGTCTCCTCCGGTCCCTTCAGGCGCTCGATCCACTCCCGGGCCGAGAAGCCGAACTCGTCCAGGCCGGGCGTCTCGCAGTAGAGCGCCAGCAGGTTCAGGGTCTTCTCGAGCGGCGCGGAGTCCGTCAGGGCCGGCCAGTCGATCCACAACCGCTCGGGCCAGTGGCGTGCCAGCCACCGGGCCATCGTCACGTAAAACTCGTAGCGGATG
>CAZAHC010000149.1:0-8045 GCA_964484595.1 uncultured Fibrobacteraceae bacterium | reverse complement strand
AGATCGCAAAGAATTTTTCCGTCCGCAACCTCGGGTTTTTCCCCTCGCAGGAGACCACGGATGCAATCTGGGCCGGGGCGAAAGGCGGTGCCGCTGCTTCTTCTGCTGCTGGGATGGTTGCTGGCCTTCGAGTTCACCCTCGGCCTCTGCATCCAGGAAGACGCTTTCATCTCCTTCCGTTACGCCCGGAACCTGGTCGACGGTGCCGGCCTGGTGTACAACCCGGGCGAGCGGGTCGAGGGTTACACCAATTTCCTCTGGACGCTCCTTATCGCCGGCGGCATGGCGTTGGGAATCGACCCGGTGCCCTGGGCCCGGTTCCTGGGGATGGCCGCCAGTCTGGCGCTGGTTCTGCTGACCTTCCGGTTCGCTCGCCGCCAAGATCTTCCCCGGGGGGTCACCGGAGGCATCCTGGCGGCATCCCTGGTCGCCCTCTCACCGGCGGTGGCTGGCGAAGGTGTGCAGGGCCTGGAGACCGTCTTCTTTGCCTTGCTGGTGACCGCCGCCGTCCAGACCGCCGTCCGGGCCCGTGAGAGCGTCGCAGCGGCCCGGGCGGGCAGCGAACGCCGGTTCCTGGTGGCGGGGGCGCTTTTCGCCCTGGCCGCCCTGACCCGGCCCGAGGGGGTCGGGGTTTTCGGCCTGGCCACCGCGGCAGGCTTCCTGTGGCAGAGACGCCGCGGAATGGCCTGCTACCGCGCCGAGGTGGGCGCGGTTTTCGTCTTCCTGCTGATCTACCTGCCCTACTGGCTCTGGCGGTTCGACTATTACGGTTACCCGGTGCCGAACACCTTCTACTGCAAGACCGGGGGCGGGCTCGCCCACCTCTGGCGAGGGCTGCAGTACGTGGGACACTTCCTGCTGTGGAACCCGGTCCTGCCCCTGCTGACCCTGTGGGCAGGCTGGCGGGCGCGGCGTCGCGACCTCCCAGTCGCGCCGCCGGACCCTGGCCCCGGCTCGCCGCTGGTCGCCGTCGTGACGACGGTGGTTGTCGGCTACCTCGCCTACGTCGCGGTGGTGGGAGGCGATTTCAAGCACACCTTCCGCTTCGTGATCCCCGTGTTGCCGCTGTGGGCGGTCCTACTCGACGGTCGGGTCTCGCACCACGGCTGGCCCAGGCTCTTCCGGTCCGTCCGACCGGTCGCCGACCGCCCGCCGGCGGCCGGTCGCCGGGTGGCCGGTGCGCGGTTGGCCTGGCTCGTTCTGGCGCTGGTGGCCGCGGGCTCGGTGCTCAGCGGTCTGGAGATCGGGCGCTGGTCCCGGCGCCGGGCCTGGGACCTTACCCGCCGAACCGCCATCGGCAAGTACCTGGCTGCCAGCGCGCCTGCGGACGCGGTCCTGGCCATCCACTCCGCCGGGATCGTTCCCTACTACTCGGGTCTGTACACCATCGACATGTGGGGCTTGAACGACCTGCACATCGCCCACCGCAAAATGCCGCCGCCGGACGGTCCCGTGGCGATCGGTCACGAGAAGAACGACGACGCCTACGTCTTCTCGCGCCGGCCGACCTACTACGTGGACGAGTGGTACTACGTGGTGGAGGATTCCATTCCCGACCTGCGGTCGCGGACGGTCATCGACCTCGAGGCACTGGGGGTGTTCGATCTCTACCGCGAACGGCACTGGCCGCTGCTGCTCGACGACGGCCGGGGGCCCCGCCGTTACTGGTTCAACTACCTCGAGCGCGCCGAATGATCAGTGGTCGTGGTGGTCGTGGTCGATCACCGCGAAGGCCAGGATCACGCTGGCGAGGTGGACCGGCCGCTCCAGCATGATGAAATGTCCCGCCTGATCCACCCGCTTGAAACTGACGGTCCGGGCTCGGCCGAAACCGAGCTGGTCCAGCGTTTCCCGCGTCCGGTCCGGGTCGGGAAAGAGCAGGCTGCTGCCGACCACCAGGATCGGCACCGCCTGGCGGGGGAGTTCCTCGGTCAGGTCGAAGTCGAAGCTGCTCAGCAGCAGGGAGATGAAGCTGGCGCTGTCGGTCCGGAGGGCCTGGTCGACGATCCGGTCCGTCACCTCCGCCACCGGGCTCATGTTCAGGAACCGGCCGGCCACGAACTGGTCGTAGTTGGCCATGATCTGGCGGGTGATGGTGACCTTTTCCTCCGCGGTGGCCAGCTGCCGGGGCGCAGCGTCGATGACCACCAAACGGTATACTTCGGCGGGGTGGTCGAAGGTGAAACGCATGGCGATCAGACCGCCCATGCCGTGGCCGACCAGGGTGGGGTAGACGATCTGGTTGGTGGCAATGAACTCGCCCAGCAGATCAGCCAGGCGGAGTATGGTCGAGTCGGTGACCGGCGCGGTGCTCCCGTGGCCCGGCAACTCGAAGAGCCACACCTTCAGGCTGCCCGCCAGCAAGGGAACGACCTCGTCCCAGACCCCGGCGCTCGAGCCCAGGCCGTGGATCAGAACGATGTTCTGGGCGGTGGGGTTGGACGGGCTCTCGGCGACCGGTTGTCCCGGGCCGAGCGCGGGGCCCAGCCCGAGCAACAGCAGTGCGATCGTCAGTCTGATCACCCGCTTGCCTCCTCGTCGCCGGGCGCCGGCACGCAGAAGTAACTGCCGTCGGTGGCTTTCTCCACAGGCCCGGGGAAGTGCCGGCCGACCAGCGCCGGCAGATCCAGCGCCGCGGCGGCCGGGAACAGGTGAGTGAGGATCACCCGGCCGGGAGCGGCTGCGGCGCAGAGTTTCCCCACCCGGTCTGGGGTCATGTGCCCGACGAGCGCCTGCTCGTCCGGCAGGCTGCACTCGACGATCAGGAGGTCCGCCCCGTGACTGGCCGCCAGCAGACCGTCACCTGGTTGCGAGTCGCCGGAGAAGGCGACGCAGTGGCCCTGCCGGTCCCGGAAGCGGAAGCAGAGCGCGGTATCGGCCAGCCGTTCCTGGGGGTGATCGGCAGCGAAAGCCTCGATCGAGGTTTCCGGACCCGGGGGCCCGACCTGCCAGGCCGGCCGCTGGCCGGGGCTGAAGGCGAGCCCCTGGCCCGGTTCGATCTCGCAGACCACCAGCTGCCGGCGGGCCGGTTCGAGCCAGGAGCCGTACAGGTCGCGCAGCCTGGCCAGGTAGTCCTGCAGACCGACCGGGCCGATCAAGTGGAAGTCGCCGGTGGCGGCGAGCTCGGGCGAGTGCAGGGCGAAGAGCAGCGGGACCAGGTCGGCGCAGTGGTCGATGTGCAGGTGGCTCAGCAGGACGGTGTCGAGCCGGTCGAGGCTGTCAGGTCCCCTTTCTGCGGCGAGCAGCCGGGCCACCGCACCCGGCCCGGGATCGGTCAGGATCGCCAACCCGTCCAGCTCCACCAGGTAGCCCGGAGGACCGTGGGTTGGCGTAGGGACGGCGCCGCCGGCGCCCAGCACCAGGATTCCAATCATGCAGGTAAAGCAACAGAGTTGCCCGGGAACGTCAAGGTGGAAACCGGGTTTCCAGGGGCACGTCCTCCGCGCCGGCCCGCTGCTGGACACCGAGCGGGGCGGCCGCTATTTTGACTGCCGAACCGGCTCCCCAGCAGAGGAAACCCGGGCCGGCAAGGAGAGTGTCATGCCAAACGATTCATCGGTCGCGGCGCCGCGGTGGCGTTGGCTCCGTTCCCTGCGGGTCGCCCTGCCGCTCCTGGCCGGCGTCTTGGTCCTCCTGATCGCCGCTGCGGCCGCGGGCCAGGGCGATGTCGAGGGCGACGGTGCGGCCGCGGTGACGGCGGATACCACGGTTCAGGCCCAGATCTCCGAGCTGAACCGCCGTCTGCTGCAGAATCCTCGGGACGGAAAGCTCTACAACAACCTGGGCGTTCTCTATGCCGGACAGGAGGAGTGGATCCTCGCCCGGGACGCCTTCATCGCCGCGGTGCAGGCCGATCCGTTCGAGGCCGATTTCCACCGGAACCTGGGGAGCGTCTTCGTGCGCCTGGAGAATTTCGACCTGGCCGTCCGCGAGTTCCAGGCCTACCGGAAGTTCGACCTCCTGGGCGCGGCGGATCACTGGCGACTGATAGCTGAGGCGTGGCGAGCGGCGGGAAAGCCCGACAGCGCCCGGGTGGTCTTCCAGGAGGGAATCACGACGCTCGCGCCCGAGCTGGGCGAGGAGGGAATGACCCTCGTCCTGGCCCTGACCCGGCTGTATCAGGAGGCCGACCAGCCCGACCAGGGTCGGGCCCTCCTGGAGGAACACGTCGCTTTCGCCGGGCGGGTTCTGGCGGAGGCCGCGGCGGACAGCCAGGCCGCCGCCCCCAACTCGAGCCTGGCCACCCAGCCGGCCCAGGCCATCGTTAACAACCTGCTGGCCATCTACCTCGATGACGCCCAGCTGCTGCAGCAATCCGACCTGCCGGCCGCCGCAGCCGGACTTTACGAGAAAGCGCTCGCCCTCGCGCCCGCCCGGGCCGATATCCTGCCTCCTCTGGTCGACGCGTACCTGGCGGCGGACGAGAAGATCCAGGCCAAGGTCGTCGCCCGGCGGGCCCGCAACGATTTCCCGGAAGCCCCGGGTACCTGGATCGCCACCGGCAAGATCGCCGAGTGGGAAAACTACCACCAGGATGCGCTCACCGCCTACCTGAAGGCCAGGGAGCTCGGCTACGAGCAGGTCGATCTGGACCTGAAGATCGGTGATCTCTACATGAAGCTGGGAGACAGCAGCGCGGCCCGGAATTACCTGGCGGCCGGCATCTCCGCCCCGGACGCCCCCGCCGAGGTGATCTACAACTACGCAGTATGCCTGGTGCGGGAGAAGAAGTACGATCTGGCGGTCCGTCCCCTGCGGAGGGCGGTGGAGAGGCGACCCGACCTGGCCGCCGCCTGGCAGGCGCTGGCCCTCTGCCTGCGCCTTGGCCAGCGGTACGAGGAGGCGATCCCGGCCTACGAGATGGCCATCACCTTCGAATCCGATCCCAAGCTCTGGTTCAACCTGGCCCTTTGCCAGTCCCGGGCTGACCAAATCGACGCCGCGGTGGACAGCTATCGCCAGGCGATCGCCCTGGAGCCGGGTTTCAAGGAGGCTCACTACAACCTGGGTCGCCTGTTGATGTCTGCCGGACGGTACGAGGAGGCACTGGTGGCCATGGACGCCAACCTGGCCGTCGAGCCCGATTCCTACCGGATCTTCTTCAACCAGGGTGTTTGCCTCTTCAGCCTGGACCGACCGGAGGAGGCCATCCTGAAGTACGAGCTGGCCCTGGAGCAGAAGGAGACCGCCGACGTCCTGAACAACCTGGGGCTCGCCTACGACAAGCTCGGCAAGAAGGAAATCGCGCAGAGCTTCTACAAGGAAGCGAAGAAACTGAAGGGGGAAGGCTAGTGAGACCGACGGCGCCTGCTCATGATTTCCCGCGGTGGTTGCTCCTGCTGGCGGTCGCTGCCTGGCTGGCCGGGTGCGCGGACGACCAGGGGGGCGGTTCCGGTGGTGGAGATGCGGCCGTGCCCGATACGGTCCACTCGCACCTGCTGGCGGATCTTACCCCGGACGGACCCTTTCCTCGCTTCACGCCGGGTTTGCTGCGCGCCTCGGGTTACCCGGACCACATGCACGCCTTTGCCTGGTCCGGCTGGGAGCCGCCGGTCGACAAGGACGGCCTCAGCTACGGGCCCGGGAGTCTGTGTTGCAACATGGCCGTGGTGCCGCGGGACGGCCTGACGGTCGAGCCCGGCTCCATCCGTTACCGCAGCATCGAGCTGACGTTCGATCCGGCCGTGGAGGTTTGCGCCATCATGCCCTTCGTGGAGATGTGCGACCTGGGCCGGATCCGCTGCCGCGACTTGCTCGGTCTGGAGGCCGGCGGAACGCTGCGAATAGAAAATCCCGACGATCTGGCCGCCTACCAGGCCGCCACCGGGTACGGACCCTGGCGGCATTACCGCCTGCGCGGCGACGACTGCCTCGTGCAGGACATTTCCACGCTGATGGCCAGGACCCTTTTCGGCCACGCGGCGGTCTCGCTCGTCACCTCCTGGACCCTGCAGAGCTCCGTGCCGGGCGACCTGCCACCCTGGCTCACGCACGGCCTGGCCGCCTACCTCGCCGACGAGGGAGTTCACCTGGCCAACTACATGGTTCAGTTCCGGGCCGCGGGACCGGTCCTGCTGCCTCCGGCGGAGACCAACGCCATCCTGGCCGGTACCCCCGATCCCGATCTCGCCGCCGACCGGCGCCTCTTTCGCCAGGCCACCTATTCGGCCTTCCTGATGGTCTGGGAGCTGGTGGAGAACCGGGGCGGGCTGGCCGACGTGCGCCGCCTGCTGGCCGATGTTTCGCACGGTGAATCGCTGGCTGCCGCCTGCCGGAAGGTATATGATACCGGCCTGGAGGATCTGGTCGCGCAGCTCGATCCGACGGGCCGGGACGAGCCCATCGGGGATGCCGTCCAGTCTCGCGCCCCGCACGGGCCACCGGACCGGTAAGGTTTTTCCGACCTCCGGCCACTGTCCGCGGTCGCCCCTTCGCCGGCGCGCTTTCGCCGGACGAGGGCCCTTGGCTTTCCACGAGGAGACGAGCAGGAGCATGAATCCCCAGAATCCGGTCCGGGTTCGTTTCGCGCCCAGCCCGACCGGCTACCTCCACGTCGGCGGCGCCCGTACCGCCCTGTTCAACTGGCTGTACGCCCGCAGCCAGGGCGGCGTGTTCGTGCTGCGCATCGAGGATACCGACCGCCAGCGCAGCACCGAGCAGGCGTACGCCGCCATCCTGGCCGGTATGCGGTGGCTCGGTCTGGACTGGGACGAGGGTCCGGAGGTGGGGGGGGATTTGGGCCCCTACCTGCAGTCGGAGCGGAGGGACCTCTATCGCGAGCAGCTGGACCGTCTGCTGGCAAGCGGCCAGGTCTACCCCTGCTTCTGCACCGACGAGGAGCTGGCCGAGCGCAAGCAGGCCGCCGCCCCCGGCGGGAAAGCTGAACCCGGCTACGACGGCCACTGCCGCGACCTGGGCCCCGCGGAGCGGGAAGCCCTCGCCGCCGCCGGACGCCAGCCGTGCTGGCGCCTGCGGACCCCCGAGGAGGGTGTCACCTTCTGGTACGACATCGTCGGCGGCAAGCGGGAGTTCCAGAACGAGACCCTGACCGACCGGGTGGTGATGAAGGCGGACGGCTTTCCCACCTACAACTTCGCGGCGGTGGTGGATGATCACCTGATGGGCATCACCCATGTCCTGCGCGGGGACGACCACGTCAGCAACACGCCGGTACAGCTGTTGCTGTACGACGCCTGCGGGTTCGCCCGGCCCAAGCTCGGGCACCTGCCGATGATCCTCGGGCTGGACAAGAAGCGGCTGAGCAAGCGCCACGACGCCACGCGGGTGGAGTCTTTCCGCGAGGAGGGCATCCTACCCGAGGCGATGGTCAATTACATCGCCCTGCTGGGGTGGTCGATCGGCGCGGCCGGGGACGAGGTTCTCGGCCGGGATCAGCTGGTCAAGAGGTTCAGCCTCAAGAAGGTCAACAGCTCGCCGGCGGCGTTCGATCTGGACAAGCTCCAGCACATCAACGCCGAGCACATCAAGCGGCTGTCCCCGGCCCGGCGACTGGAGCTGGCCGCGCCCGTGCTCGCTGACCACGGCTGGGAGCTGGCCCCGGAATGGCGCGTGCTGGACGCCCCCGACACCGGGGCCTACCTCGCGCGGCTGCTGGAGATACTCGGCAACCGCTTCAGCTCGCTGGTCAACCTGCCGGGCCAGGTCGAGTTCTTCTTCACAGATGATTTCCCGCGGGATCCGGCCGCCGTCGCGGAGCACCTCGCCTCGCCCGTCGCTCGCGAGCGGCTCGCCGCGGTGGCCGACGCCCTCACCAAGGGTCTCGACCTCGCTCAACCGGTGTCGGCGGATCTGTTCGAGCAGATCCTGCGGGCCACCGCCGAGCGGCTGGGGGTGAAGGCGGGCGAGCTGATCCACCCCTGCCGGGTCGCCCTGACCGGTCAGACCCGGAGCGCCGGGATCTTCGCGGTCATGGAACTGATCGGTGGGCCGCGGGTCGTCTCCCGGCTGCGCGCGGCGGCCAGCCTGGAAAATTCATGAATGGCCGTAGCGAGGGTGAGGAAAATGCCTGCCAGAACACGACCTCG
>CAZAHC010000148.1:0-8050 GCA_964484595.1 uncultured Fibrobacteraceae bacterium | reverse complement strand
CCCCTCTGGTACCGGCTGGGCCTGGCGCCGGAGCTCGACACGCCGGACAGCATGTTCGCCACCAGCAGCCTCACCGATCGGCTGTCGTACAACTTCTCGACCAGCCTGAAGGTGACCCGTCAGATCTCCCTGGACCTGAAATACCGGCGGAGCCACAGCAGCCGCGACCAGGCCGGGCTGGCCACCCAGTCCCTGCAGAGGGACTGGCCCGACGCCCGGATCTCCCTTACCGGCCTCGAAAGGTGGCGGATCTTCGGCGGTGGCGGCGACAAAGAGGGCATGTTCCGGTCGTCCAACATCGATTTCTCCTACAAGAAATCACTGGCGGTGAACAACTACACCGAGATCAACTCCACCCCGCGCACCACCAAGACCTTCAGCCCGCGCTGGAACATAACCTTCCGCAACGGGATGTCGGCCTCCATCAACGTCGGGGTGACCAACGACCTGAGCGAGAACGCCGGGACCGAGACGCTCTCGAAGAGGCTGAACATCGGGTTGCAGCTGCGACACTCATTCCGGGCCGAGAGGTTCCTGGCCAAGCTGAAGCTGTACAAGCCGGGCAGCAATCCCACCCTCAACATGGACATCGACATCCAGTACAGCACCGACACCCGGCAGCGAACGGTGCCCGGCGCCGATAACCCGGACGCCCCCACCGGGCACAAGCGATTCTCCATCAGCCCCCGCTTCAGCTACCAGATCACTCGGAACTTGACCGGGGCCTTCCGCCTGGCCTACAACCGAGGCACAACCATCGAGAGCAACCTGGTCGCTCAGTCCTTCGCCCTCGGCATGGAGGTGACCTTTGTCTTCTGATCGGGAGTCGGGTCGCGGAGCCCGGCGGGCCGGGGCCACCCTGCTCGGGTGGCTGGTCCTGGCCGCCGGTGCGGTCGGCGCGGCCGAGCCCGCGGCCACATCCGTCCCGGTCTTCTCGGGCGAGCGAGCCCTGGCCTGGGTCGTCTACCAGTGCGATCTCGGCCCGCGGGATCCGGGTTCGGAAGGCAACCTGCTGCTGCGCGAGGCGATCCGTTCCCACGCCGATTCCCTGGGCCTGCGCTGCGTCCCGCTCCGCTTCGAGCTGGCCGACCCCTACAGCGACCGGACCCTGGATCTATGTAACCTCGTCGTCTCGGCCGGACCCGGCGGAGGGGAGCGCCTCTGGCTGGGCGCCCACTTCGACACCCGGCCGTACTGTGATCGCGACCCCGACCCCGCCCGGCGTCAGCAGCCGCTGCTCGGGGCCAACGACGGGGCGAGCGGGGTGGCGGTCCTGCTGCACCTGGCCGAGCTGCTGGCGGCGCAGCCCCCCGCGCGCGGGGTCGACCTGATCTTCTTCGACGGGGAGGACTACGGGCGCGAGGGTCACCTGCCGGGTTACTGTCTGGGGTCGACCTGGCTGGCGGAGCACTGGCGGGATTTCGGCAGTCCCCTGCTCACCGGCAACCCGGAGGGCCTGATCGTGCTGGACATGGTCTGCCGGGAGGGCCTGTCCATTTCCATGGAGGGTTTTTCCCTGGCTCACGCCGACGACTGGACCCGGCGGGTCTTCGCCCGGGCTGTGGACCTCGGCCTGAAGGCCTTTCGCCCCCTGCCCGGCAAGAGAATCTACGACGACCACGTCCCCTTCCTGCAGGCCGGCATCCCGGCGGTGGACCTGATCGATATGGACTTCCCCGAGTGGCACACCACCGGGGACGTTCCGAGCCTTTGCTCGGCGGCGAGTCTGGCCCAGGCCGGCACCCTGGTCACCGACATCGCTTACCGGCCACTCGCTGCCGCCAAGCGCGAATAATCCGGGTTTAGGCTTGCCAGGATCAGAGGGGGCTGCTATATTGGCCGTGGCGAAAGGTGCACCTCCGGTGGCTTTTCCGAAGTGGGCGTAAGTCCACTTCTTTTCGTGTCGGGGGAGGAACGGCAAGCGGTGTCACAGGGCAAGTACGCGCTGGCGCAGCAGATCTTTGATCTGCTCGAGGAGGAGCTTGCCGGCACCGGCTTCGAGTTGCTGGACGTGCGGATCTTCCGCGGCGGCGGCCGCCTGCAGGTGCGAATCTTCGTCGACCGGCCCGGAGGGGTCGACCTCGGTGCTTGCGCCGAGGCGTCGCGCACCGCCGGCATGCTGCTGGAGCAGGCCGACCTCATCACCGAGCGCTATCTCATCGAGGTTTCTTCACCAGGTATCCGGCGGCCGTTGCGCAAACCAGATCACTTCGCCGCCCAGGTGGGCGAACTGGTGGAGGTGAAGACGGGAGCAGCCGGCCGGCCGGGCAGGATCCGGGGTGAGCTGGTCGCCGTCGACGAGGGCGGGATCAGGATCCGACCCGCCGGGTCCGCCCCGGAAGATCCGGGCGAGACCCCGGCGGAGATCGTAATCGCATACCGCGAGATCCTGGAGGCCAACCTCGATTCCGAGTTTGATATCCAGGCGCTGATCAGGGCCGATCGGCGGCGGCGGAAGGATCAGCAGCGCAAAACCCGCCGCCGACCCCGGGCCAAGAAACCGCCGGGGCGGGCCAAGCGCTGATCGTTCTGGACGGGCCGGGGGCACCGGACCTGCGCGAGGCCGGTGGCGCCCACCCGAAGTTCAGGAGCTTGAAATGGATTACAACATCCTCGATGCCCTCGCCATGATAACGAGGGAAAAGCACATCGACCGCCAGATCATCCTCGATTCGCTGGTGGCGGGGCTGCAGTCGGCCGCCAAGAAGAAGCTGGGCGCCGAAGTGCTGATCGATGCTCGCGTCAACGGCGACACGGGCGAGATGGTGGTCGAACAGGTCAAGAACGTCGTGGAGGAGATCGAGGATCCCGACACCGACATCTCCCTGGAAGAGGCGCAGATCGAGTTCGGGGACGAGGTCGCCTGCGGAGACGAGGTCCGCTGGGAGCTGCCGCTGGAGGAGTTCGGCCGCAACGCGATCCTGGTGGCCAAGCAGATCCTCGTGCAGAAGGTGCGCGAGGCGGAGCGGGCCCAGATCTTCGAGGAATACAAGGACCGGGTCAACGAGATCATCGTGGGCACCATCCAGCAGATCGACCGCGGCAACGTGCTGGTGAACCTGGGCCGGGTCGAGGCCCTGTTGCCCTACCGCGAGCAGATCCGCGGCGAGAAGCACCACCAGGGCAAGACCATCCGGGCCTTCATCATCGAGGTGCTGGACAACGCGAAGGGTCCCCAGGTCATCCTCTCCCGCAGCCATCCCGGTTTTTTGAAGCGGCTCTTCGAGCAGGAGGTCCCGGAGATCCAGGAGGGGATCGTCGAGATCAGGGCCGTGGCCCGTGAGCCGGGCACGCGGTCGAAGATCGCGGTTGTTTCCAACGACGACCGCGTGGACGCGGTAGGCTCCTGCGTGGGGATGAAGGGAAGCCGGGTGCAGGCTGTCACCCGGGAGCTGGCCGGCGAGCGCATCGACATCGTACCCTGGAGCGCGGAGCCTTCTTTGCTGATCAACCGGGCCCTGAGCCCGGCCGAGGTCAGCTCGATCATCCTCCACTCGGACAAGGGCGTCGCCACCGTCATCGTCAACGACGACCAGCTGTCCAAGGCCATCGGCAAGGAGGGCAAGAACGTCCGCCTGGCGGCCAAGCTGACCGAGTGGAAGATCGATCTCATCAGCTCGCGCGAGTACCACATCCGCCAGCGGATCACCGACGAGATGTCGATGAACCTGGAGGAGATGGCCGGGGTGACGCCGCGGTTGAAGGGTCTGCTCCAGGAGGTGGGCATCACCACCATCGAAAAGCTGGCCGAGCACACCCTGGAAGAGCTGATGGAGATCCCCGGCATCGGTCCCAAGACCGCCGAGGCGCTCTCCGGTACCGCCAAGGCCACCCTCGATGAGCTGGAGCGGATGGTCGACGAGGCGGTGGCCGCGGAGGTCGCCGAGGCCGAGGCGGAGGAGAAGCCACTCTTCGACGAGAGCATCTTCAGCGAGGAACCGTTCGAGGTCGAGGAGGTCAGCGACGAGGTGGCACCCTCCGCAGAGGAAGTCGTCCTGACCGGGAACCCCTTCGAGGCCTTCGACGAGAAGGTCAGGCCCGACCTGGACGAGGCTGGAGACGAGGCGCCGGAGCCGGTGACAGAGGAAGCCGAGGCAGAAGAGGCCGCAGAGGTCGAAGAGGTCGCGGAGGCCGAAGAGGGCGCCGAGGGCGAAGAGGTCGCTGAGGGCGAAGAGGCCGAAGAGGTCGCTGAGGGCGAAGAGGCCGCCGAGGGCGAGGTCGAGCCGGAGGTCGAATCCCCGGCCGCCCCGGAGCCGGACGACCGGGCGTGAGCCGCGGCGGGCCGGCTGACCGTCTGCTCGGCTTGCTGGGCCTGGCCCGGCGGGCGGGGAAGCTCGCGCTGGGGGCCGGAGCGGTGCAGGACCTGGTCCGGAAGGGCCGCCGGCCGCTGGTGATCCTGGCCCGGGACATCGGGCCGGCGCAGCGGCAGCGGCTGCTGCGGTTGCAACCGGTGCGGGGCTTCCTGCTCGATGCGGTCGGCCGGGACGACCTCGGCCGGGCCCTGGGGCGAAAGGAACTGGCGGTGGTCGCCCTGAGCGACCGGGGATTCGTCAACGGTGTGCTCGCGCTGGGGTTCAGCCCCGCCGCCCAGAACGCCGACCGCCAGAGCTAGATGAAGAAGGGAACTGGACCCGGTGGAGCGCAGCGAAGTCCAGACCGGATTTTTCCGGCGCGCCAGCGCCACCCCCGGTGGAGGTAAGTGACTTGGCGAGAAAGCTCAGGGTTTACGAACTGGCGCGGCATTACGGCGTCGACAGCAAGGCGATCCAGAAGCTTCTGCAGAAGATGAAGGTGGAGACGAAGAGCCACATGAGCGTCGTCGAGGACGAGCATGTGGACAAGATCCATACCGTCTTCCAGCGGAAAAGGGAACTGGCGCGGGTCAACTACGCCAAGGCCCACGGTCTGGATCCGGAGAAGCTGAAGCACGTCGCCAGCCTGAAACCGTTGCCGAAGCCGGAACCTCCTCCGGAGCCCAAGAAGAAAAAGAAGGCGCCGGCCAAGAAGAAGGCGGCCAAGAAGAAGCCGGCCGTCAAGAAGGTCGTCGTCATCAAGAAGGCCGGCACCAAGACCGCCGTCGCCAAGAAGGCGGCCGCCAAGCGCGCCGCCGCAAAGAAGGCCGCGGCCAAGCAAGCGGCCGACGAGAAAAAGGCCGCCAAGCAGCTCGAGGCCCAGAGAGCCGCAGCGCGCCAGGAACACGCCAAGGCGCGGATGGTCAAGAAACGCATCAAGAAGGCCGTGCCCAAGAAGGAGCCGGCGGTCGCTACGGCCGAGGCCCCCGAGGCCGTCGCCGCCGCCCCGGCCGCCACCGAACCGGCCGCGGCCCAGGTCGATGAGAAGGCTGCCGCGGCGGCCCCCGTCGCCGAGGCGGCGAAGGTGGAAGCGCCGCCGGCCAGGACCGAGGTCGGCGAGGCGCCCGCCAAGGATGAGGCGACCAAGCAGGCTACCGGGGTCAGCAAGGAAGTCAAGGAGTCGGTCAAGGAGTCGGTCAAGGCCGCCATCCGCCGCCGGCGCGACGAGCGGGCCGCCATCGCCGAGGCTCCCCCCACGCGGCGTCGGCGCCGGGTCAAGAAGAAGAAGGTCGACGAGGCGGAAGTCGACCGTCAGCTCAAGCAGACCATGGCCCAGCTGGAGACCGGGCAGACCCGGCGGCGCAAGAAGAAGGGTGGCGCGGTGGAGGTGATCGCAGCCGACGACGACAACGTCCTGCAGGTGACCGAGTTCATCACCGTGCAGGAGCTGGCCGAGAAGATGGAAGTGCCGGCCAAGGACCTGATCGCCAAGCTGTTCGAGCTGGGCATGCTGGCCACGATCAACCAGAGGCTCGAGAAGGAGAACATCGAGCTGCTGGCCGAGGAGTTCGAACGTGAGCTGGAGTTCCTCAGCGAGTACGGGGAAGAGATCCTCGAGCTGGCGGAGACCAAGGAGGAGGATCTGCGGCAACGGCCGCCGGTGGTCACGGTGATGGGTCACGTGGACCACGGCAAGACCTCCCTGCTGGACTACATCCGCCACACCAACGTCATCGCGGGCGAGGCCGGTCACATCACCCAGCACATCGGCGCCTACACGGTTGCTCACCCCGGTGGCCCGATCACCTTCCTCGACACGCCGGGCCACGCCGCGTTCACCGCCATGCGCGCTCGCGGCGCCCAGGTCACCGACATCGTGATCCTGACCGTGGCCGCAGACGACCGGGTGATGCCGCAGACGATCGAGGCGATCAACCACGCCAAGGCGGCCGGCGTGCCGATCATCGTGGCGATCAACAAGGTCGACCTGCCGGCGGCCCGGCCCGACCTCGTGAAACAGGAGCTGATGCAGCACGACATCGTGATCGAGGAGTTCGGCGGCGACGTCCTCTGCGCCGAGATCTCGGCCAAGAAGGGCACCAAAGTCGACAAGCTGCTGGAGCTGATCCACCTGCAAGCCGAGGTCCTGGAGCTGTCGGCCAGCCCGGCCGGCGAGGCGCGCGGCGTGGTGATCGAGGCCAGCAAGGAGCCGGGACGCGGCGTCGTCTTCACGGTGCTGGTCGAGCAGGGAACCCTCAACCTGGGCGACATCTTCCTGGTTGGCCTGCAGGACGGTCGCGTTCGCGCCTTGAGCGACGAGCGGGGTGAACCGCTGACCCAGATCCGGCCGGGCGAGCCGGCGGAGGTGCTCGGCGCCCACGACGTTCCCGAGGCGGGTGACCGGTTCTACGTCCTGGCCAGCGAGCGGGACGCGCGGGACATCGCCGCCAAGCGCCGCTCGATGCAGCGCCAGCAGACCCTCGGCGGTCCCAAGAAGAAGATCGACCTGGACAACCTGGCCGAGCTGATCGTTTCGGAGGACCTGAAGGAGCTGCCGATCATCGTCAAGGGCGACGTGTCGGGCTCGGTGGAGGCTCTCTGTGATCAGCTCATGCAGCTGAACACGGAGGAGGTCCAGGTCAAGATCGTGCACAAGGCGGTCGGGGCGGTCAGCGAATCGGACGTCCTGCTGGCCGGCAACACCGGCGCCCTGATCATCGGCTTCCACATGCGGCCCGGCCCCGCCATCCAGGAGCTGGCCAAGGCGCAGAACGTCACCATCGAGGTCTTCGACATCATCTACGAGGCCGTCGACACGCTCAAGAAGGCCATGGCCGGACTGCTCGGCACCATCCAGCGCGAGGTCTCCACCGGCACCGCCGAGGTGCGCGAGGTCTTCCGGATTCCCCGCCTCGGGTCCATCGCCGGATCGATGGTCCTGGACGGCAAGGTCCTGCGCAACTCGCGGGCCCGCGTGGTTCGCGAGGAGGTCGTCATCTTCGAGGGGAAGATCAGCTCGCTCAAGCGCTTCAAGGACGACGCCAAGGAGGTCGCCGCCGGATTCGAGTGCGGGATCGGGCTGGAGAACTTCCACGAGATGGAGGTCGGCGACCTCATCGAGGCGTACGAGATCGAGGAGATCACCCGGACCGAGCTGTGAGCCAGGGGATGCGACCCGGGAATGGTTTCCGGCTGACTGGTGACCGGGCAACGCCCCGGGCCTCCACCTGGGCGTTTCCGGGGACGCTCCCCGCGCACCTCCTGTGCGCGGGTCGCTCGGCATCCGGGCCCCTCCGGCCTCCCTGCCTCCCGGGGCTCTCCTGACGCCCCGGAAACGGCCAGGTGGAGGCCAGGGGCGTGGCCTGGTAACCACATTACCAGCCACCATTTCCGGGCCCCAATCCATTGAGGGTGAAATGGATCCTTACAAGACCAACCGGCTGAACAATGCCATCCAGAAGACGCTCAGCCAGCTGCTGCAGCTGGAGGTCAAGGATCCCCGGGTCGGCTTCGTGACCATCGGTGGCGTGTCCCTGAACCGGGACCATTCCGTGGGCCGGGTCTACTACTCGGTGATGGGAGACGACGAGGCGAAGCAGCGTTCGCTGGCCGGCCTCAAGAAGGCGCGGGGTTTCCTGCAGGGAAAGCTGGGTAAGGTCCTGGGGCTGCGACAGACGCCGGAGCTGCGTTTCTTCTACGACGATTCCCTCGACCGGAGCCTGGAGCTGGAGAACGTCCTGAAAGAATTGGAAGCCAGG
>CAZAHC010000147.1:0-8092 GCA_964484595.1 uncultured Fibrobacteraceae bacterium | reverse complement strand
CAGCAGGACGTACAGCAGCAACGTGCCCACGGCCCGCCCCAGCCACCTGCCGAACCGGTGCACCGGCCGGTAGGCGGGCGGATGGATCGTCCCCAGCAGCAAGCAGACCGCCGCTAGCCCCCAGACCACCTGGCCGACCAGACGGTGACCGAACAGGAAGTACAGGAAAGCGCCCACGCCGGCCATCACCGTGACCTGCAGCCAGGCGGCGCGCCGCAAGCGAGCCAGTCCCTCACCGGCTCGCCGCCCGGTCCCCGTCTCCGAGCGCCAGTCCCAGACCGATTTTTCGCTACCCGGCTCTGCCATGTTCCCTCTTTTCAAACCGTTTGCCAGAATGAAAAATCAAACCACCACATTCCGGTGTCAAGCACCGACGGGGACCAATCGCCACTCCTTAAGCCAGACTCGTACCAGAGTGGCTTGACCAGGCCAAATCACCGTTGTCCGGCTGCGACCAGGCCCTCGACGGCTGCGGCCAGCTGATCCCAGGAGTACTTCGCCTTTTCCCGGGCCACGCCGGCGGCGAATTCACCGGCCTTCTCCTCGTCGAAGAAGCGGGCCACCGCCTCGGCCAGGGCCGCCGGATCGGCCGGCGGGACCAGGAACCCGGTCTCCCCGTCGATCACCACTTCCGGCAGGCCACCCACGCTGGTGGTGACGACCGGCTTGTCGTAGTTGTACGCGATCTGGACGATCCCGCTCTGGGTGGCCGAGACGTAGGGCAAAACCACCAGGTCGGCGGCCAGGAAATAGTCCTCCACCTGCTGGTCGGGGACGAATCCATCCACGATCCGCAGCGTGTCGCCGACGCCCAGCTCGCGGACCAGGTCGAAGTACGGTTCCCGGTCGCCGTAGATGTCACCCACGACCAGGATCAGGAGCGAATCCCCGTACCGCTCCCGCAACCGCGGGGCGGCCTCGATCAGGTGCCTGACCCCCTTGTACGGCTTGATGAAGCCGAAGAAGAGGACCAGCCTGGCCGCGGCAGGCAGGCCGAGGGCGGCGCGGGCGGCGGCCTGGTCCTTGCGCTCGTGGCCGGGGGCGCCGAAGTCGTAGACCGGGTGGGGCGAGGTGACAACCGTCGCCGGATCGACCTCCGGCACCACCTCCAGCAGGTCACGCCGGACCTGGTCGGACTGGGCGACGAAGCCGTGCCCCTGGCGCAGGGCCCGGCGGGTAAGCCACCGGCCCAGCGGGTACTTCTCGTGGGGAATCACGTTGTCCAGGATGTAGATGACCCGCACCGGGGTGAATCTCCGGAGCAGGCCGGTCACTGCCCAGAAACCGGGCGCGAAGAAGGGGATCCAGTACTTGAGCACCACCGCCGCCGGCGCCTGGCGCCGCAGGTCCCGGTAGGTCCGCCACCAGCTCCAGGGACACCAGGGGACGAAGCGGGGGAAATTGGCGTGCTGCAGCCAGTCCGCGGTCTCCCCCTCCTGCTCGCTGCCGGGGAAGAGAAACCGGGGGTACTGCTTCCGGAAGGAGGCCCACCAGATCTCGTGTCCGCGGGCCACCAGGACGCGGGCCAGCATGGCCAGGTAGGTGACGATGCCGCCCCGGAACGGGGGCGCCGGGCCGAGCAGGGCAAGTTTCACGCCTTCTCCAGCAGCTTGCCGACAGCCTCGCGAGCGGTCGCCGGGAGCAAGGTCTCCAGGCAGAAGTTCTCGGCCCGGCAGCGGGGCTCGAAGAAGCAGGTGCAGCGCTGCTCCGGCGCCAGGATCAGGCCCCGGCCGAAGAGCTCGAACTCGTGGGGATTGAAGATGTTGTTGAACAGGACCAGCTTCTTCTGCAGACCCAGGGCGATGTGCATGGCCATGGTGACGGCGGTGACGACCAGGTCGCAGCGGTCGACCAGGGCGACGAAGGTGGTCAGGGGAAAGTACCCGCAGTAGGTGGCCCCGGTCCCGGCCGCGAGCCGCCGGTTCTTCTCGTCCTCGTCCGGCCCGCCCAGCAGCACCACACCGTAACCGTCGGCCTGCAACGTCCGGGCCAGCTCCGCCCAGTAGCGCTCGGGCCAGAGGCGACTGGTCCAGCGACCGCCGCAACCGGTGTTCAGACCGACCAGAGCCTTGCCCACGGGCAGTTCGAACTCGGGCGCCTGGGCGGGGCGGTCCAGCACGTATTCCTCGCCCCCGTACACGTAGCCGCAGATGGCGAAGATCTCTTCCAGGTAGGACTTGGTGCAGGCCTGGTTGACGTCGTCGAACAGGCCGGTCAGGAACTTCTCGCGGGCCGCACTCGAGTCGACCGGGCGGCAGAGCCCGTCCGGGCCCAGCACGAAGCCGCACTTCCTCTGGGCCGTGACCTCGCTGGCCAGGGCGCACGCCTCGCGGTCCTTGTCCAGGTTGATCAGCAGATCGAAGGTCGTGTTGCGCGCCCAGAGGACGGCAGCCGGGCCGAACGGCAACGGATCATCCACCACCGCCGGCAGCAGCTCGGGGCTGCCGGTGATCCAGGACAGGGTGTGACGGGGGAATTCTGCCTGCAGGGGGTGCAGCAGGGCCGTGGTGCGAATCAGGTCACCCGCGGCCCCGAGCTTGATGATCAGGATCCGTCCCTCCCGGGCCACGAAGGACGGGCATTCCTCGCAATGAACGCCCGTCTCCTTGTGCGGCCGACAGGGAATGTGGCCCCGGAAGTGCAGGCACTCCGCGCGGTAGGTTGTCGGCAAGGTCGCTCCTTCTGGTCGGACCGCTCGGTCGCGTCCGGGCCGCTCAGTCCCTGCCCGCTGTGATTCGTTCCACCGCCTCGGCCGCCTGCAGCTCCAGACCCGCCGGCAGACCGTACTGGCGAGCGATGTTGAACGCTCCCTCGGCCTGGGTCGGGTTGTCCATGTCCAGGAAGAGTCGGGCCATCCGGAAGTAGATGATCGCCTGTTCCTCCCGGGAAGTGGTGACGGTGAGAGCCTGCGTGTAGGCGTCGACGGCCTCGAAGAAACGGTCGAGCTCGTGCAAGGCGCGACCGCGGTACTGCAGCAGCAGGCTGCGGGCCGGGCCGCCCAGCTCGGGGTCGGCGAGCAACCGGTCACAGGTGGCCAGCGCGGCGCCGGGATCTCCGTCCGCCAGCTCCTGATCCGCCGCGGCGAGCCCCTCGCGAACCTCCGCGGCCAGCGGCGCCCGCAGCTCCTGCAGCTCCTGCTGCAGCTGCGCCGCCAGGGCCTTCATGTCCCCGGGCAGATCTCCCGCCAGGGCGATCTCGATCATCTTCGCGGCGCGCTCGTAGAAGTGCAGGTCGCGCAGGAAACCGGCCAGCATCACCCGGGCCACGTCATCGGCGGGATCGGCGCGCAGGGCGTCCTCGCACAGCTTCTGGGCCGCCAGGCGCTGGCCGGAGGCGTAGGCCTCGAGCGCCCGGTTGACCCCGTAGCTGTAGGCGGCCGGGGCCTTTTGCCGGGGCGGCCCCAGAAACGAGACGTGGAAAACGCCCCCGGCGCGGCCGGCGACGATAGCCACGGCGATCTCCTCGCCCTTCCCCCAGGGGATCGTGACATCGTGGACCGGCTCCTCCGTCTCGAAGTAGAGGAGCGACTCGTCCTGCAAGCGCAGTATGTTCAGGTCGGCGGTGAGGTCGCCGCCCTCCACCCTCAGGCGCCAGGTCCGCACGGGAATCTGGGCGAAATCGACCCGGAACTGCACCGACTCGCCGGCTTCCAGGTCGAAGGTGGTTTCCTGCCAGGTTTCCCACGGCTGGGCCTCCTTGGCCGCGCAAACGGACAGGCAGCTTCCCATTACAAGGGCAAGCAACAACCAGGTGGTGTTCTTCATACCTGCCGCTTTCTTTGCACCCGGGCCGGTGACCGCCGGGTTGAACTCTCGGCGAAGTCGTCTATATTCAGCCCAGAACATACCGGATCCCGGTTTGGAACTCAAGCCGGCACCAGGAAGGCAGGTTTTCACGATGAGGTCACAATTTATTTCGTATCGGGGCCGCCGGGCCGCGGGCCGACCGAGCGCCGGGCGTCGTTCCGTGCTGCCAGGGTTCCTGCTGGCGGCGGTCCTCTTCAGCCAGTTGGTCGTCCCCACCCCTCCGGCCCAGGGCCAGGATCTGGCCGGGCGGGTGCCGAGCGACGTGACCATCAGGGTCGTCAACGGGACCACCTCCGAACCGGGCCGGGCCGAGAAGGTCGAGCTGTTCAGCCTGGCCGCGACCTGGCAGGAGGAAGAAGCGGCCGCCGACGTCTCCGGGGAGGTGACCTTCCCGGGGATCCTGGTTTCCGCCCAGGGCCAGTACCTGGTGAAGGTGACCGCCGACGGGGTTCCCTACTTCGGCCAGGTCGACGGCTCCCAGCTCAGCGGCCAGCCGCTCACGGTCCAGGTCTACTCGCCCACCGCAGAGCTGGCGGGCGTTCACCTGGGCGGTCTGAACGTGGTGGTCCGGCAGGGCGAGGGCACCCTGACCCTCGAGTACATGCTGACCGTGGAGAACACTGGCACCCCGCTCCGGACCGTCGTCCCCGATCCTGTTTCCCTTCGCCTTGCCTTGCCCCCCGGCGCCGGCGACTTCCAGGCCCAGGTCATGCGCGGGCCCGAGCCCTTCGCCTGCGAGGTCACCGGCCCGACCGGCCCGGGCTGGGTCGGTCTGGCGGTCGCCTTGCCGCCCGGACCCACTCCCCTGCGCTTGACCGCGAAGGTTCCCTACCCTGGACGGCTCTACCTGCCGGTGGGCGCCAACATCCCGCTCAACAAGTGGAGCATCCTGAGCTTCCCGGCCGATCTGGAAGTCCGGGGCAACGGGCTCGAGCCCGCCCCGATGGCCGAGGAAACCACGTTCCAGCGCAATCGCGGACCTTCCCTCGCGGCCAACCAGGTGTTCAGCCTCGAAATCAGCGGCGGCGCCGGCCCCATCATCGAATCCGTGCCGGAGACGCCCGCCGGCGAGGCCGCCGCCGATACCACCAGCCAGGTCGCCGAATCCGCCGACGACGGCTGGCCGGTCTGGCCGATTCCGGTGCTGGTCCTGCTCGCGGTTCTGTTCCTGATCAGCCGGTTACTCCGCTCGTCGCCCCGGGAGAAATGACATGTCCACTTTCCGATGGGTCCTCGCCGGCGCGGCCTTTCTTGCTGCCGGCCTGCTCGTGACGACCTGCTCGACTCCGCAGTCGGGTGCCGACTCGGTCCGGGGTTTCCTGGCCGGGTACAACGACTCCTACCGCGAACTCTGGACCGGCGCCGAAGGGGCGAAATGGGTTGCCAACGTCGACATCAGAGAGCAGAACCGGCGACGGCGCGTCGAGGCGGACCAGGCCATGGGCGATTACGTGGGCAGCGCGGAGGTGATCGCCCAGCTGCGGCGGCTGCGGGCCCGGACCGATCTCACTCCCCCGCAGATGCGGCAGGTCGAAGTCGCCTGGCAACTGGCCGCCCACTACCCGGCAACCGCCCCCGAGACGGTCGAAGCCCTGATCAAGGCCGAGGCCGCTCAGAGCGACGCCCTGTACAGCTTCGACTTCATCCTGACCCTGCCCGGCGAGCAACCGCGCGAGGTCACCCCGAACGAGATCGTCGAGCTGCTGGCGTCGGCGGAGGATCCGGCCCAGCGCCTGGCCGCCTGGGAGTGCAGCAAGAGCATCGGCCCTGCCTTGAAGGACGGGCTGATCGAGCTTCAGCGCCTGCGTAACACCGTGGCCAGGGAAATGGGCTTCAGCTCCTTCTTCGGCCTAGAGGTGGCGAACTACGGCCTTACCAGCGCCGAGATGATCGAGCTGATGGACGACCTGATCGCCGGCATCATGCCGCTGTACGAGCAGCTGCACTGCTGGGCCAAGCACGAGCTGGCGGCCCGTTTCGGAGCCGAGGTCCCGCGGCGGATTCCAGCCCACTGGATCGGCAACCGGTGGGCCCAGGAGTGGCCCGGCATCGTGACCGGCATCGACCTGGACGCCCTGTTTCAGGACAAGGATCCGCGGTGGGTGCTCGAGACCGCCGAGGCTTTCTACGTCTCGCTGGGTTTCCCGGAGCTGCCGGCAAGCTTCTGGCAGCGGTCCGACCTGTACGAGCTGCCGGCCGGTACCGAGCGCAAGAAGAACAGCCACGCCTCCGCCTGGCACATCGACCTGGACCAGGACGTGCGCAGCCTGATGAGCGTCAAGGCCAACTACGACTGGTTCCAGACCACCCACCACGAGCTGGGCCACATCTACTACTACCTCGCCTACAGCAATCCCGAGGTCCCGTTCATCCTGCGCACCGGCGCCAATCGCGGCTTCCACGAGGGGATCGGCACCCTGATCGAGCTGGCCTGCAACCAGGTGCCGTACTTGCAGGAGATCGAGCTGCTGGCGGCCGACGAGGCGCCCGACCGGATCCGGTGGCTGCTGAGCCAGGCGCTGGTGGGGCCGGTGACCTTCCTGCCGTTCGCCTGCGGCACGATGACCCACTTCGAGCACGACCTGTACGAGGAGGATCTGCCGGCCGACTGGTTCAACCAGCGCTGGTGGGAGTACGCCGGCAAGTATCAGGGGATCGCGCCCCCGACCCCGCGCGGCGAGGAGTTCTGCGACTCCGTCACCAAGACTCACATCAGCGACGACCCCGCCCAGTATTACGACTACGCCATCAGCAACGTGATCCTGCACCAGCTGCACCGGCACATCTGCCGCGAGATCCTCCATGAGGACGTCCACGCGGCGAACTACTTCGGCAGCACCGAGGTGGGCGATTTCCTCCGCGACATCCTGGCCGTGGGCGCCAACTGCGACTGGCGACAGCTGATGGTCGCGGCGACCGGCGAGCCGCTGTCGAGCCGGGCCCTCCTGGAGTACTTCGCCCCGCTGCAGGACTGGTTCAGCAAGCAGAACGCCGGCCGGGACGTCAGCTTCCAATAACGAATCCTCACCCCGACACGGTCTGCATGGTCTGGTAATCGAGGGTCGAACCGTGCAGGCTGTGGGGGATGGCGTAGATCGCGAGAGTGACCACAGCGGCGCCGACCAGCAGCCAGCGGCCCCGGCCGGGGCCGCGGCGGCTCCAGACCGTCGCCCCCAGCCAGGCCAGCACCGCCACCGCCAGCTTGTTGTCCGTCAGGTCCTCCCCCAGCGGCCAGCCGGTCCAGAAGGCCCCGAAGGCGTACTTCTGGACGATCGGCCCGAACAGGAGCCCGCCGCAAGTCAGCAGGGCCAGCGTGGTCGCGGCCTGCCGGTGTTGGGCCGGCCCCGCCGTCAAACCCTCCAGCCCGGCCCGCAGCGACCAGAGCACGCCCAGGAACATCAGCAGGACGTGGGGGGCCAGGAAAAGCTTCGGCACGTCGTTCTTGAAGCGAGCCACAGCGGCCGCGGCCGGCAGGATCAGCTGCTGGCCGCGGTGGTGCAGCTTGACCGAGTACTCCACCTTTCCCGCCGAGGGCTGGGCGGGGATGGCGGCTGTCAGGCGGTCGCCGGTTCCGGTCAGGGGTACGGTCGTCCAGGGTTCGCCAGTCCCGTAGCGGCGCCAGTGGACCTGGCCGGTAACCTCGCCCGAGCTCCGGACGATGGTCACCGGCAAGTCGGAGCCGGTGCTGCCGGACCGCAGGAGCCGGGCGCTGACGGTGGCGCCCGCGAGGTCCTCGCTGATCCGCAGCGAATGGGTCGGGCCGGACAGCCCCTGCCAGAAAACCGACGCCAGGGTGACCAGGACGGCCACCAGCCACAGGATGGTACTTCTCTTCAAGGCGATCTCCCGGGAAAAGGACCCGGACGAGCCTATTCCAACCCCGGCCCCGACACAGAAATTGACCCGCCCGATCGGTTCTGCTAGATTCCGCTCTCATGTTGTCAGGCTCTGCTTGATAATACTCGGTCCCGACGAGTTCGCAACGTCAGCAAGGGAGAATCCATGGGTGCCAGGGCAGAAAAGCTGCGTCACCCGGCCGGCTTGCCAATCCTCTTCTTCACCGAGATGTGGGAGAGGTTCGGCTTCTACCTCATGCTGGGGATCTTCTCCCTCTACATGCTCGATCCCAGCGAGTCAGGTCCTTTCGGGGGGCTCGGCTTCACCCGCGAATGGGCCGCCGAGATCTACGGCACCTACATCGCCCTGGTCTACCTGACCCCCTTCTTCGGCGGCATCCTGGCCGATCGGTACATGGGCTACCGCAAGAGCATCTTCATCGGCGGTAT
>CAZAHC010000146.1:0-8126 GCA_964484595.1 uncultured Fibrobacteraceae bacterium | reverse complement strand
TCATGAAGGGGCTTTGGCAGGCTGCCTGATCAGGACGTTTTGCAAAGTTGGGGTAAACTCTCCTTCTCGGCGTTCGGGACCCGGCCAGATGATCTGAGGCGCCTGGAGATCCTCTGGGATCGGGCGCACGGGCAGAGCTACCCCGGGTACTGGTCCACGATGTTGGCGGACCTGACAGACCGGGGAGCCAATGTAACCGAGAACTTCGAACCGGTGACGGCCGCCCTGCTGGACGGCTACCAAATCCTGTGGAGTACCCATTGTTACGACACCTGGACCGCGGAGGAACTTTCGGCAGTTTCCGCCTGGGTAACCGTGGGCGGCGCGCTGCTGCTGGAGGGCGACAACACTTCGACGGTTTCTGCTTTCAATAACATCCTGAACTCCACTGGTGCCAGCATCGTGTACTCGGCTGCCGCTGGCGAGAGCGGGTGGACGGCCAACATCTTCCCCCACCCGACAACCGAAGGGGTGGCCAGTATTTATCTGAGTAGTCCTGTCGCTCACATTTCCGGGGTGTCGTCGCCTGCAGGTGTCCTTATCGAGGACAGGAATGGCTTTCCAAATGCCGCCTTCAGTGAGGTGACCGGGGGAAGGGTGGTTGCCCTGGCCGACGAGTATTTCCCCAACACGGTGATCGGATATGGCGACAATCAGCTGTTCGGTAACCAGGTGTTCGACTGGCTGGTCAAGAGAATGGGTTGGTTGTGGGCGGCTCCCGGCGGAGGGACGATACACGCCGGTGGCAGCGAGGACATAACGGTCACCTTCCATGCCTCGGGGATATGTGGGGGCGAATACCTGGCCAATTTTCTGATCGAGAGCAACGATCCTGACGAGCCGGTGGCGCGGATTGGCACTCTTCTGCAGGTGACCGGCGTTCCTGAGATCGCGGTCTCGGACACTCTGCTGGACTTCGGCCAGACCTTCATCGGCCAGGCGGTACTTGACACCGTGGTCGTTTTCAATCCCGGCTGTGACCTTCTTGCCGTTTCCCAGGTCAGCAGCGACCACGCTGATTTCACGGCTTCCCCCGCGAGTTTCGATCTGGAGATCGGCGAGAGCCAGGATGTAATAGTGACCTTCGGCCCCACAAGTGCCGGGTTGATCGCCGGCATCCTGACAATCCAGAGCAACGATCCGGAGGAGCCCGTGATTCAGGTCGCCCTGCAGGGCGAGGGAGTGGTTCCGCCCGACATCTCGGTGGCTCCGGACTCCCTGCACGCCGACCTGCTGACCGGCCAGACCGAGACCCAAGAGGTGACCATTTCCAACAGCGGGGGCAGCGATCTTTTCTGGCAGGGTGAGATTTCTTACTCGGAAGCAAGGGGTCGGCAACCTTTTACCTTGAACCTGCCGGAGCCAGGCGCCGTGAGCTCACCGGGCGAAGAGCCCGGGGCCAAGCCGGGTCCCCCCCGCCAGGTTCCCCTGGCGACGCGGCTTGCCGACTTGACCGGAGTTGAGATCCTCTGGGATCGAGAACACGGACAAGGCAGCACCAGCTCCTGGTCCACGCTCGTGGCCGACCTGACTGACCGGGGAGCCACTGTCACCGAGAATTTCGATCCCGTAACCCCTGCCCTGCTGGCCGATTACCACGTTCTGTGGAGCACCGATTGCGGCGACTTCTGGACAGCGGCGGAGCTGTCGGCACTTTCCGGGTGGGTGGCGGATGGTGGCGCGCTTGTTTTGGAGGGGGACGAGACCAGCACGGTTGCCGCCTTCAACGACATCCTGAGTGAAATTGGTGCTGGCATAGTGCTCTCGGACACCATCGGTACCGGCGGAACGACGTTCAATGTCTACCCGCACCCGACAACCGAAGGTGTGGTAAGTTGTTACCTCGACGGGCCCCTCGCCCATCTTTCCACGGTGTCATCTCCGGCTGGCGTCCTTCTCGAGGACGTCAATGGCGTTCCCAATGCCGCATTCTGCCAGGTTACCCAGGGTAGGGTTGTAGTTCTTGCCGATGAGGTTTTCGTGAACGCGTCGATCGGGCAGGCCGACAACCAGCTTTTCGGAAACCAGGTGTTCGACTGGCTGGCCGAACCAGCCATCTGGTTGTCGCTTTCCCCGGCGGAGGGGATCATCCCTGCCGGCGGCAGCGAGGACATCACGATCGCCTTCGACGCCGCGGGGATATGCGGAGGTGATCACCTGGCCAGTCTCCTGGTCGAGAGCAACGACCCGGACGAGCCGCTGGTTCGGGTGGGGGTTCTTTTGCAGGTGACCGGCGAGTCCGATATCGCGGTGTCTGACACCCTGCTGGACTTCGGCCAGGTTTTCGTTGGCTATTCCGTGCTCGACACCCTGATCGTCACCAACCGAGGCTGCCACCTGCTGACTGTCACGGACATCAGCATCGAACGCACCCATTTCTTCGTCTCTCCGACGAGCTTCGATCTGGCAGCCGGCGCGAGCCAGGAAGTGGTCGTCACCTTCAGCCCACACAGCGCAACGCTGATCACGCGCACGCTGGTGATCAACAGTGATGATCCGGACGAACCCACGCTGCAGGTGGTGCTGCAGGGAGAAGGGCTGGTGGCGCCCGACATCTCGGTGACGCCGGACTCGTTGTTCGCCGAATTGCTGTCCGGGGAGGTCGAAACGCAGGTCCTGACCCTTGCCAACGGCGGTGGCAGCGATCTTTTCTGGCAGGGCTGGATCGTGCCGGCGGCAACCAGGGGCCAGCAGCTTTTCACCCTGAACCTGCCGGATCCTGAGGCTGCAGGCCCTCCGGGCGAGGAACCAGGGGCCAAGCTGGGATCTCCGCGCCAGACTCCGTTGACTTCCCGGCTGGCCGACCTGACCGGCGTGGAGATTCTCTGGGATCGGGAACACGGACAGGGAAGCAGTAGCTCCTGGGCCACGATGGTGGCCGACCTGACTGGCCGGGGGGCTTCCGTTACCGAGAACTTCGTCCCCATCACCACCGCGTTGCTGGCGCCCTACGACGTCCTGTGGACAATTGATTGCAACGACCTCTGGACGGCGGCGGAACTGTCCGCAATCTCGGTCTGGGTAACCGGGGGCGGCGCGTTGCTCTTGGAGGGTGACAACAATTACACGGTTGCAGCCTTCAACGATATCCTGACCTACATGGGTGCTGGTATTGAGTATTCGACCATTAACGGGACGGGGGGGACAACGGCAAACATCTATCCCCATCCAACAACCGAGGACGTGGCCAGCATCTATCTCGGTGGTCCCACGGCCCATCTTTCCTCGGTGTCGGCTCCGGCGGGTGTTCTCCTAGATGACATCAATGGTGTTCCAAATGCCGCTTTCAGCCAGGTGACCGGGGGAAGGGTGGTTGCCCTGGCCGACGAGTGTTTCCACAACCCAGCGATCGGATATGGCGACAATCAGCTTTTCGGCAACCAGGTGTTCGACTGGCTCGCCTCCGCTGTGGATTGGGTGAGCATTGTTCCGGCGGAGGGCATGGTCCCGGCTGGCGCCAGCGAGGATATTGCGGTCACCTTCGACGCCACTGGAATTTGTGAAGGTGATTCTCCGGCGGGGATTCTGATCGAGAGCAACGATCCGGACGAGTCGCTGGTGCGCGTGGGCACCCTTTTGCGGGTGATCGGCGTTCCCGACATCGCGGAATCGGACACCCTGCTGGATTTCGGCCAGATCAGGGTGGGCTTCGCGGTCATGGACACCTTGACGGTGATGAACCAAGGCTGTGGCTTTCTGTCGGTTACCGGGATCAGCAGCGACCAGGGCGATTTCACCGTCTCTCCCGCGAGCTTCGATCTGCCGGCGGGTGAGAGTCAGGACGTTACCGTGACCTTCTGTCCCCAGGGAACCGGGGTTGTAACGGGAACGCTATCGATCCAGAGCAACGATCCCGACGAGCCGGTGCTGACCGTGGTTGTCCAGGGAGAGGGGGTGGAGCTGCCCGGCATCGAGGTGACACCGGATTCCCTGTACGCTGATCTGGGTGCCGGAGAAATGGATACTCTTGCGCTGACGATAAACAATATCGGTGGCGGCGATCTTCACTGGGCGGGTGAAATCGAGATCCCTCCTGCTGGCTCATCGTGGCCGCTCGAGTTGTCCGGGCTCAGTGCCGGCGTCACGGGTTCCGGCCCCGGCAGTGGTGACAATTCCGGATCAAGTCCCGAAGGGGGATTTCAGGTATCTTCGCAACTCCGACTCGATGATCTCACCGGGGTCGAGATATTGTGGGATCGGTCGCACGGGCAGCCCGACCTGGGTTCATGGTTCACGCTAAGGGTACAACTGGCAGCCCGCGGCGCGGCCTTGACGGAAAACCACGATCCAATAACGCGATCCCTTCTCACCGACTATGACATACTTTGGACGACCAACTGCCGGGATACCTGGACCGAAGCCGAGATGTCGGCCCTGGCCGACTGGTTTGCCGGCGGCGGCTCCCTGTTGCTGAACGGGGAGACCGTCGATGCGGTTTCCGCCTTCAACCGGATCCTGGGTTTCCTGGAGGTCCCGATCGAGTACTCGACCCCGGGCGGGGCCAATGGGACGACGGACAACATCAATGCCCACGCGATTACCGCTGGCGTGAATCAGCTCTTCCTGCCGAACCCTTTTGCCCATCTATCCCGCGTGAGTGGCTCTTCGATGGTTCTGGTGAAGGATCGAATTGAAGTGTCGATCTTCGCCTTGGGCCGGGTTGCCTGCGGCCGGGTTGTCACCCTGGCCGAGGATATTTTGAATAACTTCGCGATTGAATATTGCGACAACCTGCTGTTCGGGAATCAGGTCTTCGACTGGCTGGCTGGCGCGAGAGATTGGGTTTCCCTGGAGCCAACCTCGGGCATTGTTCCTGCCGGAGCCAGTATCGACCTGGCTGTCATCCTCGACGCCAGCGAGAACTGTGGTGGCGACTCCAGGGCGGATGTCCTTTTTACCAGCGATGATCCCTATGAACCCGAAGTCCGGATCCCCGTGCACCTGCACGTCACCGGGTTCCCTGACGTCTCCGTTTCCCCGGCGAGTGTCGATTTCGGCGAGGTGTTCTGCGGTGGGACGGCAATCGACACGTTGCTGGTCGGAAACCCCGGCTGCGCTGAATTGATGGTCACGGGCGTCAGCAGTGACCACGCGGTCTTCGTGGTCGACCCGGCGGGTTTCAGTGTGCCGACCGGAGAGAGTCGGGCCGTCGCGGTGCGCTTCAACCCGGTCGAGGAGGCCGAATACTCGGGGATCTTGACCATTACTAGTGACGACCCCGATGAGCCTGTGGTCGAGGTTCCCGTTACCGGCACGGGCATTCCCGCTCCGGTTCTCGTGGTGACCCCCGATTCACTCGCGCAGGCCCTTTACCCCGGCCAGACTGCGAGCCAGACGGTGACCATCGAGAACCCCGGCGGCAATGATCTGGCGTTCTTCATCGCCCTGGAAAACCTTTCCAGCAGAACCGACCCGACGCGCGGCATCATCTTCTTCGACGACATGGAGAACGGGCCCGGTGCCTGGACGACCCAGGTCTTCGCCGGCGAGGACCTGTGGCACCAGACGCAGCTCGTCAGTCATAGTCCGTCGGCCAGCTGGTGGTGTGCGGTAGAGAGCCAGGGAAACTACGATGTCGGCGAGCGCGTCCACAATGCCCTGGTCAGTCCTCCGATCAGTCTCGGTCTTGACCAGGCCCCGCTGGCGGTGGAGTTCCGCGAGTGCTTTGCCACCGAGCTGGGCCAGGACTTGTGCCTGGTGGAGGTCTCCATTGATGGTGGCCAGACCTGGATTTCCTTGCGTCCTCCACTGTCTGGTGGTTCGCCCGGGTGGGTTTTTTCTACCCTCGATCTGTCCGGGTTTGCCGGACAGGAAATACGGTTGAGGTTCCGCTTTGACACGGGTGACGACAGCAATAACGTTTTCTTCGGTTGGTGTATTGACGACGTTTCGGTAACGACGGCGATCGACTACTGGTTCTCCCTCGATACCATGGGCGGCACGGTGATCCCGGGCGGCAGCCTCGATATTACCGGTCTGTTCGACGCGACCGGCCTTGATTACGGGGAATACCAGGTCGATACCGTGATCCGGAGCAACGACCCGTTGCTTCCCGAGATCACCCTGCCCACCTCGTTGACGGTGGCGGTCGGCGGCCTGAGCGTCGAGATCGACCTGGCTCTGGGCCACCTGGCGGACGAGGGCAACCTCCTGCAGACGTCTGCCGGCGCGACCGACAGCTACGATCCCGATCTGGACGTGCCCGAGCCCGCACCGCCTCCCTTCGGTTATCTCAGCGGCTACTTCTTCCATCCGGAGTGGGGCGCGCCGGTGGGCGACCGGTTCCAGTCCGACGTTCGATCCTTCTTCAACCCGTTCGACGAGCAGAAGAGCTGGCCCTTCGTGGTGACGTCGGACCAGGTCGGGACTGTGAGGCTCGAGTTCACGCCCAGCTTCGAGCAGGCCAGCGGTTACGGGCTCTGGCTGCTGGACCACACGACCGGTCTCACCAGTGACCTGTTCCCGGCGCTCGGTTACGAGTTCGAGCTGACCGCTGCCGGTGAGCGCTCCTTCTCGATCCTGGTGGGCCAGGGCCTGCCGCCGCTCTTCCCGGAGACGCGGACCCTGCCGGCGGGATGGTCGCTGATCGGAACGCCGCTGGTTCCCGCTGCAGGCGCGCAGACCTGGGCCGACGTCCTGCTGGACGACGCCACTGGCCCGGTCTTCCTGTACGAGTTCGACGGTTCGACCGGCTACCGGACCGTGGATGGCAGCGAGCCTGTCCTGCAGGGCCAGGGTCTGTGGGTGGCGGCCAGCGAGGAGTTCGTCTGGAGCATGGCTGGCACCCGGGACGCCGACGGGGTGAGCGTGCCGGTCGCCAACGGCTGGACGGTGGTCGGTTATCCGCTGTGGACGGCAGGTTCGCTGGCCGGAGTGATGGTCGACCATGACGGCACCAGGTATACCTTCCCCGAGGCGGTCGGCGCCGGTCTGGTCTCCGGTTCGGTATACGGTTACGACGATGCCGCGGGGATTTACGAGACGGTGACAACCCTTGACACGTGGCACGGTTACTGGTTCGCCGGGTTCAGCGACGGTCTTTCGTTGTGGTTCGACTACCGGAACCTGGTCGGCGGGGGAGCGCCGTTGCCGGCGGGCGAGTCCGGGGCTGCCCTGGCGGCGAGGGCGGGGCCGACTGGTTTCGGGCGGGACGGATTGCCGGGACGTGCCTCCGGGCCGGGACATTTTGCGGCGTCGGGCCAGCGGTCCGGGACCGGCCGGGCCGCCGCGGCCGGGGAAGGGAGCCGGAAGTCCGGCCAGCCGTCCGGCTGTGACTGGCGGCTCCAGGTGGCTCTCGCCGGAAGTCCCGGCACAGTCGTGCTCGGCCAGTGCCCCGGGGCGACGGACGGGTTCGATGCCGGGTGGGATCTGCCGCTGCCTCCGTTCTCGCCGGGCGAGATAGCCGCCCCGCAGGTCTGGCTATTCCGGCCGGACTGGGGCCTGAGCACGGGCGACCGGTTCCGGTCGGATCTCCGGGGCACGGCTGACCGCCCCCAGCCCTGGGTTGCTGTTCTGACCCGTTCCGAGCCCGGCCCGGTGAGCCTGCAGTGGACGGACGAGGATCTGCCTTCGGGCCTCGACCTGGAGATCTACCTACCGTCGGAGGACCGGCTGCTGGCCGGTTCGTTGCACGGTCGGCCTGGCGGTCAGCAGGGAGTAAAGCTCGAGGTGGGAGCGGCTCCGGTGACGCTGCAGTTCCGGGTGGCCGGTTCGGCCGGGGAAGGGCCGGCGCCGGTGGCGGGCCTGAACCTGCGGAACGTGCCGAACCCGTTCAACGCGGGGACCGATTTCCGGTTCAACTTGCCGCGCGAGGGCGAGGCGGCGGTCCGGATCTACAACCTGCGCGGCGCCGTGGTGCGCATGCTGCCGGGCGGCCGGCTGGCGGCAGGTCCGGGTCGGATTCACTGGAACGGTCGCGACCGCCACGGGGCACAGGTCGCCAGCGGCGCTTACTTCTATCGGTTGTATCTCGATGGCGAGCAGGAGGGCCCGACCAGGAAGATGGTTCTGTTGAAATAGGTTGTGGTCCCAGGTCCGGCTTACTGGGGACCAGGCGATGACCTTGGCCCTGTTCTTGCCGTTTCCGGGGACGCTCCCCGGGTACCTCCTGTACCCGGGTCGCTCGG
>CAZAHC010000145.1:0-8218 GCA_964484595.1 uncultured Fibrobacteraceae bacterium | reverse complement strand
CCGAACCTGGTCACGTCAGCTCCCTGCGGCGGCTTCCGGGAAGAGGGGGGAGAGTGCTGGTACGCCTTCATCCTGCCCGACGAGGCTGTGCTGACGGCCACCCTCGGCAACCTGCAGTTCGACGGCGCCCTCTGGCTCTTCGACGGTTGCGGCCCGGATGCCGAATGCCTCGCCTTCGCCGACGCCCGCTACGGAGCAGACAACAGCCTCGATCACACCGAGGAACTGGTCGTGGTCAAGGAAGTCGGGACCGGCCACACCTTCTACCTCGCCGTCGATTCCCACCAGGAAACCGGCGATCCTCTTGAGGACTGGCAGTTCCAGCTGACCGTCTCGGTTTCCGCCGACTGATTCCCCGGGCCCAAACGAAAAAAAGGATTTCCCTGAAATATCGCCGCGATTTTCCTACACTTGGGGCCAGGCTGGTTCCAGCGGGGGTTAGGTGTCAAATCACCCGCGCAGCGGCCGAAGAGATGAGGGATGTCGCTTTCTCGCCCTGGAATCGTGACAGGAGTGAACAATGAAGGTCCATTTTGTCGATCTGAAGGCCCAGTACCAGACCATCAAGCCGGAGGTCGATGCCGCCATCGAGGCGGTGATCGCCGATACGGCCTTCATCAGCGGGAAGTACGCCCGGGCGTTCGAGGAGGACTTCGCCGCCTACATCGGCGTGGAGCACTGCGTGGGAGTCGCCAACGGCACCGACGCCCTGTTCGTGGCCATGAGTTCCCTCGGGATCGGGCCCGGTGACGAGGTCATCACCGCCGCCAACACCTTCATTGCCACCAGCGAGGCCATTTCCCGCACCGGGGCCAGGCCGGTCTTCGCCGATTGCGACCCGCAGTACTACACGATCGATCCTGCGCTCATCGAGCCGTTGATCACCGATCGCACCAAAGCCATCGTTCCGGTTCATCTCTACGGGCAGCCGGTGGACATGGACCCCGTGCTCGAGATTGCCCGGAAGCACGATCTGCTGGTGGTCGAGGACGCCGCCCAGGCCCACGGCGCCTTCTACAAGGACCGCAAGATCGGCACCCTGGGCCACTGCGCCTGCTTCAGCTTCTACCCCGGCAAGAACCTCGGCGCCTACGGCGACGCCGGCGCGGTCGTGACCAACGACGCCGGGCTGGCCGAGCGGATGCGGATGCGCGGCGACCACGGCAGCAAGCAGAAGTACACCCACGAGTTCGAGGGGGAGAACAGCCGACTCGACGGCATCCAGGCTGCGGTCCTGCAGGTCAAGCTGAAGTACCTGGACCAGTGGAACGACCGCCGGCGGGAAGTGGCCGCGCGCTACAGCGCCGAGCTCCCCGACTGGATCGGTACCCCGGCAGTGCGGGACGACGTCCGGCATGTCTTCCACCTCTACGTCGTGCGCGTGCCCGACCGCGCGGCGGTGATGGACCATCTCGGCGGGCAGGGAATCGCCTGCGGGATCCACTACCCGATCCCCCTGCCGCTGCAACCGGCCTATGCCGACCTCTCTCTCCGGAAGGTGGACTTCCCGGTGACCTGTGGCCTGGCGGACGAGATCGTGAGCCTGCCGATGCACGGGGACCTGACGGACGAGCAGGTCGACCTGGTGATTTCGGAGCTGGCCAGGGTGGGGAAGTAGAATGGGCAACCGGGTCGTCATGGCCGAATCCTCGGACATATACTACGACTACCGGGTCCAGAAGGAGGCGAACTCCCTCGCGCAGGCTGGCTACCAGGTCAGCGTGTACGGTTTCCGCGCCACCTTCCGGCCGCCGGCGGGCCAGGATTTCCTGTTCCGGCTGCGCACCTTTCCCGTCATCTCGCGCAAGTATCGGTTCTGGCGGAACCTCTCGATGGTCTGGAATATCCTGATCATCAACCTGGTCGTGCTGCTGACCCGGGCCGAATACTACCACGCTCACAACACCATGTTCCTGGTCGGTATGTACCTTGGTGCCAAGCTGCATGGCGGCCGGTTCGTCTACGACGCCCACGAGGTGCAGTGGGAGCACGGCCGGGCCCAGGCCTGGCTGGAATCCTGGTTCATCGGTCGGGCCGACGGGGTGATCGTGGTGTCGGCCGGCCGGGGCCGCGCTTCGGCCGAGCGGTACGGTCTGCCGGTCGAGAGATTCACCGTCGTCTCGAACTTCCCGGTGGTCGATCCGGGGTCCTTCGCCGCGGCTGACGACCGGCCGCAGAGCACCTTGCGACTCATCTTCAGCGGTGGCTACGACCTGCGGAACAACCGGCTGGATCTACTGCTGGAGGGAATGCAGCGGGTGCCCGGGGTCGAGCTGTTCCTGCTGGCCTTCGGTTACCGCGACAGCGAGTTACGGCTGCGCGACCTGATCGACCGGCTCGGGCTCGCGGACCGGGTTCACTTCCTGCCGCTGGTAGCTCCCAGCGAGGTGATGCGGGTGGTCGCGAGGTACGACGTCGCGGTGAACCTGCTGACCAACCCCTTCAACCACGTCTCCATCCGCTTCTGCAGCACCAACAAGATGTACGAGTACCTGGCGGCGGGCCTGCCGACCCTCTGCTCGGACCTCGAGGCGTTCGTCGAGGAGTTCGTTCGCCCCGGCGCCGCGATCGCGGTCGACGCCGAGGACGTCGACTCCATCGCGGCCGGCCTGGAACGTCTGGTCGGGAATCCGGACGCTCTGGGGGAGATGAAGACCGTGGCTCGAGAGCTCTCCCGGACCCGGTACAACTGGTGCACCCAGGAAGAGGTTCTGCTACAATTGTACGGGGCGATTGGCTGAAGCGAGAAGGGTGGCCCATGCCCGGACTGTCCGGTCTGATCGACACCGTCAAGCCTCTCGTAGGTCCCGATTCCCTGGCGGAAAGGATCGATCGCGTTCACGCCCTGCGGGGCGTGAAATTCCACCGGAAGTCCTATCAAACGCCGCATTGCCTCATCGTCAACACCTTGACCGACATCATCTCCAGCAGCCTGGTACAGCCGGCGGTCTCCCCGGACGAGGATATCGTTCTTTTCCTGGACGGGGAGATCTACAACTCCGCCGCGCTGCGGCGCCACCTGGGGCGACCGGAGGCGCCGGGAGCCCCGACCTGCCAGTTGCTGCTGGATCTCTACCTGAGGCGGGGCGAAAATTTCGTCACCCTGCTGAACGGGGATTTCGTCGTCCTGATCTTCCACCGGCGGGACAGGCGGCTCCTGGTCTTCAACGATCACCTTGCCACGAGGCCCTTCTATTTCTCGCTGCAGGGGACCACGCTCCGTTTTGGCTCCGAGAAGAAGCCGATCCTTGCGACCACCGAGCAGAAACCGGCCTTGGATCCGCTGGGCTTGCTGGAGGTGTTCGCCTTCGCCTATAACCTGGGGGCGAGAACCTTCATCGAGGGCATCGAGTCCCTCACCCCCGCCTCCCGCCTCGAGTACGTGAACGGGCGCCTGCTGGTGAGCCGCTACGCGCCGCTCGGCTTCGGCGACCGGGACCTTTCCCGGAGCCCGGGCGATCTGATCGACGAGTGGTGCGAGCGTATGTGCCGGGCGACGGAGAGGCGCTTGCGGGGCAAGGAGCGGGTCAACTTCGGCCTCAGCGGCGGGCTGGACAGCCGGGCGGTCGCGGTGTCGGTACCGCGGGACTTTCGCCCCATTCTGGCCTGGACCCACGGCGAGAGGACGTCCCTGGAGGTTGCCTACGCCTCGCGGATCGCCAGGAACCTGGGCTTCGACCACCGCGTCAAGGAACCTCACACGACACCCATCACCGATTTCCTCCACCAGAGTGTCTGGCGCACCGAAGGCACGATGTCGGTCACCATGTTCCTGACCATCACCCAGCATGCGGAATTGAAGCGGCAAGGCGATTTCCTCCTGGGAGGCCAGCTGGGAGATGTCGCCTCGGGCGGGCACCTCAAGCCCTACATGCTGCTGCCCAGATCGCGGGACGCCTTCCGGGACGCGGTTTTCCAGAACGTGCCGCATTACCTGGCGGCCAAGCTGAGACCGATCTTCAATCCGGCCTTCCTGGACCGCCAGCTGCCACTGCTCAAGGATGCCTTCGACCAGTCCTGGGCGCCTCTGGTGGGCTCCTCCAACCCTCGAATCTACGAGTCCTGGGATCTGTTCGTGCGCCAGCCCCACATGACCTGTGCTTCATCCTTGGTGGATCGCCATCTCTTTGGAAATATCAGACCGCTGTTTGACAGGGAGTACCTGGAGTTCGTCATGTCCCTGCCGACCAGCCTGCGCTTCGGACAGGCGATGTACCAGGCGGTCATCCACCGACTCGGCCCGGAGATTCGCCATGTACCGAACGCAAACAACAACCTGTTGCTGCAGGCCAGCATCCCTGGGAACAGGCGGAACCTGGTTCGCGACCTGCTGGGCAAGGCTCACACGCGGGTGATGCGAAAGGTGATACCCGGCTACCGGACCCAGATCGAGGCGGCCCGACCGCACGACCGTGCCACGACGGTTCGCAGCGACCCCGAACTCCGCCGCCTGCTCGAGAGTTTCGTGAACTCCCCCGCCTGCGACGACGCGGTATTCAACAAGCAGGGCATCCTGAGGGCTCTGGAGGACCATTACTGCGGCGCCGCCAGCTACGCCCGCCGTCTCTGCCTGCTTGTAACGTTCGCCGGGGCCATCTCGATGTTCCTGGAGGGTTCTTGCCGGGAATGTCCACCGGAGGCTGAACTTCTCGCCTAGGTCCGTGCCAGCACTTCCTGGTAGGCAGCCAGCGTCCGGCGGGCGATGGCGTCCAGGGAGAACTCCCGCCCTCCCAGTTCTTTTGCCTGACCAGCCAGGCGCTCCCGCAGTTTCTGGTCGGTGAGGATGGCGATCACCTTCTCGGCCAGTCCGGGCACGTCACCCACCGGGCGCACGTAGCCGGTCTCGCCCTCGCGGATCAGGTAGGGGATGCCCCCCGCCACGGTTCCGACCTGCGGCAGACCGACCGCGCACGCCTCCCCGATGGCCACCGGCGCGGTCTCCTCGAGCGAGGGGATCAGCAGCAGCGAGGCCCGCTCGTACTCCCGCCAGAGAGTCTCGTCGGGCACCAGGCCCAGGATCCGGATCCGGTCGCCGAGGCCGCGGTCGGCGATGTAGCTCGCCACCTGCTCGTCCAGGGCAGTGCCCGACGGCACGCCGACCAGGCTCATCGTCGCCTCCGGCACCACCTGCAGGACCCGCTTCATCACTCGCACGCTGGTCAGGGGATCCTTGCGCCGTCGCAGGCCGCCGACCACCAGGACGTGGGGTGACCGGGGCCGGTTGCGAAGGGCGAACAGGTCGTCCCCGACCGGGTTGTTGATGGTGAAGATGCGGTAACGCGGCCCGGGCGGCAGGATCTTGGCCACGTATCCCGAGATGATGATGACGTTCTCGGCGCGCAGGATCTGCCGGAAGGCGATCCGCTGCCGCAGCCGGCCGCCGAGCCGGGTGATCAGGGAGGGGGCCTCGATGGGCTCGAGCCAGAGGATGCCGTGCACGGTGAGAATCCGCGGCAGGTCGCAGTCCAGGGCGGCGGCCGCGGCGGTGCCCAGACCCTGCGCGTGCACGAGGTCCGGCTGGAGCCGGCGGATGACCCGGCCGATCTTCCGCCGCTGCGGCAGCAGGTTCAGCGCCACCGACAGCCGGAAGTTGTGGGTCAGGAAGTGGATGGTGGCGCCGTCCCGCTCAACCACCTCGTCCCGGGGAACCCCCGGCATGCAGCAAACCACGTGGAGGTCGATCTCCGGCAGGCGGGCCAGGCCCCGGGTGACCTGCTTCGCGACGGCGGTGACCCCGCCGGGCACCACCACCGGGTCCCAGGGATAGTTGCTGATCATGGCGACCCGCATGCGGAGGGGGCCTCCTCTTTACCAGGGGGGGCTGAACTGCTCGCGGTGCCAGGCGATCATCCGGCGGAGGCCTTCTTCGAGACCGATGGCGGGGGTGAAGCCGAGTTCGGTGACCCGGGACGTGTCGGCGATCATCCGCACCACATCCCCCGGCCAGCTCTCCATGGTGTAGGTGATCTCGGGCCGCGGGATATCCACCAGCTCGATGATCAGGTCGACCAGTTCGCGAATGCTGATGGGCTTGCCGCCGGCGATGTTGTAGACTTGGCCGCGGCCCTCGGGATGGGCGGCGACCAGCAGCAGGGCCTGGACGGTATCGCCGACGAAGTTGTAGTCGCGGACCTGGTCGCCGGTGCCGATGACCTCGAGGTTCTCCTGGTCCCGTCGCAGCTTCTCCAGCAGGTCGAACATGACGTACTTGCGCACGCGCGGGCCGAAGGTGTTGAAGATGCGAACTCGCCGGTGGTCCAGGTCGAAGCAGCGGCAGTAGGCATCGAGCAGGAACTCCCCGCCCAGCTTGGTGCCGGCGTAGGGAGATTTGGGCACGAAGGGGTGATCCTCGGCCATCTTGTCGGTCTGGGGCTCCCCGTACACGGCGGCCGAGGAGGCGTACAGCAGCCGGCCGGCCCCCGCTTCACGGACGGCCTGGACCACCCGGAAAGTCCCCACGAGGTTGGCCTCGAAATCGAATTCGGGATCCTCCGCCGAGACCGGTACGGACGCGTTGGCGCCGAGGTGGAAGACGTAGTCGCACCCGGGAACCACCTCGTCGAGCACGGCGCTGTCGGCGATCGAGCCCTCGCGGAACTCGATCTGAGCGAGGGACTGGGTCAGGTTGTCCAGCCGGCCCTCGGTCAGGTTGTCCAGGACGCGGACGCTGGCGCCGAGATCGACCAGGGTGTCCACGAGATGGGAGCCGATGAAACCGGCCCCCCCGGTGACCAGGACCGTTTTTTCTGCGTAAGCTTCTCTGGGATCCATGAGACCTTTTCTTCAACTGGGGTTCAGGAGTTTCGCGGGAGATCGTGCCAGGGCGAATACTAGTGCAGGCCTGGTGGCCGGTCAAAGGCAAATCCCTCAATCGGTGGCGGTCTGGACCGATAAGTTCCTCGTGAGCCTCAACCCGGATTATTCATGAATGGCCGTAGCGAGGATGAGGAAAATGCCCACCAGAACACGACCTCGCAAGGATCGGCGAGGGTGGCGTACCCACAGCGGTACGTTGACCGAGCCGATCCGAGAAGAGGTGTTCTGGTGGGCATTTGACCAGCCGCAGTAGGCCATTCATTAATAACCCGGGTTAATCCCGCCCTGGCTCCCGGTGAATGTGGTTTGACCAGGGCGGCGGGGCGATTTATCGTTCAAACCCCGATTATTTCTGAATAATCAGGGCCAAGTTCGACCTGTTTTCGAGGGAGAGGGGACCGAAATGCCCGAACCGGGGGGCACGCGCCGGGCCTTGATCACCGGCGTCACGGGCCAGGATGGCTCCTACCTGGCCGACCTGTTGCTTGAGAAGGGCTACGAGGTCTTCGGGATGATGCGGCGCACTAGCACCGAGACCTCCGAGAGGATCGCCCACCTCGAGGGGCGGCTGCAGCTGGTCCCGGCCGACCTGCTGGACCAGGCCTCGGTGATAGATGTGGTGACCAAGACCAGGCCCCACGAGGTGTACAACCTGGCCGCCCAGTCCTTCGTGCCCACCTCCTGGCAGCAACCCCTTTTCACCGGCAACGTGACCGCCCTGGGCGTCACCCGCCTGCTCGAGGCGATCCGGCTCGTCGACCCCACCATCCGGATGTACCAGGCTTCTTCCAGCGAGATGTTCGGCAAGGTGCAGGAGACGCCGCAGACCGAGAGGACCCCCCTCTATCCGCGCAGCCCTTACGGGGTGGCCAAGGTCTACGGGCACTGGATCACGATCAATTACCGCGAGAGTTACAAGCTGTTCGCCGTCTCGGGGATCCTCTTCAACCACGAATCTCCCCGGCGGGGTCTCGAGTTCGTCACCCGCAAGATCACCCACAACGTCGCCCGCATAAAGCGCGGCCTGGCCGACAAGCTGCGCCTCGGTAACCTGGACGCCAAGCGCGACTGGGGCTGCGCCCGCGACTACGTGCGCGCCATGTGGCTGATGCTCCAGCAGGACGAGCCCGAGGATTTCGTCATCTCCAGCGGCGAGAACCACTCGGTGCGCGAGTTCTGCGAGATCGCCTTCTCGCACGTGGGCCTGAACTGGGAGGACCATGTCGTCTCCGATCCCGAGTTCTACCGGCCCGCGGAGGTCAACGTTCTGCTCGGCGACTGCAGCAAGGCCCGCCAGAAGCTCGGCTGGGAGCCGGAGGTCACCTTCCCGGAGATGGTCCGGCTGATGGTCGATGCCGATCTCGAGCGTCTCGAGGGGAAGACGGGCCAGACCCCCGTCGGG
>CAZAHC010000144.1:0-8225 GCA_964484595.1 uncultured Fibrobacteraceae bacterium | reverse complement strand
AGGACTTCCAGGAACACCTCGACGATCGTCGGATCGAACTGGGTACCGATGTGCTGGCGTATCTCCTCGGCCACCTCCGCGGCCGGCCGGCCAGGCCGATAGGGCCGGTTCTGGATCATGGCGAAGAAGGCGTCGAGCACCGCCAGGATCCGGCCGCCGAGGGGGATCTCCTCGCCCTGACGACCGGCGGGATACCCGGTCCCGTCCACCCGCTCGTGGTGGGTCAGGATGATCTCCTCCATCTCCCGGCTGCCGAGCAGTGGCGCCATCAGCTGCGCCCCGTCGGTCACGTGATTACCCACCAGGTCCTTCTCGTCCGGATCGAGGTGGCTGGCCTTCCCGATGATCTCCCGGTCCACCCGCACCATGCCCGCATCGTGGAGCGAGGCGACGTACTGGAGCCGCTTGGCCTCCGCCGGTGACAGCCCCAGCTTGCGGGCCGTCTTGTCCAGCAGGCGCAGGGCCAGCGGATTGACCGTCGGGATGCAGCTGTGCTTCATCTGGACGAGAGCCTGCAGGGCCTCGATGACCCCGGCCAGGTCCCCGGTGCCCCCCTGCAAAACCGCCGCCATAGCCACCGCCACCTTCTCCACCAGCGTGGCCAGCAAGTGCAGGTCGTCCTCGCCCAGAGGTTCGCCGTCGACCTTGTCCGCGGCCGTGACCAGACCGATCACCTCGTCGCCGACTGGGAGCGGGACGACCGCTTCCCACCAGGGCTCGGCGACCGCGGTGGCGGTCTGGCCTGCCGCCCGCAACCGATCGCCCCCGAGGGCCGGTTCACGGCTCTGCATGACCCTGGCGAGGACCCCCTCGTCCCCGTCCGCCCGGAACGAACCGACGAAGGAACGCGACAGCCCCAGGGCAGACTGGATCACCAGGTCCGGCTGGTCCTGGTCCCGGATCAGCAGGGCAACCTTGCGGACCTCCATCAGCTCCGCGATCATGCGCACGCTCAGGCGCAGGACCGTCTGGAAGGTGCCCTCGCTCACCAGATCCCCCAGCAGGTTCGCGGGGGCCGGGTTGAAGTGGTGCTGCTTGGGCAGATGGAAGCTGAAGGTTGTACCGCGGCCCTCGCGGCTCTGCACGTCGATGTGCCCGTTGTGCATGTCGATGATGTTCTTGACGATCGTCAAGCCGAGGCCGGCCCCGTCCTGGGCCGAGGACGGGCCTCGCAGCCGGTAGAACTGCCGGAAGATACGATGCAGCTCCACCGCGGGAATTCCCGGCCCGTTGTCGCGAACGTCGATCCTGACCGTGCCGGCGTCCTCGCGGCCAGCCACGGTGATCTCGCTCCCGGCGGGCGTGAACTTGATGGCGTTGCTGATCAGGTTGATGACGACCTGGCGGATCAGATCGCTTTCCACCTCAACCCGGGGCAGATCCTCCGGGAAGTCGAAATCGAGCTTCAGATCCTTGCGCTCCAGGTGTGGCTGGAGGGTGCGGGCCGTGGACCGGATCAGCGGCTCCGGCGCGACCGGCTGCCGGTCGAGCATCCGGTCGCCGAATTCCAGCCGCGAGAAGTCGAGAATCCGGTTCACCATCCGCAGCAGGCGTTCGGCCTCGGTCTTGACGATGTCGAGGAACTCCTCGCTCTGGGCGAACTCTTTCTCCTGGAGGTTCTGCTGGAGCACCTCCGCGTAGGCGATGATCGAAGTCAGAGGTGTTTTTAATTCGTGGCTGGCCACCGCCACGAAATCGCCCTGCATGCGGTTCAGGCGGGCCAGTACCTCGTTCTCCGCCTGGATGGAAGTCAGCTCTCCCCGCAGGACTTCCAGGTGCTGCTGAACCGCGAGCAACGGCCCGAACTGCGCCCGCATCCGGTCCAGGAAGGCGCGAAAACCGGGGCGGTCCAGGGTCCGGCGCTGCACCACCGACAGCAGCAGAACCGGTTCCTGGTCCGGGCCGGTCAGCGAGGACAGAATCCAGTAGTGCCCCCCCTGGAAATCGGATTCTGGCCAGCCGGCCCGCACCAGGTCGGTCAGGTTCCCCTCGCACGGGAGGGCGGGGTCCGCAGCAGCAAAGCGGTCGAGGAGGAGGTCGACCCGCGACGGCAGCTGCCGCCACTCGGGCTGCGCCTCTCCCCGGGTGCAGACGAGACATTCGCGATCGCCGCCAACCTGCCAGCGGTGCAGATCCGGTTCGGAGAACACAGCAGCGAGGATCACTCCCGGCCAGTCCACCGCCGCCCTGGCCACTTCCTCCCGCAGCGCCCGCAGCTTCTCGTCTCCCTGGAGGGCGGTCCCCGCGGGGAGGGCCTCGCGGGTCCAGGGCTCAAGGGCGCCCGGATCGGTTCTCCCCCAGAGCCGGGATTCCTGGACCAGAACTGCGATCAGGACCGGCATGGCGAGCAGGAGGGAGGCGACCAGCAGCGGCAGACTCGCCGCCCGACCCGTACCAGCGGCGGCAACGGCCCCGGCGACGGCGGCCGCCAGGGCCAGCCCCGCCAGTCCCGCCCAGAGCCACGGAAGCCGATTCGGCCCTCCCCCGGAATGTGGACCGGGGTGGGAAGTCGGAGTGCTACCTGGCAGGGCTCCCTTTTGCGAGCTGGTCATTGGCCTGGACCCCGGGTTCAAGAAGATGGATCCTTGGATCGGGAGCTGGCCACGAGTTCGGGGCTCTCAGTGGGGGTGCGCCGTTCCTTGACCACCACGCTGCCGATCTTGGTCTTTCCGTAACGCTTCAGTTCGGCGGCCAGGTCGCTTAGTTCGGCGAGGTGCTCGAACCGTCCCTGGGCGTCAATCACCAGGGCGACGGTCAACGTCACCAGCGCGACCTCCTCCACGACCCCGGCCCGGCTCTTCACCCGTAGGTACCCGGCGGCGTAGTGCTCCGGATCATACAGATCCTCGATTCCCCGATCGAACTCCTCGATGATGTGCTTCGCCATCGCCTCGGCGTTCGGGCTCTCGGTTATCAGGACGAAGTCGTCCCCGCCCACGTGGCCGATGAAATCGGTGCGGGTGCCCATCTGCTGGGAACTCTCCCGCAGAACCTTGGCCAGGAACGAGATGGCCTCGTCACCCCGCGAGTAACCGTAGAAGTCGTTGAAGCTCTTGAAGCGGTCCATGTCGATGTACATGAACCCGAAGGGCTTGCCGTCTTGAACCCGCAGCTGGCACTCGCGCTCGATGGCCCGGTTTCCTGGCAGACCGGTCAGCGGATTGGCTTCCCGCTGGGCTCGGTTTGCCTCGAGCATGTTGCGCATTCGCAGCAGCAGCTCCTCCTGGTTGAACGGCTTGGTGATGTAGTCGTTGGCCCCGCCCTTCAAGCCCTTGACCTTCTCGGAGCTCTCGCCCCGGGCGGTCAGCATGATGACCGGGATCCGACTGGTCTCGAAGTTGGCACGCAGGTTCTGCAGGACGGAGAAGCCGTCCATCAGCGGCATCATCACGTCCAGCAGGATCAGGTCGGGCTTGATCTTTTCGACCAGGGAGAGACCTTCCTCCCCGTTCTCGGCCAGGACCACCTCGAACCCCTCCTGTTCCAGCAAGAACTGCAGGATCCGGCGGATATGGGGTTCGTCGTCCACAACCAGGATTTTTGCATCTCCTGCCATCGCCACCCTTGCCCCTGTTTGCGAGGTGAAACAGTGCGCCGCAAACCCGCTCCTGGGCTTGTCGCGACGCCATCAACCTGTCAGCAGGATGGATCGGCACCATTTACGGTTTCCTGAGGGGTTTTTGCGCGGTGAGCCGGGGGATTTCAGCGCCAGGAAGTGAGGAGGCCGCGGGCAAAGCTGTCGAGGTCGAGAGCGTCGCGGCGCCCGGCGGCGAGATGGCACCAGCCGGCATAGGCGATCATGGCGGCGTTATCGGTGCAGTAGACAGGCTCGCAGGGGAGGAAATGAAGACCGGTGCGTTCCGCTTCCGCGGCGGTGCGCTGACGCAGGCGGCGGTTGGCCGCCACGCCCCCGGCCAGGTAGACGGCCTTGACTCCGTGCTCCCGGGCGGCCTGGAAGAGGCGGCCGGTCAAGACGTCGGTGATCGCCTCCTGGACCTCGTGGGCCACGTCGGCCACGTCCTGTTCCGTCAGCGGGCGGGGCAACTCCTCGACGGCGAGCCGGACCGCGGTCTTCAGGCCGCTGAAGCTGAAGACGCAGCGGGGGTCCCGGGCCAGCGGGCGCGGGAAGTGGAAACGTCCCGGCCGGCCAGCGGTGGAACGCTGGTCGAGCTCCGGACCGCCCGGATAGGGCAGACCGAGCAGCTTGGCGCTCTTGTCGAAGGCCTCGCCGGCCGCGTCGTCCACCGTGCCGCCCAGCCGCTGGTAGCGCCCCACTTCCAAGACGAGCACGACCTCGGTGTGCCCGCCGGAGACCACGAGCACCGCGGCCGGCAGGACCAGCGGCCCGCAGAGCGCGTTGGCCAGGATGTGTCCCTCGAGGTGATGGATCCCGACCAGGGGCAGCCCGGCCGCGAAGCTGAGTGCCTTCCCGGTCGACAGGCCGACCAGCAGGGCGCCGATCAGACCGGGACCGGCGGTCACCGCGACCCCGTCAAGCTCCCGGAGCTTCAACCCCTGTCGGTCCAGGAGCAGGTCCACCAGGGGGAGCAAGTTCACCAGGTGAGCGCGTGAGGCCAGCTCCGGCACCACTCCCCCGAACCGGTCGTGCAGGACGACCTGTGAGGAGACCAGGTTCTCGGCCACCCCGCGCTCGCTGTCGTAGAGGGCGACGCTGGTATCGTCGCAGGAGGTCTCGAGGCCGAGGATCTTCACGACCCGCTCCCGGCGGTCGTCTCCGGCTGCACCGGCAGCAGATCCTCCAGGTCGGCGAAGGCGTCGCCGAGATTGGCGGCCACTTCCCGGGCCAGGACGCTGCGGCGCGAGCCGGAAGCCGCGGCCAGCTCCCCCGCCTTGCCGTGCAGGTAGGCGCCAAGCATGGCGGCGTCGGCCGCCCCGCAACCCTGGGCCAGCAGCCCAGCGATCAGACCGGTCAGGACGTCGCCGGTGCCGCCGTGGGCCAGGGCGTCGTCACCGGAGGGATTGAAGGTGAGCCGCCCGCTGGGCTCGGCAATGATCGCTGGCGAGCCCTTCAGCAGCAGGGTGGCCTGCCAGCGAACCGCCAGCTCGGGAACCAGCTCCAGCCGGTGCTCCTGAACCTCGGCCGCCGGTTTGCCGAGCACGCGGGCCAGCTCGCCGGCATGGGGAGTGAGCACCACGTCGGCGGAACCGAAGGTCGGCTCGACGCCGACCCGTCCGAAGGCGGAAAAACCGTCGGCGTCCACCACCACCGGCAAGGTGAGATCCCGCAGCATCTCCACCGCGAACCGGTTTGTGCGGAGGTCGTCACCCAGACCCGGCCCAAAGGCGACGGCGCCCTGGCGGGTGAGCAGACGCTTCAGCCCCTCGCCCGTTTCCGGGGCGATGGTGCCGCTGCCGGTCTCGGCCAGCGGCACGATCAGAGCCTCGGGCAGGCTGACCCGCGTCGGCACCTCCAGGCAGGACGGTACCGCCACCGTCACCAGGCCCGCGCCGGATCGCAGGGCGCCCAGCCCGGTCAACACCGCGGCGCCGCCATAGGCATACGAGCCGCCCAGGACCAGCACCGTACCGCAGCGGTACTTGTGGACGTCGCCGGGCCGGCGGGGCAACAGGCTGGCGTAACTGGCGGAGGGCTGGTAGTCGTGAAGCGGGGCGTGCCGGCGCACTACCTCAGCGGTGAAACCGATGTCCACCACCGCCAGGTCCCCCACGAAATCGCGCCCCGGAGGCAGCAGAAGCCCCCGCTTGGGCAAGCTGACGGTGATCGTGACATCGGCGAGAACGGCCACCGGATCGACGCGGCCGGTGTCCCCGCAAACCCCCGAGGGCACATCGACCGCGAGCACCGGCACGGGCTGCCGGTTGAAGGCCCGGAACAGGGAAACGTAGGGCTCGCGCAGCGGCGGCTGGATCCCGGTCCCGAAAACAGCGTCAACGGCCAGATCGGCGGACCCACACAGCTCGGACCAGTGGTCCGCCCACTCTTCCCGGGCAGGGGTGTACAGCGTGACCGAGGCGGGCAGCCGGGCGTGGTTCGCCGCGGCGTCGGGCGAGAGGTCGTCGGCCAGAGCGAGCAGCATCACCGAGACCTGGAAGCCGAGGCCGTCCAGGAGCCGGGCCATCACCAGGCCGTCCCCGCCGTTGTTCCCCTTGCCACAGCAGATGGCCACCCGGGCCGGGGGGGCCAGGTCGCCGAAGACATCCAGCAGCGCCCGGACGATTTCCCGGCCCGCCCGCTCCATCAACTCCTCGCCGGGCACGCCCCCGTCGATCGTCTCCCGGTCGATGGCGGCCATCTGGCGAGCGGTGACCACTCTCATCGGTCGCCCTCCCTTTCACGGCCGTTGAGTACGTCCAGCACCTCGAGAAGCTCGAGCAGGTCGTCGATCTCGAACTCCGCCCCGGAGGGCCCCCGGTCCTGGCGGTCGCCGAACTCGTACGGGAGGTCCCCGTACCTGGCGTAAACGGTGTGCAGACCCACCTCGCTGCCGCCCACGATGTCCCGTTCGGGCCAGTCCCCGATCATCACCGCCTGGGCAGGGGCGACGCCGAGGCGGGCCAGGGCCATCTTGAACGGTTCGGGGCTGGGCTTCTTGAATCCAGTGTCGTCGAGCGTGAGCACCACGTCGAAGGCGTGCTGCAACCGCAGGGAACAGATCCGCAGCCAGGCCTCGAAGCGGGGCGCGTCGCTGACGACGGCGAGCTTGTAGCCCTCCTTGAGCAGGCGGTTCAGGACCAGCATGGTGTGAGGATAGAGCACGAGGGTACCCTCGCGAGCGCGGCGATAGGCCACCACCGCGGCGGCCAGGATCCGGTCGTCCACCAGCCCGAGCTGGTCCTCGAGGAACAGGTTGAAAACCCGCTGGTACTCGATTCCCTTGTCCCGGTAGATGGCGAAGATCCGCTCGCACGCCTCCTGACGGCTCACCTCGAGGCCGGTGTCGATCATCGCGTCGACGGCCGCCCGGATGGCGTTCTCCTTCACCTGCATGAAGTCGGTCAGCGTGTTGTCCAGATCGAAGATGACGGCCTGGATGGTTCGGTCTGCGGCTGGCGAGGGCATGTTGCTCCTTGGGCGGACAGAGTCGGCGGCGGCCGGCACCCCCGGCCGCAGCGCCGGCGCAAGTGCCCGCGGGGAAAGGCGAAAACTTCCCTGTCCGGTATTCTAAGCTGTCCCGCCGGACCTGCCAAGAGTTCTGGACAGGTGAGTTTCGGTCATGCTAGCCATTCGAGGGAGAACGGGAACCGGCCGGCGAAGGAGACCATGGTGGTGAACGGCCCCGATCAGTGGCGAGACGACTCCGCCAGAACCTCCGACCCGGGAATCTGGTCCGCCTGGAGCAAGGGGCGGCTCCTGGCCTGGGCCCTGCTGTTGTTGCTGGGCGACATCCTGCTCCAGATGATCGTATACACGGCCACCGACAGCCTCTTCTGGGCCGTCTTCGCCGGCAGCGGGGCGGCGATCCTCCTGCCCTGTCACCTCCTGGCGCGCAGCGTCGGCGGCACCCTCGCCACCGAGTTCCATCTCGGCGGCGCGCGACCCCGGGTCCTGTTCTGGGCCGCGGTCGCCGCGGTGGCCTCCCTCTTGCCCACTTCAATGCTGGCCGAGCTCTCGGCCCGCCTGCATCCGGTATCGGAGGAGTGGCTCCAGATTTACCTCTCGCATCTGCCGACCCGGCCGCTGGCGATCGCGGGCGTCGCCGTCACCGTGGTACTGGTTGCCCCTGCGGCCGAGGAGGTCCTCTTCCGGGGTATCCTGCACCGGCTGGCCCGGCGCCAGTGGGGCAGCGTGCCGGCCGGCATCATCTCCGCCCTGGTCTTCTCCCTGGCCCACAACGAGCCCTGGTACATGTTCGGACTGTTCGGCCTGGGGATCCTGCTGGCCTTCATCTACGAGAAAACCCGGTCGGTCACCGCCTGCGCGGTCACTCACGGCGTCCACAACGCGATCTCGTTCGGGCTCCTGCTCGGCCAGAACGAGCTGGCCGCCGGGTCGGAGACGGCCACCGGCCTGGAGCTGCTGCTGCTTCTCCCCTCCCTGATCCTTCTTTACGCAGCCTGCCGCCGGCTAATAACCGCCGCCGAGGCGGACTGAACCTAAGAGCCCCTATCAAAACCTCCTTCGTCGCGAGGCGGAGCGAAAGTGCCGCCGGCGAGGATCGAGGGCGAAAACGCCCGGAGGCGGCCCAATAGGGCCGTTGAGGACGTTTTCGCCCGAGGACGAAGCTGGCGGCACTTGCAGCCGG
>CAZAHC010000143.1:0-8236 GCA_964484595.1 uncultured Fibrobacteraceae bacterium | reverse complement strand
TTTCCGGTCGGTGTAAGGCTGTAACTCCCTGCGTGGTCGATTCGACGGTGCTAGCCACCTCTCCCGCACCCCCGGGCGGGCCGTTGCCACCGAACCCTCGCGAAAAACGTGATGACGGTACCTGGATCCGAACAGGCACAGGAAGGAAGATCCCGATCAAGGAAAATCCTACTGGAAAAAATGTCCGTGAAACAGGCTTCCGGGAGACCTGCCAGAGGCTCTCCGGGCGGCGGAAATATAAAACCATTCCGCTCCTGTCGCAAATCACACTCCCTCCCAAACCGATCCCGGCCTTTTCCGCGGGCGCAGGCCCGCGCCCAGGCTGTGGCGGAAAGCCTCGGCCCAGCGGGTGGCGAGACGGTAGTAGGTCGGCAGGACAATGAGCGTCAGCAGGGTGCTCGAGGCCAGCCCGCCGCTGATGGCCCTGGCCATCGGGTAGTACTGGGCGTCCCCAACATGGGCGCCGTGGAAGAGAGCCAGCGGCAGCAGGCCGAGGATGGTCGTGCCGGCGGTCATCAGGATCGGGCGCAGGCGGTCGGAGCAGCCGGTGAGGATCGCCTCGTCGAGATCCATACCCACGGCGCGCAGGTTGTTGATGTGATCCACGAGCACGATGCCGTTGTTGACCACGATGCCGATCAGGATCACGATCCCGATCACCGCCATGAGGTTGAAGGGTGTCGAGGTCGCCATCATGATCCAGAAGACGCCGAGCGACGCGTAGGGCACACAGCCGATGACGATGAAGGGGTAGAGCAACGATTCGAAGAGGCTGGCCATGACGAAGAAGACGCAGATGATGGCCAGCAACATGTTCATCCCCATCTCCGACTGCTGCTCCTGGCCGCGCCGGATCTGTGACCCGAAGCCCCAGCCGTAACCCACCGGCATCTCGAGGCTGTCCATGAGCTGGCGAGCGTCGTCGAGCAGGTCGTCCAGCCTCTCCCCCTCGTACGTTCCGGTGACCGTCACCCCGCTCTTCTGGTTGATCCGCGAGATGCGCATGGGGCTCTCGGCGATGTTGAAGGAGGCCACCTGTCCGAGCTGGATCGGCTTGTCGTCCACCGCTCCCACGGTGAGGATGGCCAGGTTCTCGATCGACTCGCGGGCTTCCGGCTCGAGGGAGACCACCAGGTCGATCTCCTTGGGCCCCACGTTCAGGCGCGGCAGCTGAACCCCCCGGTAGGTCAGGCCCATGATCTGGGAGACGGTGGCGGGGCGAATCCCGAAGCGGCTCGCCTGCTCCTGATCGACCCGGATCTGGATCTCGTGCTTGCCTCCCTCGGCCTCCGACCGCAGGTCGGAGACCTGGTCGAGCGAGGCGAGTCGTCGCTTGGCCTCGGCGGCGAGTTCGGTCAACAGCTCGGTATCCTCGCCCCACACCGTGACCTCGAAGGTCTTCACCCCGGAACCCTGGCCCTCCTCGTCCCCGAACCGGTACTCCAGGCCGGCCTGCACCGGCAGGTTTTCCCGCAGGTCCTGGCGGACCTCGCGGTAGAAACGGTCCGAGACCACGCCCTTGTTGAAGAACAGGGAGACGCCGCCGCCGTCGGCGACGTAGTAGGCGTATATGTCGCGGACATCCAGGTCCTCGCGCCGGGTCTCCAGGTAGGCCATGGTATTTTCGACGTACTGCCGGGAAAGGTTCTTGTCCACCGGCCCGCTGTAATCGAAGCCCACGTAAAGATATTCCCGCCGGATCCCCTCCTCGCCGAAGGGCTCGGGCTTGAACTTGGTGACGCCCATCATCGTCCCGGTCAGGATCAGCACCGCCGGCACCAGGACCAGGGCGGTCAGCAGAGGATGCCGCAAGGCGGTCCAGCTCAGCAGGCGCAGGTAGCGGGCGCGCAGGCGGGCCAGCCAGCCGTTCTCGCGCGTCGGACCGGACCGGCGGGTGAGACGGACCGAGAGCGAGGGGATCAGGCTGAGACTGACCAGCAGCGAGAACAGCAGCGTGATGCTGATGGTGACCCCGACCTCGCCGAGCCAGACCCCCAGCTGGTCGCCCTTGCTGACGATGATCGGTGCGAAGACGATGATGGTGGTCAGCGTGGAGGCGGTGATCGCCCGGCCGACCTCGCGGGTGCCGCGCAGGGCGGCGGCGACCGGCGGGGCGCCCAGGCGCTGCCGCCTGTGGATCGACTCGAGAACCACCACCGCATTGTCCACCAGCATGCCCGTCCCCAGCATCAGACCCATCATGGTCAGCACGTTCAGGCTCTTGCCGGCCAAGTAGAGAAAGACGCAGGTGCCCAGGATGGACAGGGGAATGGCGATGCTCACAACCAGGGTCATGCTGATCCGGCGCAGGAAGAGATAGAGGATGGCGACGGCGAGCAGCGAGCCCAGCAGTCCCGCCTGCAGCAAGCTGCGCAGGGAGTCGGTGATCTGTTCCGCCTGGTTGAAGAAGGTGAAGCTGTTGATCCCCTGCAGGGTGGGGTCGAGGTTGATCCGATCGAGCTCCTTCATGATATCCCGGCAGACCTGAACGGTGTTGTAGCCGGACGCCTTCTGGATCCAGAAGGCGATGGCGGGCTCCCGATTCAGGAAGCGCCCGTAGTTCAGGGCCGGGGCCCCGTAGACCACGTCGGCGACGTCCTGCAGGCGCAGACCGCGCTCGTCGATGGGCAGCAGCCGCAGGTCCTCGACGCCATGCAGCTCGCTGACGGTCCGCACGTCGTAGCGCAGGCCCTGGTCCGTGATCCTGCCGACTGTGAGCTCCACGTTGGCCGCGGCGAGCTCGTTGAACAGGCGGGTGACGTCCACGTTGTACTCGAGGACCTTGTCGAATTTCAGGAAGACCGAGGCCTGGGTGGGCAACACCCCGTCGATGTTGACCTGGCCGACCCCCGGGATCCGCTGCAAGGGACCGATGATCTTCTGGTCCAGCAGGTCCCAGCTCTCGGAGAGATCTCTCCCCTTGGCCGAAATCCGGCCCTGGATGATGGGGATATCCGTGGTGTTGAAGGTCAGCAGGAGGATCTGCCGGATGTCGGTCGGCAGCTCGCCGCGAATCTGGTCGATCTTCTCCTTTACCTCCATGCGCAGGAGGTTCACATCCCGGCCGAAATCGAACTCGACGCCGATGAAGGCGTCGTCGGCGTCGCTGAAGCTGAAGATTTCCCGCACCCCGCCCAGGGTGGCGAGGACCTCTTCGATCGGGGTGACGATATCCTTCTCCACCTGGCTGGGGATGCCGTTGGGGTAAGGCACGTACACGCCGATGAACGGCAGATCGAGGCGAGGCAGGAAGGCCAGCGGCAACCGGAAGATCGACACCACACCCAGGACCAGAACCGTCGTCAGGACCATGGCCAGGGTGACGGGCCGCCGCAGGCTAAGACGCGTCAACCACACGTCAACCCTCCTCGCGAACCGGAGCGGACGGCGCCGGGGCCGGCCGGGCGCGGCGCCGCGCCGGCGCAGCCGCGGGCACCGGCTGGCCGGGAGTGAGCAGGGTGTAGGCGACCGGCACGACGACGAGGGTCTGCAGGGTGGCCAGGATCTGACCGCAGATGACGGTCACGGCCAGCGGGGAGCGCAGCTCACCGCCCTCGCCCAGGCCCAGGGCCATGGGCAGCAGCCCCAGCACGGTGGTGGCGGTGGTCATCAGGATGGGTCGGAAACGTTCCCGGCCGGCCTGCTGGACCGCCTCGAACAGGGGCAGGCGGCGGCGCAGCTGGTTGATCCGGTCCACGAGCACGATGCCGTTGTTGACCACGATGCCGGCCAGCATGATGGCCCCGATCACGGCGATCACGCTCACGGGGATCCCGGTCAGCTTCAGGCCGAACACCGCCCCCATCAGGGCCAGCGGCACCGTGAACATGATGATGAAGGGATAGACGAAGGATTCGAACTGGGCTGCCATGACCAGATAGACCAGGAAAACAGCGAGCAGGATGGCCATCTGCATGGAGCGGAAGGAGCTGCCCATCTCCTCGTTCTGCCCGCCCAGCTCGACGCTGGTGTTGGCGGGCAGGGCCAGCCGCCGCAGGCGCTCCTGGATCTCGGCCGAGACCGAGCCCAGGTCCCGCCCGGCCAGATCGGCGGTCACGACGGCCACCCGCTTGCGGCCGAGGCGATGGATCTCCGAGGGCCCCCGGACGACTTCCATCCCGGCCACCGCCGTCAGCGGGATCGGAATCCCTCCCCGCTCGGCGATGATCAGGTCCTGCACCGCGGCCAGGGTGTTGCGCTGCTCGGCCAGGTTCAGCACCCGGATGTCGATGTGCCGCTCGCGGTCGCGGAACTGGCTGGCGACGGTCCCGCGCACCTTGTCGCGCACGGTTTCGGACACCTGGGCCAGGCTCAGACCGTACCGGTTCAACTTGTCCCGGTCGAAGCTGACCCGCACCTCCGGCGAACCGGGGACCATGCCCGGGCGGATGTCCCGCAGGCCAGCCACCTGGGCGAGCTCGGCCACCACCTGGGCGGACGTGCGTTGCAGATCGTCCAGGTCGTAGCCGTAGATATCGACTTCAACCGGGGCGTTGAAGGTGAAGATGGACTGGCGCCGCAGCTCCATCGTCAGGTCGGGAAAGCGCCTCAACTCGCGGCGGATGCCAGCGAGGACCTCGGCCTCCCGCTCGCGGGTGGCGCGATCGAGCTTGACGTGAACCTCAGCCCGGTTCTCCTTGCGCCGCTGGGCGGTGGTCTCGCCCTCGCGGCTCACCCCGACGTCGGCGGCGGTCAACACGATGCCGTCGATCTCGCCGAGCCGCAGCTCCAGGGCGGCGATCTCCTTCTCGGTCCGGCTCAGGGGCGTTCCCTCGGGCATGGCCAGGGACATGGTGAACTCGCCCTGCGCCAGGGGTGGGATCAACTCCGTGCCGAGGGTGGGGAACAGCAGCAAGGCGGCCGCGACCAGCAATCCCACCAGCGCCATCACCGCCGCCCGGCGCGTCAGAGCGCCGGCCAGCAGCCGCTCGTACCGGGCGGCCAGGGCCGGAAACACAACCGCGAACAGCCGCGTGGCGGGCAGCAGCAGCCAGGTCAGCAAGCGGCGCAGACCGCGCACCGCACTGACGACGACCCAGGCGCAGGTCACCGGAACGGCGAGGATCACCACCAGCCCGACTCCCCGCAGGAAGCGGCCGAACCGTCGCGACTCGCCCAGGTATCGCTTCCAGTAGCCAAGTCGCAGGCGCTCGCCCCCGACGGGGCCGGCTTCCTCGCGACCCCACCTCGTTCCCCGCGACCGCCGGCCGAAGGCGACGGCCATCGGGGTGAAGGTCAGCGCCACCACCAGGGAGACGAAGAGGGCGAAGGTCACCGTCAGGGCCTGGTCCCGGAAGATCTGACCGGCCACGCCGACCACCACGAAGACGATCGGCACGAAGACCGCCACCGTGGTCAGCGTCGAGGCGATCACCGCGGACCCCACCTCGCTGGCCCCTTGCACCGTGGACTCGGCGGGGTCCTCCTCCGCGGCGGCCGCCCCCTTTTCCCGCCGCCGGTGGATGGCCTCCAGCACCACGATCGAGTTGTCCACCAGCATGCCCTGGGACATGACGTTCAGGGACACGCCGCGGGAGTACATGAGAACGAAGGTGGCCACGATCGAGATCGGGATGCTGACGCCGATGATCAGGGTGCTACGGAAGTCCCGCAGGAACACGTAGAGCACCAGGATGGCCAGCAATCCCCCCCAGAGGGCGTTGTTCCGCACCTCGGCCACGGCCTCGGAGATGAAGACCGACTGGTCGAACAGGATCTCCAGTCGCACGGTCTCGGGCAGCCGCTCCTGCAGCCGATCCAGGTGCCGCCGGACCTGCCTCGCCAGTTCGACGACGTTCTCGTCTCCCTCCTTGTAGACGGCGATCTCGACGCTCTCCCGGCCGTCGACGTGCGTGATGGTGGTACGATCCTTGTGGGTGCGGTAGACCTGGGCCACGTCCCGCAGATGGATGGCTTGCCCGCCCACCAGGCCGACCGTCACCTCCTCGATGTCGGCCAGTCCCTGGAACCGGCTCAGGGTGCGGACGATGTACTCGGCGTTCCGGTCCCGCAGACGCCCCCCCGAGGCGTTGATGTTCTCCTGGGCCAGGGCCTCGCTCACCGCGCCGATCGAGAGGCCGAGGGTGGCCAGCCGGGATTCGTCCACCTCGACGTGGATCTCCTCCTCCAGGCCGCCGGCGACCTTGGCCGCGGCCACTCCCTGCAGCGACTCGATCTCCTTCTTGAGCACCTCCTCGGCCATGTTCCGCAGGGTCACCAGCGGCGCCTCGCCCCAGAGACCGATGCGCAGGACCGGGTCCAGGGCGGGGTCGTACTTCAGCAGGACCGGAGGGCTGGTCTCCTCGGGCAGCTCGATCAGGTCGATCTTCTCGCGCACGTCCAGGGCGGCGTAGTCCATCTCCGTACCCCAGTCGAACTCCAGGGTGATCTGGGACAGGCCAGCCTGGCTTATCGAGTGAACCTTCCGCAACCCGGGCACCACCCCGACCGCTTCCTCCAGGGGGCGAGTGACCAGGTTTTCGACGTCGACGGGGGCGGTGTTCGGGAACTCGGTCTGGACTGTGAGGCTGGGGTACCGGATCTCCGGCAGCAGCCGCAGGTCGAGGCGGCCGAGAGCGACCAGACCGAACACGGTGGCCGCCAGGGTCGCCATCCAGATCGTGACGGGATGGGTGACGGCGAAGCGAATGACTTTCACTGCGGGGAGCTCCTCGTTTACGAATCAGGAGAAAGCGCGACCTCGGCCGCGTCGTCGCCGGCGCCGGTCGAGTCGGCCGGAGCGGCTGCCGGCCAGCCGACCGCCTCGCCGTTCAGGGGCTCGACCAGGCTGCCCGTTCGCAGGTTTCCCTGCCCGAGCGTGACCACGAATTCCCCTTCGGCCAGGCCGTCGAGGACCTCCACGTAGGTTTCGTCGTAGAGGCCGGTGTTGATCTCGACCTTGCGCACCGAATCGGCCTCGGCGACGAACACGCTGCGCAGGCCGCCCTCCTCCACGAGAGCGATCTTGGGGATGGCCATCGCGTCGAGGTGCGAGTCGGTGGTGATGCGGACCTTGACAAACCCCCCGACACGGGCCTGCTCGCAACCGTCGGCCAGCAGCAGGGTGAGCCGGACGGTGCTGGTAGCGGGGTCGACCACCGGCGAGATTCGTTCGACCACGGCGGGCAGCGGCTCGACCACCACCTCGGGCGACACCAGCACCCGCTGCCCCGGCGACACCTTGCGGGCGATGGCCTCCGGCAGGTGGACCCGGACCCGCAGGGGCTGAAAGTCGGCGAGGGTGAACAGGGGCGCGGCCACGGCGACTTGCTGGCCCAGGACGATCTGGCGATCGGTCACCTGTCCCGCAAACGGCGCCCGGATGATGGTCTCCTCCAGGGCGATCCTGGCCAGGTCGCGGTCGGTCTCGGCGAGGTCGAAGGCGTGCTTGGCGTCGTCGTAGACCTGCCGGCTGATCAGCTCCTCGTCCAGCATGGCCTCCTGCCGCGCGAGCAGTCGCTGCTGTTCGATGAGCTTCAGCTCGGCCTGGCGCAGCTGGATCCGCTCGCGACCGTTCTCCAGCTCCGCGAGGACGTCACCCTTTCCGACCCAGTCGCCTTCCTCGACGTTGATGCTCTGCACCCGGCCGGTGACCTTCGCGACCAGGTCGACCATGCGGTCGGCCTCGATCACCGAGGCGGACCGGTAGAAGGCCGCGATGGCTCGTTTCTCCACGCAGGCCAGCTCCACCGGCACCGGGATCTCCTCCGGCTCGTCGTCGTCCCGGTCGGCTTCTTCGCCCGCTGCCAGGGCGGTGCTGTCCTGGCCGCCGGCCCGGGCGGAGTTGAACCCCCCGGGCAGGTTCCCGCTGAACCAGAGACCGAGACCCGCCACGATCACCACCCCCAGGCAGATCAAGATCCAGAGCCACTTGCGACTTCGCTGCTTGGTTTGCATGACAGGTCTCCTGAACGGTTGGGAAGGCCGGCCGGCTGGCGACTGCAGGTAATAGACGCATCCTTGCGGTGAAGGTTGCATGGGGTTGCCGCTGGACCGGGCAGGTAGCTGGCGCCCGCCTTCCGCCTGGAAATCGCCGCGGCCGACGGTTATCTTGCCTTCTGACCGGTCCTGGCCGGTCTCATGAGCTTTTCCAGCAGGTCAGGAGTGGAGAGGTTGGCGACCATGCACCAGCTCGTCGAATGTGTTCCCAATATCAGTGAAGGTCGCGACCGCAGCGTCATCGATGCGGTCACGGCGGTCATCGAGGAGGTCGATGGGGTCCGGCTGCTCGATGTCG
>CAZAHC010000142.1:0-8282 GCA_964484595.1 uncultured Fibrobacteraceae bacterium | reverse complement strand
CCTGGTGACCACGGAGGAGGACGTGCTCTTCAGCGACGATTTCGAGGGCGGCACCGGGCAATGGACCGGGGGCTGGGGCCTGGCCGACCCGCCGGAAGGCCACGCCTCGAGCAACTCCATGACCGACAGCCCCGGCGCGGGCGAGGATTACGATCGCTACGAGGACAACGAATGCGTAATGGCTGCGGCCCTCGATCTCTCGACCGCCTACTCCGGGATGTTGACCTTCTGGGCCAAGTGGGACATCGAGGCGAACTGGGATTGCTGCAAGTTTCAGATCTCGCTCGACGGCGGCGCCTGGACTTCCCTGGCCACCACCCACACCGAGCCCGCCAGCGGCCAGGGCGCCCAGGTGCCAGCTGGTGACCCCGTCTTCGAGGGGAGCCAGGCCAACTGGGTCGAGAACCGCATCGATCTGACCCCCTGGTTGGGGGAGACCGACGTGCGGTTCCGTTTCCACCTCGGCAGCGACTCGTCCGTGCAGAGGGACGGTTTCTACTTCGACGACTTCCAGGTCGTGATCACCAGCGAGGTGACCGCCGGCGTCGACTCGCCTCCGCCGGGCTTGACCGGCTGGCTGGCGGCGTTTCCCAACCCGTTCAATCCGCAGACCACCCTGCGCTTCGCGACCGGACAGGTCGGAGCCGTGCGGGTGGCCGTCTACGATGTGCGGGGACGTTTGGTGCGGGATCTGGTCGACGAGGTTCTCGGCGCCGGCGAGCACGTCGTTCGCTGGGACGGCCGCACCGACGGCGGCACCGCGGTGCCGAGCGGGGTTTACTTCTGCCGGCTGGTGGCGGGTGACGTCCGGCAGTCAATCAAGCTGATGCTTCTGAAGTAGCCGGGCTAGACCACGTACCCGTCGGCCTCGATCACCCTGGCCGCGATCCGATCGTGCAGCACGGTGCGGTTCACCGGGTCGTGCTTGGTCAGTCGGCGCAGGCCGGCCAGCACCGTGCGCAGCTCGTCCCCCTCGGTCGAGGCCGCCACCACGTTCTTGCTCCAGGTCGCGACTCTCTCCATGGCATCGTGGACGTACAGGACCAGCATGTCGGCCATGACCGCCGCGCTTTCCTCGCCGTCGGTCCGCGCCTTCTTGAGGGTTCGCAGCAGGCCGCTCTCGCAAGCGTAGGTCTCCATCATGATGTCCGCCGAGTCGGAGAGGATCTCCTGCTGATCCTTCAGGCCCTTGCCGTGCTTCTGGGCGGCCAGGCCCAGCGAGGCGAGCACGACTTTCTTTAGATTAGCGACGATCTTGGCCTCCGCCTCGAGGAAGGTGGGCTCACCCGGCTCCTCGAACGAGGGCAGGCCCATCAGCTCCTCGGCCACCTGGTTGGCGGCCTGCAGGAGCGGCAGCTCTCCCTTGAGCGCCTTTTTCAAGGTCATGCCGGGGATGATCATGCGGTTGATCTCGTTGGTTCCCTCGAAGATGCGGTTGATGCGCTCGTCGCGGTAGATGCGCTCCTGGGGGTATTCCTGGCAGTAGCCGTAACCGCCGAGCATCTGCACCCCTTCCTCCGCGGCCAGGGCCAGCGACTCCGTGGAGAAGACCTTGATCATCGAGCACTCGATGCTGAACTCCTCCACCAGATCGATGCTGGCGCGGTCGTAGTCGGGCGCAGAGCGGTCGAGGGTGCCGATGGCCCGATCCAGCAGGCCGGCGGTGCGGTACAGCATCGACTCGGTGACGAAGGTCCGGGCGGCGATGTCGGCGAGCTTGCGGCGAATCAGGCCGAACTCGCAGATCGGCTGGCCGAACTGCTGGCGATCCTTGGTATAGGGGACGGTCAGGGCGAGAGCGGCCTTGCAGCCGCCGACCCCGCTGGCGCCCAGCTTGAAGCGTCCGACGTTCAGGATGTTGAAGGCGATCACGTGTCCCTTGCCGACCTCGCCCAGAACGTTGTCGGCCGGCACCTGGGCGTCCTCGAGGACCAGGGCGCAGGTCGAGCTGCCCTTGATGCCCATCTTCTTCTCTTCCGGCCCGATCGTCAGGCCGGGCGTGTCGCGCAGGACGATGAAGGCGGTGAACTTGTCGCCGTCGACCTGGGCGAAGATGAAGAAGAGCTGGGCGAAACCGGCGTTGGTGACGTACTGCTTGGTGCCGTTCAGGACGTAGTGCGAGCCGTCCTCGCTCAGGACGGCGGTGGTGGCGGCGGCCAGGGCGTCGCTGCCGCTGCCGGGTTCGGTCAGCGCGTAAGCGCCCGTCCACTCGCCGCTGGCCAGGTGCGGCAGGTACTTCTGCTTCTGGTCATCGGTGCCGAAGTAGACCAAGGGCAGGGTCCCGATGCCGGAATGGGCCCCGTGGGTGACCGCGAAGCTGCCCGCCGGCGCCATCTTCTCGCTGATCAGCATCACGGTCGCCTTGTCCGATCCCATGCCGCCGAAGGCCTCCGGGACGTCGGCCATCATTATCCCCATCTCGCCGGCCTGCTTCATGAGGGGACCGCCGAGCTCGGTCTTGCCCTCGTATTCCAGCTCCTCCTGGACCGGCCCGACATGCTTGGTGACGAAGTCGCTGACGACCTGCCCGATCATCCGCTGGTTCTCGTCGAAGTCCTCGGGCGTGAAGATGTCGGCCGGATCGGTCTCGGCAACCAGGAACTCCCCGCCGGTGGGATAGGCTTTCTCGTCGGACATCGTGTTCTCCTTCTCCATCCTAGGGCGCCGCGAAGAGGCCCGCGGCCCCCATGCCGGTGCCGATGCACATGGTCACCAGGGCGTACTTGCCGCCGCGCCTGGCCAGCTCGTGCAAGGCAGTCGCCGTGAGCTTGGCTCCGGTACAGCCGAGGGGGTGACCCAGGGCGATGGCGCCGCCGTTCGGGTTTACTCGCTCGTCGTCGGCCGCGAGGCCGAGGCCCTTGAGCACCGCGAGGCTCTGGGCGGCGAAGGCCTCGTTCAGCTCGATCACGTCGATCTGGTCGAGGCTCACGCCGGCGCGGGCGAGGGCCTTGGGCACCGCCTCGACCGGGCCGATCCCCATGATCTCCGGGGGCACGCCGGCCACGGCGTGGGCGACGAACCGGGCCAGCGGCTCCAGGTCCAGCTCGGCCGCGATCTCAGGGGTGCAGAGCAGGACGGCCGCGCCGCCGTCGCTCATCTGGCTGGTGTTGCCGGCGGTGATCGTGCCGTCCTGCTTGAACGCGGGCTTCAGCTTGGCCAGGGCCTCGAGGGTGGTGTCGGCCCGTGGCCCCTCGTCGACCTTGAATTCCACCTCGCGGGTGATCGGCCGACCGCGGTCGTCCGTGTCGGCCAGCCTGGCCGTGACCGGCACGATCTCGGCGGTGAACTTGCCGGCCGCGATGGCGGCCACGGCTTTCTGGTGGCTGGCCAGGGCGAAGCGGTCCTGGTCCTGCCGGCCGAGGCTGTCCCGGGCGGCCAGCCGCTCGGCGGTCAGGCCCATGCCCAGGTAAGCGTTGGGATTGTCGTTGATCAGCGCCGGGTTGGGCAGGTAACGCATGCCGCCCATCGGGATCATGGTCATCGACTCGACGCCGCCGGCGATCACGATGTCGCACTGACCGGTGGCGATCTCCAGGGCGCCGTAGTTGATGGTCTCGAGGCCGGAGCTGCAGAAACGGTTGACCGTCATGCCCGGCACGGAGTCCGGCAGCCCGGCCAGCAGCGCGATGTTCCGACCCACGTTCATGCCCTGTTCTCCCTCGGGCATGGCGCAGCCCATGATCACGTCGCCGATCCGCGCCGGATCGAGCTTGGGGGCCGCAGCGAGCAATGCCCTGACCGCCGCCGCGCCGAGGTCGTCCGGGCGGGTCTGGCGCAGGGTTCCCTTGTAGGCCTTGCCGACGGCGGTGCGCTTGGCGAGGGCCACGACGACTTCTCTCATCTGGTCTTCCTCTCGACTGGGCCGCCGGGCCCGTCTAGTTCCGCAGCGGCTTGCCGGTCTTCAGGATATGGGCCATCCGCTCGAGGGTCTTGCGCTCGCTCACCAGGCGCAGGAAGCTCTCGCGTTCCAGGTCCAGGAGGTGCTGCTCCGTTATCTGCGCGGGGCCGGGCACGTCGCCGCCGGTGAGGATGCGACCCAGCTCCCGCCCGATCTTCTGGTCGTGCTCGGAGATGTAGCCGGCTTCGGTCATGTTGAACAGCACCGACTCGATCAGGGCCTGCCCCGCGGTGCCCATCACCGGGATCTCCGTCGCGGGCTGCGGGGCCCGGAAGCCGGCGTTGGCGAGGGCGAGGGCGAGTTCCTTGGCGTCGGCCACCTGGTGGCCCAGGTTCATCGACCAGCCGTCGCCCGGTCGCAGGAAGCCCAGCTCCTGGCCCTCGGCGGCGCTGGTGGCCACCTTCGCCAGGCCGATCGTCTCGAAGGTTGTCTTGAGGGCGGGGTAGAGGTCGGCCGGATCCAGCAACCGGGCAACGTTGCGCTTGTAAAGGCGCAAGCAGCCGCCGCCGGCGGGGATCACGCCCGCGCCGAACTCGACCAGCCCGATGTAGGTCTCGGCGGCGGCCCGGATCCCGTTGCCGGCCATGGTCAGCTCACAGCCGCCGCCCAGGGTCAGGCCGTACGGCGCGGTCACCACCGGCACCGCGCACTGCTCGAGCCGGTTGCCGGCGCCCTGGAAGGCCCTGACGATCAGATCGATGTCCTCCCAGTTGCCTTCCTGGGCCTCCATCATCAAGAGCATCAGGTTGGCCCCGACGCTGAAGTTCTCTCCCTGGTTGGCCACGACCAGCGCCTGCCAGTTGGTCTCCGCTTCCTGGCAGGCGGTCATGATCATGTTGATGGTGTCCTGGCCGATGGCGTTCATCTTGGAGTGGAACTCGAGGCCGAGCACCCCGTCGCCCAGATCGAGCAGGCTGGCGCCGGGGTTGTGTTTCACCACTCGGTCGCTCCGGTGCAGGATCTCGAGTTCGATCAGGCGCGGGTCGGTCGGCACCGGCGCCGTCTGGCCGGGCGTGGCCGCCGGGCAGAGCCGGACGCCGTCCTCTTCCTGGTAGATCGTCTCCGCGCCGCTCTCGTACAGCTTGTCCACCCACTCGGGCAGGGCGTAGTTCTCGGCCCGCAGGCGCTCGGTCACCTTCCGGAAGCCGAGCACGTCCCAGGTCTCGAAGGGTCCCAGCTCCCAGTTGAAGCCCCAGCGCATCGCGCGGTCGATGGCCGACGCTTCGTCCGCGATCTCCGGCAGCCGCATCGCGGCGTAGCTGAAGGTCGCGGCGAGCATCTTCCAGATGGCCTGGCCGGCCTTGCCCTTGCCGAGGGCGAGCTGGCGCAGCCGGTCCGGCGTCGACTCGACGGCCTTGGCGGCCTCGACCTCGCCGAACTTGGCTTTCTGCTTGTCACGGTAGGAGAGGGTCTTCAGATCGAGGGTGAAGAACTTCTTCTGGCCGTCGGGAGATTTCTCGAGCTTGTAGAACCCGCCGCCGCTCTTGCGGCCCAGCAGGCCCTTCTCGACCATCCGGCGCAGGTAGTCCGGGGCCCGGAAGACCTCGCGCGCCTCGTCGTCCGGGATCAGGGGATAGATGTTGTCGGCCACATGCAGGAAGGTGTCCAGGCCGACCAGGTCGGCCAGCTTGAAGGTGGCGGTCTTGGGCCGACCGATCGCCGGGCCGGTCAGGGCGTCCAGCTCCTCTATCGAGAGATCCATCTCCTGCATGACCTGGACCGCGGCCATCAGGGCGTGGGTCCCGATGCGGTTGGCCACGAAGTTGGGCGTGTCCTTGGCCAGCACTATCCCCTTGCCCAGGTGGTCCGTGGCATAGGCGGCCACCGCTTCCAGTACGGCCGGGTCGGTGTGCTTGGTGGGGATCAGCTCGAACAGCCGCATGTAACGCGGAGGATTGAAGAAGTGGGTCCCCAGGAACCGCCCGCGCATTTCCGCGGGCAGGATCTCCGCCATCTCGGTCAGCGACAGGCCGGAGGTGTTGCTCGAGAAGATGGCCTCCGGGCCGATGTGGGGCGCGGCGGCGGTCAGGACCTTCTTCTTGATCCCCATGTCCTCCTTGACGGCCTCGATGATCCAGTCCGCCTCGGCGAGGCGAGGCAGGTCGTCCTCGAGATTCCCCGTCTCGATCAGGGAGATCCGCTCCTGGTTGAACAGGGGGGAAGGCCGGGCCTTTTTCAGGGCTGCCACCGCCTCGCGGGCGATCCGGTCGCGAACGACCCGGTCGTCAAGCTTCCGGCCCGCCGCCTTCTCCGCGGGGGTGAGTTCGGCGGGCACGATGTCCAGCACCAGCGACGGAACGCCTGCATTGGCGTAGTGGGCGGCGATGGCGCTGCCCATCACTCCCGAGCCCAGAACGGCGACCTTCTTGACATGCCTTTTCATGGCGACTCCTCGTAATTCGAGGTCACTGAATACCTATTCAGGATTCTAGGGAGAAACCCCGGCCGTGTCAACAGGCTATCTGCCGCCAGATCACGATTGGGCTTGCCTGGTCCCCTGGGGGTCGCTATAATCATTTTTGCTGAACATTGGTCAGGCTTCCCAGAGGAGACCGGCCGGTTGTTCGCGGAAAATGAATCCATATTCATCCCTTGGCCACCCTCCGGGGGAAGATCTTGGCCCAGGCGACAGGCAACAACCAGAAACGGCGGCGGATACTCGACGCGGCCATCGTCGAGATTGCCCGCCACGGCTATTTCCGGACCACGGTCTCGGCGATCGCCCGGCGCGCCGGCGTCGCCGACGGGACGATCTATCTCTATTTCCAGAGCAAGAACGAGATCCTGGTTTCCATCTTCGACCGCGCCATGGATCGCTTTATCGAAGAGGGGAAGCGACAGCTCAGCCGACAGGAGGGGGCCGAGGCCCGGCTGCGCCGGCTCGTGGAGCTTCATCTTTCCCTGGTGGGCCAGGACCGGGACCTGGCGGTGATCTTCCAGGTGGAGCTGCGGCACAGCCTGCACTTCATGGATCAGTTCTCGCGCAGCCGTTTCCGCGAGTACCTGGAGATACTCGCCGGCATCGTCGGCCAGGGGCAGCAGGAGGGTGTGTTCTCCTCCGCGGTGGATCCGGAACTGGCCGCCAAGGCCGCCTTCGGCGTCCTGGACGAGATGGCCACCGACTGGGTGCTGTCGCACCGCAACACCCGCCTTGAAGGCAACGCGACGGCAGTGGCCGAGCTGCTGATCCGTGGCCTGCAGCCGGCGCCCGATTGAGCGACTCCCGCGACAAGTTCATCGACTAAACACCTCCCGGGCCGTACGATGGGGGCCGAGGGGTCCGATCGGGGTTTTCCTGTCCGCAGGGAGTGGGAGTTCAGCCGAGTGAAAAGCCGGGAGCAAACCCTTGGCCGGGAGCCGATCAAGGTCGGCATCAGCGCCTGCTTGCTGGGCCAGGAAGTTCGTTACGACGGCAGCAGCAAGCGTGAACCCTTCCTGGTCGAGACCCTGGGGCGGTTCTTCCAGCTGGTCCCGATCTGCCCCGAGTTAGAGGCGGGGCTTGGAGTTCCCCGCGAGCCCATGCACCTGGTCGGCGATCCCGCGAACCCCCGCCTGGTCGGCAACGAGTCGGGCGCGGACCGGACCCGGGCGCTGAGCCGGTTCGCCAGCCGGAGCGCGCGGGAGATTCCGCGGCAGCAGCTCTGCGGGTTCATCCTCAAGGCCCGCTCTCCCAGCTGCGGTCTGGAGCGGGTGCCGGTGGTGGGCAAGACCGGCCGGACCAGGCGAATCGGGCGAGGGCTGTTCGCCGGCGAGCTGCTACGGCGATTGCCCCTGCTGCCGGTGGCCGAGGCGGAAGGTCTATCCGACCTCGCAGCCCGGGATCATTTCATCGTGCGCGTCTGCGGTTTCGGTCGGCTGCAGGATCTCTTCACCGGCCGGTGCAGCCGTCGGCGCCTGCTGAGGTTTCACGCCGCGCAGAGGTACCTGCTGCTTGCCCACAGCCCCCCGCGGGCCCGCCAGCTGGACCGCCTCGTGGTGGATATGAAGGATTACCCGGCGGCCGGATTCCGCCACGAGTACTGCTCCCGGTTCATGGCCATCCTCCAGGTGAAGACCACGACCAGCAAGAACGTCAACGTCCTGCAGCACATCATGGGCCGGCTCAGGAAGGTGATGTCGCCCCGGCAGAGACAGTCGCTGCAGCGGGCGATCGAGGACTACCGCCACGAGCTGGTGCCCCTGATCGTGCCGGTGACCTTGCTGAATTTTTTCCTGCAGCTCCACGACCCCGCCGAGGTCGAGGAGTACCTCAGTCCCCCTTCCCGGGAACTGATGCTGCGCAATCACGCCTGACCTTTGAGCTCGTTTCAAAACCACCATCTACTGCGGCCGGCTGCAAGACCCGCCAGCTTCGTTCTCGGGCGAAAAGGTCCTCAACGGCCCT
>CAZAHC010000141.1:0-8292 GCA_964484595.1 uncultured Fibrobacteraceae bacterium | reverse complement strand
GAAAAACCGCTTCGCTCGCCTCGGCTAGCCCGGCGACTCACGGCGACGGGTGAATCCTCGGCTCGCCCTCGCTACAGATTTCCGGGAGAGGGTGGGAACGCTCTCAGCCCACGACCACCGGCAGCGGCCGGCCGCAGCGCGGGCAGCCCCCGGCGGCAGTGAGGTGGTTCACGGCGTGGTAGCCGCTGCGCTCGATGGCGACCGCGCCACAGTCCGGGCAGATGGTGTCCGTGCCCTCGTCCAGCAGGACGTTGCCCAGGAAAACGTACCGGAGCTGGCGGCGAGCCAGACGGGCCGCCTCGAGGAGCCGCCCCGGATCGGTCGGCGGGGCGGTGAACTTGTAGGCGGGATGGTAGGCCGAGAAATGCAGGGGGATATTGGGGCTAAGGTCAGCCACGAAGGAGACCAGCCGGCCAATCTGTTCCTCATCGTCGTTGTGGCCGGGGATGACGAGATTCGTGACTTCCAGGTGAACGCCCGTCTCGTGGCAAAGTGCGATGGCGTCGAGGATCGGCTGCAGCTTGCCCTTGCAGATCTTGCGGTAGAAATCCTCGTCCATCGACTTCAGGTCGATGTTCGCCGCGTCGATCAACGGCAGCAGCTCCCGGAGCGGCTCCCGGTTCAAGTAACCGTTGGTGACGATCACGTTTTTGAGGCCCGCGGCGTGGGCCAGCCGGCCGGTGTCGCGCACGAACTCGTACCAGACGAGCGGCTCGCTGTAGGTGTAGGCGATTCCCGTCGAGTCGCACCGCTGTGCCTCGGCCACGACCTCGGCGGGACTCATCTCCACCGCCCTGCCCCCGGCGCCCTGGCTGAGGCTCCAGTTCTGGCAGAAACCGCAGTGGAGGCTGCAGCCAGAAGCGGCGATCGAGAGGATCGGCAAACCGGGCAGGAAGTGGTAGAGCGGTTTCTTCTCGATCGGATCCACCGCCGCGGAGACCACCCGGCCGTACTGCCGCAGGACCATCTCGCCCGCCTCATTGGCGCGGCTGCGGCAAGGCGCTTCCTGGTCGAGACGTAGCCGGCAGCCGGTGGGGCACAGCTCGCAAGCTACTCGATTCCGCGGCAACCGGCGCCAGTAGGCGGCCTCGGCCAAGGTCAGTCCTCCTGCGGGGGCGGGCCGGCCGGCCGCTCTGCCGCGTTGGCAGCGGAAGCAAGCCGGGCCAGGGCCCACCGGGCAACTGCCCGGGTGGTTTGATCGGGATCATCCCGGGCGACGGTTTCCACCTGCTGCACAAGGTCAACGCGACCGGTATTCGCCGCCACCGTCAGGGCGTTGCGACGCATCCCCTCCGGATGGGTCCGCCACAGAGGGGTGGGCCGGAAACCGGACCGGAAGCGAGCGGGGTCGCAGGCCAGCAGATCGCCGAGGCCCAGCTCCCGATGCTCCGGCAGAACACCATACTCGCCGCGCACCTTCCCCGCCCGGGCCACGGTGTCGGCGGCGCGCCGCACCGCCGCGTGGTTCCAGGGGCAAACGGCCTGGCAGCGGTCGCAACCGAAGAACCGGCCGCCCTGCCGGGGCCGCAGCTCCGCCGAGGTATCCCCGCGCCACTCGGTGGTCCAGGTGGAGATGCACCGGCGGGCGTCCAGCTGGAAGGGAGCCTCCAAGGCGCCGGTGGGACAGGCCTCGAGACAGAGGCGGCACTTGCCGCACCTGCTGTCCGGGCCGGCGGCGGACGACCGGGCCGGCGCTCCGGGGGGCAACCGCCCGAGACGATCAAACAGGGGCGCCGGGGTCGGCGTGCCGGCCGACGGCAGGCCGTCGACCTGCAGGTCGATCAGCGCCACGGCCAGGAACAGGCCCGAGCCCAGTCGCTCGTGGATCAGGCAGCAGTTCCGGCCGAAGAAACCGAGGCCGGCCAGCCAGGCGTACTCCCGCTCGAGGAAAGGGCCAGTATCGACGGACACGCGGGTCCGCAGGCCGGGCACCAGTTCCAGTAGCCCGGTAAGGACCTGTTTCACGTCCTGGTGCAGGATCTCGTGATAGTCGCGTCCCCGGGCATAGCGGGCGACGGCATCGGTCCAGGATCCGCCGGCATCTGCCTGGCCGGGGGGCGGCCAGCCGTCGGTGTAACGCTGGCCGAACACCAGTACCGACTGTGCCCAGTCGTGGGCCAGGGTGGGATCCGCCCGGCCGACCGGATCCCGGGCCAGGTACTCCAGCCCGGCATGGCGCCCGTCAGCCACCCAGCTCAACCACTGCTTCCGGTGAGGCAACGGGCAGGGCAGGGACACGGCTCCGGCCAGATCGATCCGGGCGGCGGGGCACAGACGAGCGAGCTGCTCCCGGAGCGCCTCGGCGGAAATGGAGGGCGGCCGCGCCACGCGGATATCCCTTCCTGATCAGTTAGCCCGGATCCACCGGTTGTAAACCCACAGCAGCACCGCCGACAGCAGGGCCAGGCCGGCGAAGATCACCCACATGATGCCCGGCTGATCGACGCCGCCGCGCTCGGCGGGGCCGAAGTGCTGGTACATCACTCCGCTGAGCAGACCGCCGAAGAGGTTGCCCAGGGCGACGCACCAGTAGAAGTACCCCATGTACATGCCGACCTTGTCCGGCGGCGCGATACGCCCGGCGTACTCCTTCGAGCGCGGGCTGGCGAGCATCTCGCCGACCGAGAACACGAGCACGGCGACCACGATGATCCAGCCGCCCTGGCCGATCAGGTAGAGCAGGAAGCTGATCACCGTGACGAAGCTGCCGACGATGATCGTCGTCAGCGGCTGCAGCTTGCGCACCAGGTAGGCGATCGCCACCTGGCCGACGATGATGCCAAAGGCGTTCAGGTTGATCAGGTGCTCCGGCTTGACCTGCCCGTGCTCCAGCACGGCACGGCCCCACTCGCTGGTGTCGGCGCCTAGTGACTGGGCCACCCCGACGATCCAGTTCGCCACGGGCGTGAGGCTGCGGATCAGGTCCGAGGTATCGGCGTAGTCACGGATGTACTCGGGCAGGGTCATGAAGATCTGGTTGAAGCTGGTCCAGAAGCCGGCCATCAGCAGCAGGAAGACCAGGTAACGTCCCTCGCCGACCCGCATCGGCTGCAGGAGCCAGAGGCCGGCGGCCGCCTTGCGCGCCCGCAGCGGCAGGTCGACGATCAGGTTCAGCCCCAGCCAGCCGGCGGCGACCGGGCCAACGAAGGAGAACGGCAGCCACTTCGAGCCCATCACCAGGATCAGCAGCAGGCCGACAATCAGCAGGAAGAAGCGCCCGTTGCCCACCAGCTCGACCATGCCGCCGAACACGTCGCGCAGCGAGCGTTGCGCCTCCGCCTCCTCGTCCCGCGGCGGCTCACGGTAGAAGATCAGGGCGATCAAGCCCATCAGGGCGATCCAGGCGGCGGAGCAGTAGAAGACGTACTGCCAGTCCCAGCCGCGTACCACGCCGGCCACGATCGGGCCGAGGAAGCCGCCGACGTTGACCATCATGTAGAAGATCCCGAAGCCCATGCTGCCCGTTGCCTCGGTGGTGCTCTTGGCGACGGTGCTGATCACGACCGGCTTGAACATGCCGTGCCCCACCGCCACCAGGAAGTACACCGCCAGGAAGCCCCAGAAGCCGTCGGGGATGCCGAGCAGCAGGTAGCCGGGGATCATCACCCCGCACGAGGCGAGGAACATGCGCTTGAAGCCGTAGCGGTCGGCCAGCGCCCCGAACAGGGCCGGGAACAGGTAGAGGAAGAAGGTGGCCAGCCCCTGGATGACCCCCCGGTCCTCACTGGTCAGGCCGAGCCCGCCGTCGGCGACGGCGCCGGTCAGGTAGAGGGTGCTGACGGCGTAGAAGCCGTACCAGCCCATCCGCTCGAAGATCTCCATGCAGTTGGCGGCCCAGAAGGCGCCGGGAAACTGGTGCCAGATCGATTTGCCGGGGCCGCGCTGGCCGCCTACCTCGGTTGGCTGTTGCGTCAAGTGTTCCTCCGATCGGTGGGCGTTGGGTGCGGCTCCCGGCCCGGCAAACCCGGGCCGGCTCTATTTACCCGAGCCGCTCTTTCGCCTGGTCGTACTCGGCGAGCAGCCGTTCGACCAGCTCGGCCACGGCTGGCACATCGTCTATCATCCCGCTGACCTGACCGATCTCCAGCTCGCCTTCCTGGAGGTCGCCCTCGAGCATGCCGCGGCGGGCGCGCCCGGAGCCCAGCAGCTCCGTCAGCTCCTCGCGGCCGGCGCCTTGCGCCTCCAGCTCGACTACCTGGTCCCGGAACCGGTTCCGCAGGAGCCGGACCGGCACGTGTTTCTTCAGAACCAGATGGGTGTCGCTGGCACCGGCGTCGACCACGGCCTGCTTGAAGTCGGCGTGTCCCGAGGATTCCCGGGTGACGGCGAAGCGGGAGCCGATCTGTACCCCCTCCGCCCCCAGAACCAGGGCGGCCGCGATCTGGGCGCCGCTGGCGATCCCGCCCGCGGCGATGACTGGAATGTCCACCGCGGCCACGCACTCGGGGATCAGGACCAGGGAGGTGATCTCCTCGCGGCCGTTGTGGCCACCGGCCTCGAACCCCTCGCAGACCACGGCGTCGCAGCCGGCCTCCTCGCACTTGCGGGCCAGGCCGGGCGTGGAGACCACGTGAACCACGGTGCCCCCCTCCTGCTTGAGGCGACCGACGACCCGCCGGGGCGAGCCGGCCGAGGTGAAGAAGATCCTGATCCCCTCGGCCAGGGCGATCTCCAGGCACTCCTTGATATGCGGATACAGCAGGGGCAAGTTCACGCCGAACGGCCGGTCGGTCAGCCGCCGGGCCTTCTGGATCTGGGAGCGGAACAGATCCGGCCGCATGCTGCCGGCGCCGATAAGCCCCAGGCAGCCGGCGTTGGCGGCGGCGGCCGCCAGCTTGGCGCCGCTGTTGTAGATCATCCCGGCCTGGATGATCGGGTGTTCGATGCCGAGCAGCTCGCAGATCCGGTTGGCGGGCCAGCGGGAAGACATCTCTCCCCTCCTGCAAAGAGGTGAAGCCGCCACCGAGGGCGGGTGCGGCGCGGTTCAACCTCGAAAGGTAACGTCAGCAGCGCTCCGGGACAACAATGCAGAGAAGCCGGCGCCGCCCTACTTGTTGATTCAGGAGGGGATTGCTGGAATAATCGCCAGCGGTTCCACTCGCTCCGGGCGAGCCCGGTCCGGTTCCATGGCCGAGCGGAGGGAGAAAGCTATGGCCGACCAGTCCTTCAAGTATCCCTTTTTCACGCGGGACGACCTGAGCGGTTTCTGGGCCCTCTTCGCCGACAACCTGGCCAACATGATCATCGTCTCCGGGGTCTGCACCTTCGTCCTGCACATTCCCGCCGAGGTCGTGTTCGGGCGCATCCTGCCGGGGCTGGGCGTGGCCCTGATCGTGGGCCTCGCCTTCTATGCCTTCCTGGCCCGGCGGCTGGCGCTGGCCGAACGCCGGACCGACGTCACCGCCCTCCCCTACGGCATCTCCACGCCGATCCTCTTCGTCTACCTCTTCCTGATCATGAAACCGGTCCACGACGGCGCCCTCGCCGACGGTCTGGCCGCCGAGGAGGCCGGCCTGATGGCCTGGCGCCTGGGCATCGCCGCCGCGTTTCTCGGCGGCGTCCTGGAGGCCTGCGGGGCGGTGATCGGGCCGTGGCTCAAGCGCCACCTGCCGCGCGCGGGCATGCTGGGCACCCTCGCCGGCATCGCCCTGGTGTGGATCGCGACGGTGCCGCTGGCTGAGGTCTTCGAGGATCCCCTGGTCGGCTTCGCCTCGCTGACTTTTGTCCTGGTCGGCCTGGTCGCCCTGTACCGGCTGCCCCTGGGCATCCCGGCGGGGCTGGCCGCCATCGCCGCCGGCACGATCGTCGGGTTTGCGACCGGCGAGTCCTCCTTCACCACCGCCGGGACGGGGTTCTACTTCCCGGTGCCGGTCGTGGGCGACCTGGTGACGGGGCTGCAGCTCCTGTTCCAGAACCCGTGGATCCTGGCCATCGTGATCCCGGCCGAGATCTACAACTTCATCGAGACCATGAACAACGTCGAGTCCGCCGAGGCGGCCGGCGACTCCTATCCGGTCGGGACCTGCCAGGTCATGGACGGGGTGGGGACCATGGCCGGGGCGATCTTCGGCTCGGCGTTTCCGACCACGGTCTACATCGGCCATCCGGGTTACAAGCGGCTCAAGGCGCGAGCCGGCTACGCCCTGGGGGTGGGCAGCGTCTTCTTCCTGGGTTCTCTGTTCGGGCTGGTCGCCTTCCTCTACCACCTGATTCCCATGGCGGCGACCGCCCCCATCCTGGTCTACATCGGCCTGGTGATCGTCGGCCAGGCCTTCCGCTCCTCGCCGGCCCCGCATGCGATGGCCGTCGCGGTGGCCATGATCCCCCACGTCTCGAACCTCCTGGTGGCCAAGTGGCAGAGCCTGACCAATGTGCTCGCCGGTGACGTGGGCGCGCTGTTCGCCGCCGATACCGTCGCCGCCCTGAAGCAGGAGGGTTGCCACGTGCTGGGGCACTCGGCCCTGTTCAGCGGCTCGATCGTGATCGGGCTGTTGTGGGGCTCGCTGGTCGCCTTCCTGCGGGACGGGAAACCGCTGGCCGCCTGCACGGTGGCGGTGGCGAGTATGGTCCTGACCGCCACCGGCCTCATCCACTCGACCACCCTGGGGTTCCAGATCACGTCCATCTTCTGGGGCTACGCGATCATGGCGGGGGTCTGCCTGTTCGTTCATCAAGGGAGGTTGAGGCAGCAATAAAGACCAGGATCGACCCCGGGTGGGTCGATCCTGGTACTCCCCTCGTTCGGGCCGGCCGCCACTCGCCAGCCGCGGCCGGAATCCGCCATCTCACCGCAGCACGGTGATCTTGTGAACCAGGGTCTGGTCCAGGCCGGAGCCGCGCACCTGCAACCGCGCCAGGTACTGCCCGCTGGCCAGGGCCCGGCCGGCGTCGTCCCGGCCGTTCCAGAAGGTAACCTGCTGCCCGGGACCTGCTTCCTCCTGCGTCACGGTGGCGACCCGGCGCCCGCGAAGGTCGAAGATCTCCAGCCGCACCTCTGCGCGGGCCGGCAACGCGAAGGAGAAGGTGGTCTGGCCGGCGATCGGGTTGGGAGCAGGCTGGGCGAAGCTGACCCGGGTGATCCCGTTCGTAACGGCATCCTCACCGGGGCCGACATCCGTGGCCACGTCCTCGGGGCAGTTGGCGCAACCGGTGCGCTGCGGGTCGTAGCCGTACATGGGCCAGGTCTCGTCCGGGTCGGCCATGATCTGGTTGATGTCGAGGACGATCAGCTGGTCCAGGGTAAGGAACACGATCTCGCCCCGGCCGTCGAGATCGAGGTCGCCCATGGCCGGCGGCTGGTAGACGTGGTCGTCGAAGTACTTGGGCCAGCCGTTGACCAGGTTGCCGAAGTTGTCCCAGGCCCAGCCGCGCCAGCCGCGGGCCCCGACCACCACGTCGGCGGAGTAGAAATCGTACAGGTAACCCATGATCGGGGCCCCGTAGATGAACCAGCCGCCGGTCTCGACCGGGTAGCCGCCCTGCTCGCCGCCGTGGTGATAGATCAGGTGGACGTGCCAGTCGAGGGCCGCCACGGCGATCTCCGGCTCGTACATTCCGAGGCAGTCGGCGATCGCGGCGCTCGAGAGGGGCGAGGCGGTCGGCGAGACGAAGGGCCAGGCGCCGGCGAAGTCGCTGCCATCGCCCTGGAGAACGTAAAGGGATCCATTGGCCGTGGGGACCACAACCTCGACGTCCAGATCCAGGTCCAGGTCGCCGAGGGTGACGGCATCGGACACGGTGGTCGGCAGGCCGCGGCTGAAGACACCGGTGGCCTCGGTGGCGTGCACCGCGAACACCACGTCCGAGGCGCCGCCCACCGCCTCGGCCACGCCGTCACCGTCCACGTCCCCGATGGCCACCGGGGCGGAGAAGACCTTGCCGGGCCAGGACCAGTAGAAGCCGTGATGCGCGTCGCCATGGTTGTTGAGGAAGAAGAGACGGTCCCCCGCGCAAACGGCCACCATCCGCGGGTACGGCCCGCCGAGAGCGCCGATCGAGACGAAGGCGTCGGCCCCCGTGCCGGTGTCGAAGGGCCAGCCGGGCACGAGCGAGCCGTCGGCCTCGTAGGCGAAGGCGCGACCGTCGGTGGTGCCGGCGACCAGGATCAGATTGCCGTCGCCCCGCAGGTCGCCGATGGCCACCGGCCCATCGGCCAGGTTGCCAGGCACCGTCTGCGGCCAGCCGGCCACCGTGGTCCCGTTGTGGTGGAAGGCCTGGATCCGGTCGGCCACGTCGCTGAAGACGATCTCCAGGTCGCTGTCGCCGTCGAGGTCGACCACCGCGGGGGCCGAC
>CAZAHC010000140.1:0-8305 GCA_964484595.1 uncultured Fibrobacteraceae bacterium | reverse complement strand
GATCTGTTCGAGTACAGCGATCATGGCCTGCTGGCACGCAGGCCGAGCAGATGGCCAATGCCAACCTGGCCCTGGCCCGATACCTCCGGGATAATTACTTGAGCTGGCTGCAGGGTGAGGATCCCCCGCTGCTGAGCCCGCGGGTTTACCCCGAGTTGATCGAGCCGGAGGTGCAGGCGAACAAGCAGGTCGTCTGGATCATCATCGACTGCATGCGCCTCGACCAGTGGCGGATCGTCGAACCGCTGCTCGAACCCATGTTCCACCTGGAGAGGAGCTATTACTGGTCCATCCTGCCGACCGCCACCCCGTACGCCCGCAACTCCCTTTTCGCTGGCCTGTATCCCCTCGAGATCTCCCGCGAGTATCCCGAGTTCTGGCAGGGTGGAGCGGCCCGCGAGGGTTCCCGCAATGCCCACGAGGCATCCCTGCTCGGCGAGCAGCTCAAGCGCCTGCAGAGCCCGGCCGCCGGGAATTTCAAGTACTTCAAGGTGTCGGACGCCCGCGAGACGGACCAGCTACGGCGGCAGTTCGGTTCCCTGGGTGACATCCGCCTCATCGCCTCGGTCTACAATTTCCTGGACATCATGGCGCACGGCCGTTCCCAGTCCCAGATCCTGAAGGAGCTGGCGCCCGACGAGGCGGCCTTCCGCAGCCTGATGCGCAGCTGGTTCGAGCACTCCAGCCTCTTCGAGGTGCTCCAGGAGATCTCCCGCCGGGGAGTCACCGTCGTGATCACCACCGACCACGGTTCGATGTTCTGCCGGCGGGCCACCATGGTGAAGGGCAACCGGGAGGCGAGCACCAACGTGCGCTACAAGTTCGGCGACAACCTCTCGGTGGACCAGAAGAAGGTCTTCCTCCTGAGGAATCCGGAGCAATTCATGCTGCCGGTGCAGACGGCGATCGAAAACTACGCGATCACCACCGAGAACTACTATCTTGTCTACCCGACCAACTACCACGAGTACGAGCGGTTGTACCGGGACAGCTTCCAGCACGGCGGGATCAGCCTGGAGGAGCTGATCTGCCCCTTCGCCGTCCTGCGTCCCCGGTAGGGATCCCGCCAGGTGGGGAGGACAAGATGTCGGCCCAGTCCATTCCCGCAGCCAGTGATTTCCCCGTGCGCCAGCGCCTGATCTCGGTGGCTTCCACGCAGCGGCTGGCCGACCGGATCGCCCGCCGCCTGCACGGCGGCGAGGTGCTGCTACTCTGGGGGCCGCTCGGGGCCGGGAAGACCTGCCTGGTCCAGTTCCTCTGCCGGGCGCTCGGGGTGGACGAGGAGGTGACCTCGCCCAGTTTCACCCTCGTGAACCGTTACCAGGGGCGACTGGACGTGTTTCACCTCGACTTCTACCGGATCGGCCCGGAGGACGACCTGGCCGATATCGGTCTCCAGGAGGTTCTCGACGAGGTCGCCGGAGGGGGCGCGGTACTGGTGGCGGAGTGGCCGGAGCGACTGGTGGCCGAAGCGCCCGAGCGCCTGGAGCTGCTCGTCCTGCCCGGCAGCGAGGTGGAAGATAGAACCTGGCACCTGCGCGGGTTTCCGGACCTGCCGGAGACCTGGTGGGACGTGCTGGCGGAGGAAGATACTTGCTGAACCTGGCTTTCGATACCGCCACGCCGTGGGGCCGCTTCGCCCTCGCCGAGGGCAGCCGGTCGGTGGTCTACCGGCCGCTGAACGTCAGCGGCAGCTTCGCCGACGCCCTGCTGCCGGTCGTGGCGGAGATGCTGGCCGAGGCCAGCGCCGATCTCTCGAGAATCGGGGCCGTCGGCGTCACCCGGGGCCCCGGCAGCTTCACCGGGGTCCGGATCGGCGTCGCCACCGCCAAGGGCCTGGCCTTCGGGCTGGGGGTGCCCCTGGTGGCGGTGCCGACCCTGGCCGCCATGGCCGCGGCGATGCTGGCCGAGGCTCCCGGGCGGGAGCTGGCCGTGCCCGCCCTCGACGCCCGGCGGGGCGAGGTTTTTGCCGCCGTCTACCGCCGTGGCCAGGGCTGGGTGGAGCCGCTGGTCGAACCCGCCGCCCGCCTCCCCGAAGCCTGGTGGGAGCGGATCCAGGCGACCGTCGACGACCCAGAAGCCGTGCTCTGGGCTGGCGACGGCGCCGCCCTGATCCTGGGCGCCGGTTCGAACCTGCGTCCCGAGCTACGCGAACGCGGCGAGCCGGCCCTGCGCAGCTGGACTGCCGCCTATCCCGCCACTGCTCCGGCCCTGGCCCGGGCGATGGGTGATGCCGCGGCCGATCTGGACCGGATCCATCCCTTCGCCCTGACGCCGCTTTACTTGCGGACCTCGGACGCGGAGGTCAAGAAGAAGGTGGACCTGACTCCCCGGCAGCCGGGAACCGACATCAGTTTTTTTCGGGGCGAGCACCGGGAGAGCGACCCTTGAGCGGACCGGGCGAATTGACCGTGCGGCCCGCCCGGCCGTCCGACCTGGGATGGGTCGAGAGGATAGAGCGCCAGAGCTTCTCCGACCCCTGGCCGCGGGGCGCCCTGCTGAGCGAGCTGCAGGCCGACGCGATGCGTATGCCGATGGTGGCCGAAAAGGGGGGCCAGGGCATCGGGTACCTGATGGCCTGGCGGGTGATCGATCGGCTCCACATCCTGAATCTGGCGGTGTGCCCGGAGGAGCGAGGCACCGGCGCCGGCTCGCGGCTGCTGGCCGCGGCCTTGGCGGCCGCCCGCGACCGGAACCTGGCGGAGGTCACCCTCGAGGTGCGCCAGAGCAATTCCGGCGCCCGGTCCTTTTATGTCCGCCACGGATTCCTGGTGACCGGTCGCCGACCCCGCTACTACCGGGACACCCGGGAAGACGCCATCATCATGTCGCTGGCGCTTCCCTGACCCGGAATAATTCGGTTGTCGGGGAGGGCGGTTTGCCGCTACCGTCAGCGTGGGAGAGCAGCGACTTGCCTGGTTTTCAGCGAAGGGAAGGGACGTGTCCTGGCTGACCGACGCCGCCAAGGGAATCAAAGCTCTGGCCAAGAAGAAGGAGATTCCGGACAACCTGTGGCGGAAGTGTCCCTCCTGCGCCGATGTCCTCTACCATCGCGAACTCGAGCGAAATCACTGGGTCTGCGCGTCCTGCGGCCACCATCTCCCCCTGAACACCCAGCAGTACCTGCAGCTGTTGATCGACGACGGTACCTGGCAGGAGACCCACCGCGGGATCACTTCCCGGGATTCTCTCGAGTTCAAGGACTCGAAGCGTTACCGCGACCGGATCAAGGCCAGCATGGACAAGACCGGCCGGGAGGAGGCGGCGATCACCGGCCGGGGCGAGATCGACTCAATCCCCGTGGTGTTCGGCATCCTCGATTTCTCCTTCATGGGCGGGAGCATGGGTTCGGTGGTGGGGGAGAAGATCGCCCGCGCCCTGCAGGACGCCCTGCAGGGGCGCCTGGCCGCGATCGTCCTGTCGCGTTCCGGCGGCGCCCGGATGCAGGAGTCGTTGCTCTCGTTGATGCAGATGGCCAAGACCAGCGCGGTCCTTGCCCGCCTGCGCGACGAGGGCATCCCCTTCATCTCCATCCTGACCAACCCCACCACGGGCGGCGTGACGGCCAGCTTCGCCTCGCTCGGTGACGTCAACCTGGCCGAACCCGGCGCCCTGATCGGTTTCGCGGGGCCGCGGGTGATCAAGCAGACCATCAACAGTGATCTGCCGGAAGGCTTCCAGTCGTCCGAGTTTCTCCTGGAACACGGCATGCTGGACCAGATCATCGAGCGGAAGGACCTCAAATCCCGGCTGGCCGAGATCCTGCACTGGTTCGTCGACGGGCGGGATGTCTCTGTTCGCCAACCTTTCCGGGGCTGAGGAAGGCATGGCCGCAGGACCTTCCCCTGCCCGCGCTCCCGATCCGGCTGATGCCTGGCCCGCCGAACCCGGCGTCAGTACCGATCTGGCCCCGCCCTTCGTGGCCGCGGACGACGATACCCGCTGGCTGTTCAGCCTCAACCGGTTCGGGATCCGTCCCGGGTTGCGCCGGATCGAGGCCCTGCTCCGGGAGCTGGACCATCCCGAGCGGGAGGTCCCGACCATCGTCGTGGCCGGGACCAACGGCAAGGGCAGCACCACGCGCATCCTGGCCACCCTGCTGCGCGGGGCGGGTTACCGGGTCGGCTGCTTCACCAGCCCTCATCTCCTGCGGGTTCACGAGCGGATCCTGGTGGACGACCGCCCGCTGGCTCCGGAGCGCTTCGCGACCTGTGTGCGCCGCCTGCGGCCCGCGGTCGAGCGCCACGAGGCGAGCTGGTTCGAGACCTTGACGGCCCTGGCGCTGGACGTCTGCCGCGAGGAAAAAGTGGACATCCTCTGCTGCGAGACGGGCCTCGGCGGGCGGCTGGACGCGACCAACGCGCTGCCGGCGCTGGCCACCGTCCTGGTCACCGTCTCGCTGGACCACCGACGGATCCTGGGCGAGACGATCGCCGATATCTGCGCCGAGAAGCTGGGACTGCTCAAGCGCGACGTTCCCCTGTTCTGCGCCGCGCCCGAACACTTGCGGGCCCAGGTTTCCCGGGCCGCGGTGCTGGCCGGCAGCCCCAGTTTCTTCCTGGACGAGCAGGCCAGCTGGCACGGTGGCCGGGACGGCTGGCGCCTGACCCTCAGGGGGCGGGAGATCGACCAGCTGCCGTCGGCGCCGACGCCGGTCTTGCAGCGTAACATCGCCCTGGCCCTGCTGTGCCTGGACGAACTCGCCGCCCGATCGGTGCTGCGGCCCGTGCCCCGCCCGGCGGCCGTCCTGAGCGAGCTCTTCCTGCCCGGGCGGTTCCAGACCCTCTTGCAGCGGCCCGACTGGATCCTCGATACCGCTCACAACGCGCAGGCCTTGCGCGAGGCCCTGGCCGCTTTCCTGGCCCGGGGCGATGCGGGCCGGCGGCTGGTGTTTTTCGGCTGTCTGCGGGACAAGGAACTCGACCGGGAAGTGGGCCGGTTCCTCAAGCGTTGCGATGGTGTCGTCGCGGCCCCCATCGGTCTGCCGCGGTCCCGGAACCCGGCCGAGCTGACCGCGTTGCTATCTGGCTGGGGGCTCGCGATCGGCGGCCGGAACCGGGTGGAGGCCGACCTCGGCGCGGCGATCTCATTCCTGGCCCGCTTCCTGCGGTCGGACGACAAGGTGCTGGTGACCGGCTCCTGCTTCCTGGTGGCCGAGACGTTGTACCGGCTGGGGATCCGGGACCTGGACGAAACCAGACGGCCTAGGCCGGCCGGCGAACTCCTGGCTGGCCTCGAGGCCGGATGCTGAACGAGGAGGGCCCGCGTGGCGACGAAGGTGGTATTGGGAGCCGATGCAGGTGGAACCAGGATCAAGTACGCCGTCCTGTCGCCCCCGGCGGAGGTTCTCCTCAAGGGCGAGGTGGACACCGATCCGGCCGATCCCGCCGGCAGCCTGGCCCGGCTGGCGGCCGAGGCCACCGAGCGGTTGCCGGACGGCCCGGCGGCGCTGCAGGCCGTGGGGATGGCCTGTGCGGGCATCATCTCGACGGCCACCGGCCGGCTGGGCCGGTCGCCCAATCTGCCCGGCTGGGAAGGAATGGACCTGGCGGCGGCGGTGCGCGACGCCTGCGGCGGCCGGCCGGCCGTGATCGCCAACGACGTCAACGCGGCCCTGTACGGGGAGTGGCGGCTTGGCGCCGGCCGGGGTTGTCGCGACCTGGTGATGATCGCCCTGGGCACGGGCGTGGGCGGCGGCGTCATCGTGGACGGTCGCCTGGTCACTGGGGCGGGGGATGGGGCGGGCGAGATCGGCCACATGGTCCTCGATCCCGGGGGGCCGCGCTGCACCTGCGGCAGCCGGGGCTGCCTGGAAGCCTACGCCGGCTCCACGGCGCTGCTGCGGCGAGCCCGCGAGCTCGCCGCGGGCGGCGAGGCGAGCGACGCCTTCGGTTCCCTGGTCGCGCCGGCCAATCAGGAGTTGACCACTGAGGATCTCTGCGCCCTCGCTCGGCAGGGGGACGCGACCGCCCGCTCGCTCTTCGTTGAAGCCGGTCAGCGGCTGGGTCAGGCCGTGGGCAATGTCGTCAATCTTCTCGACCCGGACCGAGTGGTCATTGGAGGCGGCGTGGCCCTGGCCGGCGAGTTGATCCTGGAACCGTGCCGCGCGGTGGTGCGGCGTCAGGTCCTGTCCGAAACCAGCCGCGAGATCTCGATCGTGCCGGCCGCTCTCGGGCCCTTCGCGGCCGCGCTGGGGGCCGCGGTACTGGCCGCGGAGCGGGAGGCCGTCCCGTGACCGCCTGGCGGCAGCAGGGCTGCGCCCGCTCCTTCTGGTGTCTGCTGTACGCAGGCGCCTTGCTGCTGCCGGGCCTCCTGACGGCCCAGACGGAGTCCCAACCCCTCCCTGATACTCCGCCCACCCCAGCCGAGTCTCGACCGGCCAGGGCCGCCTCGGACGTGCAGGCCGATCGACTCGTCTACCGCGTGGTCGACGGCGAGTCCATAACCGACCTGTTCGGCAACGTCCTGATCGACCGCGACACCATCACCGTCCGTAGCGACACGGCGCGCTATTTCCGGGACCGCGAGGTCATCGAGCTCTGGAGCGATGTCCGCATGCGCCAGAACGAGGCGGTGCTGACCTGCCGCCGGGCCGTCTACTGGCGGGAGGCCGAGGCCGCGGATTTCTCCGGCTCGGTGCGGGTGGAAGAAGGTGACGTCATCGGGACCTCGGTGCAGGGCGAGTCGCGCCTGGGCGGGGATCTGCTCCGCCTGATCGAGGACGCCCGCCTGGTTTCCCCCGATTACACCGTCTGGGCGGATACAATCGTGCGCGATCGGACCACCGCCGAGGGCGAGGCGACCGGCCGGGTCAAGATCGTCGACCCCGGGGCCAAGACCCTCGTCACCGGTGACCACGCGGTGTTTTCCGCCGCGGGCGATTCCGCCCGCGTGGACCGGAACCCGGTCCTGACCACCCGGGAGCAAGGACAGGATAAGTTCGAGGGTCGCTCGCAGGACATGTACTTCTTCCGCCAGGAAGAACGGGTGGTGATGATCGACAGCGTGCGAATCTGGCAGGGCCGGACCGAGGCGGTCGCCGATACGGCCCTCGTTTTCGGCCGCGAGCGGCTGGTTCTGAAGGGTGACCCCCAGGTCTGGACGGGTGAGCAGAGCACCATGTCGGGGCGGGAGATCGAGTTCCGGTACCGGGACAAGGAACTCCGGCGGATCATCGTGCGGGGCGACGCCCGGATGGAAGACGAGAGTCCGGACAGCCTGGCCGCCCTCTATCCGGGCCTGCCGTCGCTCGACATCCTGGAAGGTGACACGATCACCGTCGAGCTCGCCGAGGGCAAGGTCCAGCAGAGCACGGTGGTGGGCAACGCTCACAGCCTGTACGTGCCCACCGACCTGGAGGACGAGGTCGCCTACAACGATGTCCGGGGAGACACGATCAACCTCTATTTCCGGGAGGAGAAGGTCAACCGGGTGCACGTCGAGGGCAACATGTCCGGGACCTACACCTTCGCCCGCCTGGCCAAGCTGGCCCCGCTGAATGGCCGGCCGGCCGCGGCGCCCGACAGCGCCGGGATCGACAGCCTTGCCCTTTCCGAGCCCGACAGCGCGGGGATCGACAGCCTTGCTCTTTCCGCGCCCGACAGCCTTGCCCTTGCCGCGCCCGACAGCGCCGCCACCGACAGTCTCGCCCTCTCGTCGCCGGCGGTCGTGGACAGCCTGGCTGTCGCGGTCTCGGACAGCCTGCCGCCCGCGAGATACGATTTCCGCCGCGGGGCCGAGACCGTCGAGTACAGCGGGGGTTCGGTCGTTTTCCGTCTGGCCCGGCGGACCATCGAGATCGAGCGGAACGCCAGTCTCACCTACGGGACCATGACCCTGACCGCCCACGACGTCAGCTTCGACACCGAGGAGCGGGAACTCTACGCCACCGGAGACCCGGTTCTCGTGGACAGCGACCAGGCCATCGCCGGCCAGGACATGGGCTACAACTTCGATGCGCGCACCGGCGCCGTCCGGAACGGGATGACCAGCTTCGAGAAGAGCTATTACGGCGGCCAGGACATCAAGCGTTTCGCCGACGGTTCCCTGAAGATCAAGTCGGGGCGGATGACCTCCTGCGATCTCGAGCGGCCTCACTATCATTTCTGGTCGCACAAGATGAAGATCAAGCTCCAGGACAAGATCGCCGCCCGGCCGGTGGTCCTCAAGATCGGCGAGGTGCCGCTCTTCGCCCTTCCCTTCTATTACAAGTCTCTGAAAACCGGCCGCCGGTCCGGAATCCTGTTTCCCCATTTCAACTTCGGCTGGTCCCGGCGGGACGGTCGTTACATTCGCGACCTGGGGT
>CAZAHC010000139.1:0-8361 GCA_964484595.1 uncultured Fibrobacteraceae bacterium | reverse complement strand
GAAAAGGTGATTGACTTCGTGGCGGCCCTGGCCGCCACCGTCGCCGCCCAAGGGAAGGAAGAGAAATGAAGGGTGTCATCCTGGCTGGAGGGCTCGGGACGCGGATGCTGCCGTGCACGAAGATCACCAACAAGCACCTGCTGTCGGTCTACGACCGTCCGATGATCTACTACCCCCTGCAAGCCCTGATCAACGCCGGGATCGAGGATATCCTCATCGTCACCGGCGGCAACTTCGCCGGGCATTTCCTGCAGCTGCTGGGGAATGGGAAGGAGTTCGGGCTCAAGGAGGTGCACTACACCTACCAGGAGGGTGAAGGCGGTATCGCTGACGCCCTGCGCCTCGCCGAGGATTTCGCCGACGGCGGGCGGCTGTGCGTGATCCTGGGTGACAACATCATCGAGAAGAACATCAGGGAGGCGGTCCGGGCTTACGAGGCCCAGGAGAGCGGCGCCCGCATCCTCTTGAAGGAGGTCCCCGACCCCCAGCGGTTCGGGGTGCCGGTCATGGACGGCGACAAGATCGTTCGCATCGAGGAGAAACCCGCCCAGCCCCGCACCAGCTACGCGGTGACCGGGATCTACTTCTACGACAGCCTGGTGTTCGACCTGATCCGGAAGCTGAAGCCGTCGGAGCGGGGCGAACTGGAGATCTCCGACGTCAACAACATGTACCTCGAGCGCGGCCTCTTGCAGTGGAGCCTGCTGGACGGCTGGTGGACCGACGCCGGTACCTTCGAGAGCCTGCTGCGCGCCAGCAACCTGGTGGCCCAGGGTGGGGCCAACAAGATCTGACCCGCCGCCGGAAAGGGAAGTGGACGCGATGAACATCCTGGTCACTGGCGGCGCCGGCTTCATCGGCTCGAACTTTGTGCGCCACCTGATCGCGAGCGGCGACGACACGGTCGTCAACCTCGACCTGCTGACCTACGCCGGCAACCTTGAGAACCTGGCCGGCCTGGAGGATCATCCCCGCTACCGGTTCGTGAAGGGGGATATCAGGGATCAGGAGACGGCCCTTCAGGTTCTGGAAAATGAAGAGATCGAGGCCGTGGTCAACTTTGCCACCGAGAGCCACGTCGACCGCTCCCTCGACGCCCCGGCGGAATTCCTCGACACCAATACCCGGGGTACCCAGGTTCTGCTCCAGGCCGCCAGCGCCCGAGGGGTGCAGCGGTTCCTCCAGGTCTCCACCGACGAGGTGTACGGTTCGCTCGGTCCCGAAGCCCCTCCCTTCACCGAGGAATCCCCGATTGCCCCGAATTCCCCCTATGCGGCCTCGAAGGCGGCGGCCGATTTTTTTTGCCGCGCCTACTTCCACACCTTCGACTTCCCGGTCCTGATCACCCGATGCAGCAACAACTACGGTCCCTACCAGTTTCCCGAGAAGCTCATCCCGTTGATGATTGCCAACGCCCTCGAAGACAAGCCGCTGCCGGTTTACGGCGACGGTCAGAATGTTCGGGATTGGCTCCACGTGGCGGATCATTGCCAGGCCCTGGCGCTCGTGCTGGCGAAGGGAAGCCCCGGTGAGGTCTACAACATCGGTGGTCACAACGAGCAGAAGAACCTCGACCTGGTCCGGCTGCTGCTGCAGGAGCTGGGCAAGCCGGAGGAGCTGATCACCTTCGTGGCCGACCGCCCCGGACACGATCGTCGTTACGCCATCGACGCCGGCAAGATCGAACGGGAACTCGGCTGGCGACCGTCGTTCACCTTCGCCGACGGCCTGGCCGCCACCGTCCGCTGGTATCTCGACAACCGGGCCTGGTGGGAGAAGATCCGCTCGGGCGCCTACCGGGATTACTACCAGCGCTTTTACGGAACGGGCGGGCGGTACGACGCGGGTGCGACCGAGGAGGATCGGTGAACCTGACCCAGCAGCTGCCGGACGGGCGGTCGGTTCGACTGGCCGCCGAGGTTGCCGATCGTCTGTCCTGCGGGGTCCTGGTTGCCGAGCCGGTGGAGGTGGGCCCCGCCCCGGCGCTGACCGCCGAGACCGAGGTCTGCGCGGCTGGATTGCGCGAGCAGTTCGCCGGGCGCCTGCCCTCGGAGATCGGCGCCTTGCTGGAGGCGCGACAGCTCTACCGTTCGGTGGGTGTCGATCCCACCCGGACCCGGGCCTCCAGCGAGGCACTCCTGCGTCGCGTGCTCAAGGGGCAATCCCTCTACGTCATCAACAACGCCGTGGACGCCTGCAACCTGGCCTCTCTGCGCTTCCTGCTGCCGATCGGTCTGTACGATCTGGATCACGTGCAGGGAGACGTGGTCCTGCGCCTCGGTCGAGAAGGGGAGGAGTACCCCGGCATCCGGAAGGGGATGGTTCACCTGGCAGGTCGGCTGGGGTTGTTCGATTCCTCCGGACCGTTTGGATCGCCCACGAGTGATTCCGTCCGCACCAGCGTGAGCCCGGCCACCGGTCGGCTGCTGGGCGTGATCTTCGCCACCGCCGCCCTGGCCGGTGACACCATGGCGAGAAACCTGGACCTGCTGGCTGATCTTTTCGTTCGCCACTGCGCGGCGACTATCACCCAGCTCACCTGCCTTGGCGGAAAGGAGCAAGTCTGATGAGCGAGCTGCGCCGCGGGTGTCTGCGTCTGGTTGCGGCTGGATTGCTGGTCGCCGTGCTGGCCCCCTGGCCCTGCCTGGCCGATCAGGCCCGGGGCGAGGTGGTTATGGTCGTGTCCGCCCACCCTCTGGCCACCGCAGTGGGGGTGGAGGTCTTGCAGGACGGCGGCAACGCGGTCGACGCCGCCGTTGCGGTCGCCTTCGCCCTGGCCGTGGTCGAACCCTACGCCTCCGGGGTCGGTGGCGGCGGCTTCGCCGTGACCTTCACCGCCGCCAGCGGCGCTGTGCGTACTCTCGACTACCGGGAGACCGCGCCCGCCGCGGCTCGCCGTGACATCTTCTTGGTGGACGGCCAGGCAGACACCGATCTGAGCCAGGACGGCCTGCTCGCCGTCGCGGTGCCCGGCATGGTGCGCGGTCTGTGGGAGCTGCAGCAAGCCCAGGGCGGCTTGCCCTGGGCCCGGCTGCTGGGGCCGGCGGTGACCCTGGCCCGGGTGGGTTTCCCGGTCTCGGCGCCCCTGCGCGAGCGGATCGCCTACCACGCTCCCCGGTTCAACGACGCCGCCCGCGAGATCTTCCTCCCCGGCGGCGAGCTGCCCGCCGTCGGCCAGGTTCTCGTCCAGGCCGACCTGGCGGCCACCCTGCAAGCGGTGGCCGAGCGGGGCCCTGACGCCTTCTATGCCGGGCCGTGCGCCGAGGCGCTGGTTGCCCTGATGCAGGACGGCGGGGGACTCCTGACGGGGGACGACTTGGCGGCGTACCGTCCCCGCTGGCGCCAGCCGGTCCAGGGCACCTATCGGGGGTTGACCGTCTTCTCAATGCCCCCGCCCAGCTCCGGCGGCGTTCATCTCGTGCAGATGCTCAACATCCTGGCCGGCTGCGACCTCTCGCCGCGTTTCCTGCTGGCGGAGTGGGAGGGCCACCGCTTCTTCAAGTACGACTCCGCCCCCGCCTGCCACCTCCTGATCGAGGCGATGAAGTTCGCCTACGCCGACCGCAGCCGCTGGCTGGGCGACCCCGATTTCGTGATCGTGCCCGTCGGGCGGCTCACCTCGATGGCCTACGCGGACAGCCTGCGGGATCTGATCCTCCCCGATCGCGCCTTGCCCTGGCAGGAGATCCCCGGGGCCAGGGTCCTGCCCCCCGAGGGTGACCAGACCAGCCACCTGAGTGTCGTCGACGCCGACGGCAACGCCGCCGCCCTGACCCTGACCATCAACCTCAACTTCGGTTCGGGCCTGGTGGCCCCCGGGACGGGCGTCCTGCTCAACGACGAGATGGACGACTTCGTGGCGGCGCCGGGGGTGCCGAACGCCTTCGGCCTGATCGGGGGAGAGGCCAACGCCGTCGCCCCCGGCAAGCGTCCCCTCTCGAGCATGACCCCGACCATCGTGCTGCAGGACGACCGGGTGCTGCTGGTGGCCGGCGGCCCCGGCGGTTCCCGGATCATCACCTCGGTCCTGCAGGTGATCCTGGACGTGGTGGACGAGGGTCTGGACATCGCGCGCGCCGTGGCCGCTCCCCGGCTGCACCACCAGTGGTACCCGCCGGTGGTGTACTACGAGTCGACCGGCCTGACTGCGGCCTGCTGGGCCGCCCTGCGCGAACGCGGCCACGACCTGAAGCTCAGGGCGCCGATGGGAAACGTCCAGGCGATCTGGGTCGACCCGGCAACCGGCGTTCGCTGGGGCGCCAGCGACCCGAGGGGGATGGGCGCCGCCAGCGGCTACTGACCAGGCGGGAAGCGGCGGTGGAGCCAGGCCTCGGCCTCCTGGCGAGTACGCACCAGCCCCTCGAGTTGGGCGGTCTCGAGCTCCCGCAGGATGGCCCCCACCTGCGGCCCTTCCCGGAAACCCAGGTCCAGCAGGTCCTGCCCCCGCAGCAGCGGAGCCGGGCGCAGTTCTGCCTCCGCCAGGTCTTCCAGGGCAGCCAGGCAGAAGTGGTAGTTGTCCAGGTTGCCGTGGCTGGCGAGGCAGTCGAGCCGGTGCAACTCGAGGAACTCGGCGAACCGCTCCTGGCGCAGGAACCTCTTCAGGGTGGCGGGCCGCATCCGGCGGACGTCGAGGAACCTCATGTGCTGGGCGACCAGCTCCGCGGCCTGGGCCACGACGTCGTTCCGCAGGCGCAGGCGGCGCCCGATCTCGCGGGTTTTCTCGGCCCCGAGCTTGGCGTGGCCGTGAAACCGGATCCGGTCCTGATAGGTGATGGTGGCCGGTTTGCCCACGTCGTGCAGCTGGATTCCCAGGGCCAGGGAAAGCGAGAGTGACGAGGCTTCCCGCAGCATCTGCAGGGTATGCGTCCAGACGTCGCCCTCGGGGTGGTACACGGGCGGTTGCGGCACGTCCCGCAGGGCCGCCACCTCGGGCAGGATTATCTCGAGCAGGCCGGTGTCGGCCAGTAGCTCCAGACCGGCGGCGGGATCGGGCCCGGTGAGCAGAGAGCTGACCTCCTTGCCGATTCGTTCGGCTGCCACTCTCCGGATAATCTCCTTGTTTTCGCTCAGGGCGGCGCGGGTTTCCGGGACGACGGTCAACCCGCACTGGGCGGCCAGGCGCGCCACTCGCAGCAGGCGCAATCCGTCCTCCTGGAACCGGGCGGCGGGTTCGCCGACGGTGCGCAACAAGCGTTCGCGGCAATCGTCGAGGCCGCCACAGGGGTCGAGGATTTGCCCGGCCGCCGGGTCGAGGTACAGGGCGTTCACCGTGAAATCGCGCCGCTGGGCATCCTCGGCCAGCGAGCCGGAAAATGCGACCTGGTCGGGACGCCTGGCGTCCCGGTATTCCCCCTCGGTGCGGAAGGTGGCGGTCTCCACCGGCACCTCGTCCTGGATAACCACCAGGACCCCGAAGGCGAGCCCGACCGCAGCCGTTTGCGGGAACAGATTGGCCACGACGTCGGGAGGCGCGCTGGTGGCCACGTCGAAGTCCCCGGTCGGCAGGTCGAGTAGCAGATCACGCACGGCCCCGCCCACCCGGACGGCCTGGTGGGCGGCCTCCTGCAGGCGGAGGGCCACGGCCACGGCCGGGGCGGCGTCCGGCCCCAGCGGTCGCGGCAGGGGAATGGTCTTTATTGCAGCGGCAGCCATGTCAACATATTGTCAAAGCAGCGACAAACTGTCCAGGCGGGTGCTGCCCGCTCTCCAGTTTGGGGGGAGAAAAAAGTGCGACTCCATTCCGCCACCCCGGCCTCGGGCCGCCGCCGGCCGTTTTGGTTACTGGTCTTCGGCGGCTGGGCTCTGCTGGTCGGTGCGTCGCAGGGGTTGCCGGCCGAAACCGTCCGGCCCGACTCGGTAGCTCTCCTGCACCGGGCCCAGGTGCTGACCAGCCCTGTCCTGGCTGGTCGGGGCAGTGGAACCTCCGCAGCCCGGGCTTGCGCCGACACCATCGTCAATTGGCTGCAGGCCGCCGGGTTGCAGCCTGGTTTCGCCGGGAGCTGGGACCAGGAATTCCCGCTGGCCGGGCCGGAGCTATCCGGGCGGAACGGCTGCAACGTCGCCGGCCTGCTGCCTGGCCGGGGTGACCTCGCCGACCGCTACCTGATCGTCGGGGCCCATTACGATCATCTCGGCTGGGTGGCCGCCGATTCCGCGGCTGCCGGTCCGCCGGCGCCCGGGCAGTACTTCCCCGGCGCCAACGACAACGCCTCCGGCGTGACCATCCTGCTGGAGCTGGCCCGGCTGGCGGCCCCCGGCGCCGCCCCGTCCCTGCGCAGTTGCCTGTTCGTCGCCTTCGCCGCCGAGGAGGTCGGCCTGCAGGGGTCCGCCTATTTCGCCGGCCACCTGCCGGTTCCGCTCGCGCAGATCGACGCCATGCTGAACTTCGATTGTGTCGGCCGCCTGACCGACCGGAGCCTGTTCGTCGGCGGCGTCGGCACCGCCGAGGTGTTCCCGGAGCTGCTGCAAGCCGCGAACACGGACAGCCTGGTCCTGGAACTGAACCGGAGCGGCTGGGGTGGCAGCGATCATGTTTCCTTCAACAACATCGAGGTGCCGGTCCTGTTCTTCTTCACCGGCGCCTATCCCGAGTACAACCGGCCCGCCGACGACTGGCCCACCCTGAACGTGACCGGACTCTGCCAGGTGACCGCCCTGGCCGATCGCCTCCTCTCCTCTCTCCGGGCCCATCCCGGGCCCTTGCTTTACCTCCCGGTGGCCGGGACCGGGTCGCCGCCTCCGGACGGCGATACGCCACCGCGCCGGGCCTGGCTTGGCACCTTCCCCGATTTCGGGGCCACCGAGGTCGAGGGGGTCAAGCTGGCCGGTGTGATCGACGGCAGCCCGGCCAAGCAAGCAGGGCTGGCCAAGGGCGATATCCTGGTGATGCTGGCGGGAGAACCGGTTGCCGATCTGGCGAGCCTGACCGAAATCCTGCGCGATTGCCGTCCCGGTCAGCAGGTGACCCTGCAAGTCCTGCGCGGGGGGAAACGACTCGAGTACCTGGTGGTGCTAAGAGACAGGGATGACCGCTAGCCCGGGTCGGTCGGTCGGTCGGGCTCGACGTGGACCAGGACCCCGGCCAGCGTCGGCGCCGCTTCCTTCAGGGCCGACTCCACAGCGTGGGCGATGTCGTGACCCTCGGCCACGCTCAGCCCCGGATCGACGGTCACGCTGACGTCGGCCAGGTACCGGGATCCGCGCTGGCGGACGGTGAGCCCCGAGACCTGCCGGACGGCCTCCACTCCCAGCACGACCTGGCGCAGCTGGTCGAGCAGCCGGCGGCCGGGCATCGTGTCCATCAGGGCCGCCACGTTCTCCCGGCTCAGCTCCCAGCCCATCTTGAGGATGAAACCGGCGATGACCAGGGCCGCTACGCTGTCCAGCTTGGGTACGCCGGCCATGGCGCCGCCGATGCCCAGAACCGCGGCGATCGAGGACAGGGCATCCGAGCGGTGCATCGCCGCGTTGGCGTGCAGGGCGGGGGAGTTGTGCACCCGGCCGGCCAGACCGGTGTAGCGGGCCATGGCCTCCTTGACCAGGACGGCCCCGGCGGCGGTGGCCAGGGCCAACCAGGTCGGTTGCAGATCCTGACCGCCGAGGAGGCGCATGACCGAGTCCCGCCCGATCAGGACCCCGGTGACGATCATCAGCAGCGAGACTCCGAGCGCGGCCAGGGATTCGAAGCTGTGGTGGCCGTAAGGGTGACCCTCGTCGGCGGGCCGCTGGCTGGCGGTCAGGGCCACCAGGATCCCGACGTCACCCGCCAGGTCGGCCAGGCTGTGGAAGCCATCGGCAACGAGAGAGGCGGAACTGGCCAGCAGGCCAACGGCGATCTTGCCGCCCGCCAGCACCGCATTACCGACCATGCCGATCGCAGTGCAGAGGATGGGCCGCAGCCAGGGGCTTGGCTGCGATTCCGGGGCCCTCCCTGCGCCGTCGCTCATCCCATTTCGGCTTCGGCGGGATAGAGGGTGTCGATCAGGGCTCGATATTTGTCCATGACCACCCAGCGCTTGATCTTCAGCGTCGGGGTCAGCTCACCGTTCTCGAGAGTGAATTCCCGGTCCACCAGCGCAAACTCCTTCACCTGGTTGAAGCTGGGCAGCTTGGCGTTGTTCTTGTCGATCTGGTCGGCGAAGAGCGCTTTCACGTCCGGATGGCTGAGCAGCCCCGCGTCGGTGGTGAAGGAGATCCTGCGCTTAATCGCGTAATCCTTGACGGTCTCCAGGTTGGGCGCGATCAGGCAGCTGAGATACGGTTTCTTGTCCCCGATGACCAGGGCCTGGGTGACGAACTTGTTCACCTTGAAGGCTTCCTCGATGGGCTGGGGGGCGATGTTCTTGCCGCCGGCGGTGACGA
>CAZAHC010000138.1:0-8451 GCA_964484595.1 uncultured Fibrobacteraceae bacterium | reverse complement strand
TGTTATAATCGCCATGGCATCTGCCTCACGATGTCCGTAATATTACAATCGGGTGGTCGAACCATTGCGAGGAGGGTGGACCATGCGGTTGAATTCATTTCTCTCCCCCAGGAACCCGGCGGTCGCGCTGGTCCTGATCGCCTCGACAGTCATCGTCGCCTCCCCGGCCCTGTCAACCCCGGCGGACAACCTCAACCCGTTGAAACCGCCCCCGGAAACCGCCGGCGCGCCCGCCGCGGCGCCCGCCGTTCCCCTGCCGGGCGACACGATGGACGATCCGCTCCCCGTCCCGTCCCTCCCCTTCATCGCCACCGGCAACAACTGCGCCTATGCCGACGACTACGCCTGGATGTGCCCGTACGGGAACTCGGCCCCGGATGTCGTCTACGCCTTCATCCCGACGGTCGAGACCAACATCCGCGTCGGACTCTGCGATTCGGGATACGACACCCTGCTGCTCATCTACCACACCGACGGCAACCCCGTCCACATAGTCGCCTGCAACGACGATCTTTGCGGGGTCGACGGGTACCGGTCGGCCGTCGAGCGGTTGCACGTGGTCCCGGGGTTTACCTACTACTTCGTGGTCGACGGCTACGTCTCCTACTGCGGGGACTACATCCTGCGGGTGGACGATCTCGGGCCGTGCATCCCGGATTGCACGGAGATCTGGGAACCCGAGGGCGAGCCGACCTGCTTCGACGAATACGTCGACGAATTCAACGCCGGTTGCGACGCGTACCCGACCCTGTTCCGGACGATCGCGCCGAGCGACCACATCATCCGGATCTGCGGCACCAGCGGCTGGTTCTGGGGGGACGGCCATCTGCAGACGGACCGGGACTGGTACGAGATCCAGGTCGAACACACCAACTGGGTCGACATCTTCTGCCAGGCCGAGTTCGACGTCGCCCTCTGGCTGTTCGACATCGGGGGAGGGTGTGGCTTGACCGTGACCCTCGATCAGGACAACGGTCTCTGGTGCGATAACATCGCCGCGGTCTCGGCCGAGCTGGCCCCGGGAAGATACTGGATCCTGGTCGAACCGGAAGCCGGAACCGGCGGCTGCGGCCTGGGCTACCGCCTCTGGATCGACGGGTACACCCCCGCGCCGACGGCGGTCGGCGAGGAGGCCAGCTTCTCCGTGACCCGCCTCCACCCGCCGGCGCCGAACCCCTTCCGCGGAACAACGGAGATCCGGTACACCCTCGCCAGGAGCGGGACCCTTCGCATCCTGATCCACGACCTGCGCGGCCGGCTGGTCCGCAGCCTCGCCAGCGAGATCGCGCCGGCCGGTCCGGGACACCTGACCTGGGACGGCAAGGACGACGCCGGCCGGGCGGTCGCCTCCGGCGTCTACGAGTGTCGCCTGGTCACCAAGACCGGGACGGTGGTACGGCCGATCATCCGGCTTCGCTAGGCGTCCGATCTGCTTGACAGCGTATTCCCATCCATTCTATTGGTTGCGGTCACAGGAGGCTCCCATGGAAGCAACCAAAGTCCCGGATAGCGCCCGCGTCGTCATCATCGGCGGCGGCGTCATCGGCTGTTCGATCGCCTATCACCTCGGTCACCTGGGCTGGCGCAACGTGGTCCTTCTCGAACGGGACCGGCTCACCTCCGGTACAACGTGGCACGCGGCGGGCTTGATGACCACCTTCGGCTCGACCTCGGAGACCTCGGTCGCGATGCGCATGTACACGCGCGATCTCTACGGGCGCCTCGAGGCGGAGACCGGGCTCAGCACCGGCTTCGAGCCCCTGGGGTTCATCGAGCTGGCGGCGGACCGGGACCGGATGGAGGAGTACCGCCGGGTCGCGGCCTTCAACCGGCTGTGCGGCAACGAGGTCGAGGAGATCGGCCCCGCCGAGATCAAGAAGCTCTTTCCCCTGGCGAGGGTGGACGACATCGAGGCGGGCTTCTACCTGAAGCAGGACGGGCGCGTCAATCCCGTGGACGCCACCATGGCCCTGGCCCAGGGCGCGCGCCAGCAGGGCGTGAAGATCGTCGAGGGCGTGTCGGTCACCAGTGTCACGACCGGGAACGGTCGCGCCACGGGGGTGACCACCACGCAGGGCGACATCAAGGCGGAGTTCGTGGTCAACTGCGCCGGCATGTGGGCTCGCCAGCTCGGCGCCCTCAACGGCGTGTGCATCCCGAACCAGTCGACCGAACATTACTATCTCATCACCGGGCCCCTCGCGGGCATGACGCGCCAGCTCCCCATAATCGAGGACCCCTCCTGTTACGGATATTACCGGGAAGAGGGCGGCGGCCTGATGATCGGCCTGTTCGAGCCGGTCTGCGCTCCCTGGATGGTTGACGGCGTCCCGGCCGATTTCTCCTTCGGCGAGATCCAGCCCGACTGGGAACGCATGACACCCTTCCTCGACAAGGCCATGAGCCGCATTCCCGCCGCCAGGGAAGCCGGCCTGTTGAAGTTCTTCTGCGGCCCGGAGAGCTTCACGCCCGACATGGGCGTGGCCTTCGGCGAGGCGGCGGAGCTCCGGAATTACTTCGTCGCCGCGGGGCTCAACTCGATCGGCATCATCACCGGCGGCGGCCTCGGCAAGATCATGGCCCAGTGGCTCACCACGGGCGATCCGGGTGCCGACATCACCGGCATCAACGTGGATCGCTTTCACCCCTATCAGTGCAATCCCGAGTACCGCCGGACCCGCGTCGTCGAGACGCTGGGCCTGGTTTACCGGCGCCACTACCCCACCCGCGTGCCCCAGACCGCGCGCGACTGCAAGCGCTCGCCTTTCTACGATCGCACCAAGGACCAGCGCGCCTACTTCACCGACGTGAGCGGCTGGGAAAGCCCGGCCTGGTACGCGCCGGAAGGTAAGGAGCCCCGGGTCGAAAAACTGTCCTGGGGGCGCCAGAACTGGTTCCCGTACTGGGAAGCCGAGCACCGGGCCTGCCGCGAGGGCGTCATCGCCATGGACATGTCCTTCATGGGCAAATTCCTGGTGCAGGGACGTGACGCCGGCCGGGTCCTCGACCACATCGCGGCCAACAGCGTCAACGGCCCGGTCGAGACCATCACCTACACCCAGTTCCTCAACGAGCGCGGCAAGCTGGAAGCCGACGTCACGGTGACGAAGCAGACGGAGGAGCGCTTCATCGTCGTTGTCACCGACACCATGCACCGCCACGTGGAGACCTGGATCAGGCGCCACATCCCCGACGACGCGCAATGCTTCGTCACCGACATCACGGGAGGCATCGGACAGCTCAACGTGCAAGGACCCAGGTCGCGTGAGCTTCTGCAATCCATCACCTCGACGGACATGTCCAACGAGGCCTTCCCGTTCCGTACCGCGCGCGAGATCGACATCGGATTCGCACGCGTCTTGTGCAACCGCATCACCTATGTCGGCGAGCTCGGCTACGAGCTGTGCATCCCCTCGGAACAAGCCGTGCACGTCTATGATCGCGTGGTCGAGTCGGGAAAGAGCTTCGGCCTGCGTCACGCCGGTCTGAAGGCCCTGGGCAGCCTGCGCATGGAAAAGGCCTACCGCGATTACGGCCACGACATCGACAACACCGACGATGCCTTCGAGGCCGGTCTCGGTTTCTTCGTGGACCTGTCCAAGCCGGACTTTCTCGGCAAGGCCTGCTGCATGGAGAAGAAGGCGCAGGGACCCGCCTACAACCGGCGCCTGCTGCAGGTGCTGGTCAAGGACCCCGAGCCGCTGATCTATCATGCCGAGGTCATCTATCGAAATAACAAGCCGGTCGGTTATGTCCGCGCGGGGAGCTACGGCCACACCCTCGGCGGCGCCGTGGGTCTGGCCATGATCGAGGCCGGCGAACCCATCAACAAGGCCTACCTGAACGAGGGCGAGTGGGAGGTCGACATCGCCGGCCGGCGTTACCCGCTCGCGGTGGCTCTGCCCAGCCGTCCCATGTACGATCCGAAGATGAAGAAGGTCAGGGCCTAGAAGTTGTGGTCCGGAGATTGTGTCTGGCGACCTGGGGTTTTGCCACGTGGCACAAATTGACATAACTTAAATAATTTCAAGCCGATACACACACCTGGCGACAAAAAACACAAATCCCCTCATGAACAACCCAATTTAAGAATGCTGGCCTGGGGATTGTGTCCGGCTTTTTGGTTGCTGGGCAACGCCCTTGGCCCCCTCCCGGCCGTTGGCGGGGAGGGGGCCAAGGGCGTTGCTTGGTTTCCAGATTCCCGGACACCATTTCTGGGCCACAACCTTTTTGTGCTTTTCCGGGAATAATCAAGTCTAACCTCAACAAGCAACTTGTCCGAGAATTTCCATCCTCGCTGGGGGAAATCGACATGCGTAACTCACTCATGCTACTCGCACTGTTGCTCGCCCTGCTCGTCGCCGCCCTGGCGGTCGGGGCGCCGCAACCAGTCACCGAGAAGCCCGGCGAACCGGCTGAACGGCCCGACGCGCCGCCCGCACCCGAGCGACAGCTCTCGCCCATGATGGTGGAGATCACCGCGCTGCTCGAGGCCGAGAAGCTGGCCGTGGAAGAGCGGCGGCTCGAGATGAGCCAGACGACCGACATGGCCCGGCGCCTGGAACTGATGACCGAGATCCACCAGCTCAAGATGGACACCGAGCTGGAAATCCTGCGGGTGCAGCTTCGCCACGCCCGGCAGGCAGGGCGACTCGATACGGTGGCAGAGATCGAGCAGGCCATCGAGTTCATGACCAACCCACGTCCGGTACCCGCACCGGCGCCCCGCCCCGTGCCCGCTGCGGATCGTCGCTAGAGGAGGAAGACCATGCACCGCGCCCATCGAATCCTCCTGACAGGGGCGCTGCTGGCAGCCGGCCTGGCCACGCTCACGGTGACCAGCACGATTTTTCTCGATCGTGCCAGTGCAGCCCAGCAAGCCGGGCTGGTTAGCGGCAACGCACCAGCGGAAATCCAGCCGGACAGCCGCGACCTGCCCAACCTGACCTGGTATCTTCTCGACGGCTGGGACTTCGAGGTGATTCCCCGGGACGACCACGACACCACCGTCGATTGGGCCCCCCTCCCGCCCATTTTGCCCGGCAACGAGTACGGGACCTACCTGAACTGCGCCATGTGGAATGCGAGTGCCACCCCCACACCCTCCGGGGGGTTCGTCTGGCGATACTACGTGGACGACATCAACATTGGTATGTACGGCCTATCAGTACCGCTTCCGGCCTGGGAGTGGCTGGCGCACTTCAACTACGGGCCGGAATACATTCGCGGCGGCCGGCGTACCTTCGAGGTCCGCCTCGACGCGGACCACGACGTCACGGAGAGCAACGAGTTCGACAACAACATCGCCTATCAGTTCGTCTGGACGCCCTACGAGCTGACCATCGGCGACAGGATCACCCGTTCCGCACCGGCGGACCGGGTCGGCGGCTGGGGCTCGATACCCGGCAGCGAGATCGCGTGGTACAACTGCGACGGTCTGCGCTTTGCCACGCTGGGCTGGTGGAACGCGGTCTGGATCAGGCCGGAAAACGACGCCGACGATTTCGACTGCCGGCTGCACGCGGCGTCCACGGGCAGCCGCAACGGCTTCACCACCAACGTCGGCGCCTCGAACCGGCCGGCCGGCTACATCGACGGTGTCATCGCCAATCGCAACACCCTGGACTATCAGGAATGGGATGTGGGTGTCATAAGCAACGGCACCGGCGAATCCGATTACGACGCCGAATGGGTCCAGAGCGTGCCCTTCAGCTTCGGCAATCCCCTGGACACGACCGTGCCGTACGGCCAGGCCATCCAGCTCTGGGAGTTCAACCTCGATCCCGCCGAGACCGGCCTGGTGGCATTCGTGCTGGAGACCGAGGATCCCCTGACCGGCCTGTGGCTGTACTACTACGACAACGAGTTCACCAGCGGCGGTATCGAGGACCACGACGGGTTCGGCTGGACCGTCGACGGCCTGTACCGGGGCTTTCGCGAGATCACCGAGCCGGGTTTCCACTGTGTCGCCATCATCCGCGACCCGTTCCTGCCCACGGGATACCTGGACTACAGACTGATCATCTCCCCCGCCAAGCCCGATTTCACGCCGAACACACCATCGGGCTGGCATTCGGCCTGTGTGCCGCGCCCGGACACGGCCGGCGCGCCGACCGGTGTCGATCTACCTGACACCTTGCACGGCAACTCGACGGCGACCTATCCGAATCTCGCCATGCGCAACGATTCACAGGTTCCCTGTCCCGATGGTTCCCAAATGGCTGTGTACTGGGAATACGACGAGCAATCGCTCAACTGGGTGGGCTACTCCCCCGTCGAAGGCTGGGACACGATCGAGCACAACGGTACCGTCGCCGACCTCGTCCCGGGCGGCCGGCACACCTACACGCTGCGCATCGACAAGTACGACGTGGTCGACGAGCTGGACGAGGAGGACAACTTCTACGGCGAGCAGTACTGCTGGTCACCGCTGGAGATCGAGCTGGGCACCGTGACCACTCGCGACATGCCGGCCGATCGGACTGCCGGCTGGAACACCATCGGCAGCGGTGAGCTCGAATGGTACAACTGTGACGGCCTGCGCCTGCCCGGTAGCAGCAACTTCTGGAGCGCCCTGGCGGTCTTGCCCGTCGACGCAAGCGACGATGTTGACGTCCGGTTGCACGAGGTGCTCGTCGGCGTGAAGGACGGCTTCGCCGGAGACCTTGATTACTCCGATTTCGGGGCCGGGGAATCGGATTTCGTGCTGGTCAACTTCAACGAGACCTCGCACCGGGCGTTCGACGTCGGCGTGGTCACGATTGCCGGTGAAGGCACCTACCGACTGCAGGCGGCGGTCGAGCAGTACCTCGGCTACTTCCCCGACGGCACCTACGGTCCCTACGAGATCGTCTCCGGTAATATCGTCGACCTGCACGAGATGTATCTCGAGGCCGGTGAGTACCAGGTCGTGCTGGACAACCAGAGCGGCAGCGTCTCGCTGGGCATGACCTTACATGTCGCCGACGCGGCCTACATGTGGAAGGGACAGTACGTGACGGGCGGCATGGCGTTCGGCAGCGGCCCCGGCGCCCACGAGAGCTTCGCCGTCACCGTGCCGGCCAACGACTTCTACTGCCTTTCGGTCTGGAAGGAAGGCAGCGCGGACCTGTCGCACGATGCTTCGTACCAGCTGCACATCCACCCCGACTGGGTGGCGGTACCGGAGACCGACCAGCCGCCCAGCGTGACTCGCCTGGCCGGCGTGTATCCCAACCCCTTCAACCCGCAGACCATGGTGGCCTTCGATCTGGCCCGGGAGACCTTCGTGGACCTCTGCGTCTACGACGTGGGTGGCCGCAAGGTCCGCACCCTGGTTGCCGAGCGCACACCCGCCGGTCGTTTTCAGGTGCGGTGGGACGGCAAGGACGACCACGGCGCGCCCGTGTCCAGCGGCGTGTACCTGGCCCGGCTGATCGCCGGCGAGGTGAGGGGAGTGGAGAAAATGGTGTTGATCAAGTGACTGGGGCGCGCGCGATTCCTGCCCGTGCGCGCTGACCGTAACACTGCCCGGGTCAACACCAGCGGCCCGGTTTCTGCGGAAGCCGGGCCGCACCATATTCCGACCGGTGATTTGAGCTCGGCGAACTCATTTTTCACGAAAAACCGGGCAGGCTCCTCGCCTGCCCGGTTGTTTTTCCTGCGAACGAAAATCCCCTGCCAGGATTACCCGGCCGAGGTCGCTGCCCCGAGCTGATCCGGGGTAACGACGGCGCCGTACTTCTCCTTGAGCGCCGTCAGGCCCGCGGCCCACTCGTCGTAGACCTGGAACAGCTTCTCCGGCAGGTTCTCCTCCTTGCCGAACGCCTCGCGCTGCAGCTCGATGCGACCCATGATCCGGTCGACGTAGATCGCGAACTGCTTGTCGTACAGGTCGCGCGGGTACTCCTTGTTGATGGTCTCGCCGAAGACCTCCTTGAGATCCTCGTACTTCGGAAGGTACCCGATCGGGGTGTCGATCCCGGTGTAATCGCCGTGCGCGAACCGGGCCAGCCAGGTCAGCCAGGCCTTCACGTCCCGCTTCTCGCCCAGCAGCGCGCTGCCCTCGCCGCCGCGCGCCTCGTGGGTCAGGAAGTAGTTGAGGCCGGCCAGGATCGGCTGTCCCGCCTCGGTGTAGCGGGAATTGCCGAAGAACTTGAACTGGGTCGTCATGTAGTCCGCCAGCGCGCCCGGGATGAACGGGGCGTTGGCCCACGGCTGCCGCTTGACGCCCGTGGCGCCGACCTCGGTCGCGGTGGCGGCCGAGACGATGGAGGCGCCGATCACCACGCCGTGATCGGAGTTCTTGCCAACCCAGACCGGCGGCATCGTGTCGCTGTCACGGCCCGAGTAGGTGACCACCTTGACCGTCGCGCCCTCGGGGGACTCGCCGACCTCGGGGCTGTAGTTGCCGATCGCCTTGCAGCGCAGGGTGCAGCGCGCGTTCGGGTGGGAGATGGGGATCTCCTTGCC
>CAZAHC010000137.1:0-8455 GCA_964484595.1 uncultured Fibrobacteraceae bacterium | reverse complement strand
ATGTGTCAACTAATTACCGACTGGGAAGGGCAACATCTATTGATGGACGCTACAAGCTTGGCCGCCTCCTCCACCGGGCCGATCACCAGCAGGGGCCTGAGCTGGACGGTGACGTCGCCGAGGCCGACCGCATCCAGCGCCCAGAATCCCGACAGGGCGAGGGCGACCGACCAGGCGCCGCCCCAGACCGCGACCCCCAGCATGGCCCACAAGGGCTCCATCTCGTGGATGTCGAAGCGCTGCAGGAAGCGCAGGCAGAGAATGCCCAGCAGGACCGACAGCACGATGTAGATCAGCTCGGTGCTCATCCGTCCCTTATATCACGAAATCAGCCAGGGGTTGTACCGGGAAGCCGGGTCCGTTATCATTATTGACCGGCTGCCGCCCCGCCCACCTACCCCTGAGAAACGGAACCTCATCATGAAACGCATCGCTCCAGCCATGCTGCTGTTCCTCACCGTCTGTTCACCGTGGGCCCAGCCGGCCGGCGCCGGCATCCCGTACGAGTTCTGGGCCGACCCTCAACTTACCACCACCGACCCGGTCTCGGTCTGCACCCAGCCCGACGGCGCCGGCTTTCCCCTGCATAACTGCATGTTATTCCCGGGGACCTGGACCGACGCCACGATTCACGTCACCATGCGGAACTTCAACTACGATCTGGTTCCCGACCTGCCTGCCGAGGACATCTGGCTCGGACCGCACGGCCCGACCGATCTCGTCTTCTGCGCGAACGGATCGATCGCTGACGGTCCCACCGACGAGCAGGGCCGCACCTCCTTCAGCGGTCCGTTCTCCGGCGGCGGGCACCTCGACCCCGCGGAGGAGACCCGGTTGCACATCAGGTCCATCCTGGGTGACTACTGCGTCGATTGCCCGCCGCTCGACATCTTCGTCAACAGCCCGGACATCAACGCCGACCACAACGTCGATCTAACCGACGTCGTGCTCTTCGCCCAGGATTACTACGGGGGTTACGACTACCGGAGCGATTTCTGGTGGGACGGCTACCTGAACCTCTCCGACCTCGTCCTGCTGGTCCAGGCCCTGGGCGCCAGCTGCGAGTGATCCGAACCTTGCTGATGGTCCCCGCGGGGTTGACCAGGGTCAATCCCCAACCGCCGCCAGGAACCCGGCGTACTGCCGGCGAACCCAGTCCACCGCCGCCAGGAGCGACTGCAGCTCCTCGTCGCCGACCTGCAACGCTTCCCGGTCACGGGGATGGGCCAGCCGGTTCCTGATCTCGATCGAACGTTTGAACTGCTGCCAGCCCTCATCATCGTAGTCGACGGCGAGTTCGACCCCGCAGGCCCGGGCCGCCTGCGCGAAGGCGAACTTGAAGTTGCTGCGGAGCTTGGGGTGGTAGGTCGTGGTCCGGGCCCGGCCGGTGTTGGTCACCTCGTACCGCTGGTCGGCGAGCATGGCCTTTTCCGCCGGCGCCAGATCCGCCCCGGCGGCGGCCAGGGCGCGCCGCTTGAGCTGGAAGACCAGGGACTCGACGTAGGAGATGAAAAGGCGGGCGCAGGTCCGGCGCCAGAAGGGGGTGTCCTCCCGCTGCAGCTCGGCCAGGACGAGATCGAGGTCGGCATCGAGCAGGTCGATCACGTCGCCGGAAGAGCGGTTCACCCCGCATCACCTTCCTCGTCGCCGGTCAGATCCAGGATCCGCCGCGCCTCCTCCAGCCGGTCGGCCGCCACCAGCAGCCGCACCCCCTTGGACTGTTGCCGGAACTGGGGATACATGCCGCCGCAGTCGTCCGCGGCCACCATCGCCGGCACCCCCGCGCCTTCCAGCAGACCCCGGGCCATCTCGGCCTCGACGTCCGAGTTGTATCTCTGGACCACCTTCAGATCGTCAGACATGATTGCCTCCTCGTGGCAATGGTACCACAGCACCCATCGACACGACAATTGCCCCGGCCTGTCTCTTCTGCTACGGTGCCGGGCCATGAAGAACGATCGCCTGAGCAAGGTCTTCCTGGTGTTGCTGGTCATCGCCATCTCGGCCACCTTCCTGGCGATGATTCGCAGCTTCCTGATGGCCATCCTGCTGGCGGCCATCTTCGCCGGGCTGGCTTTTCCTATCTACACGCGTCTGCTCGATCTATTCCGTGGCCGGCGGGCGCTGGCCTCGCTGGCCACCCTGGCGATCCTGCTGGTCGTGGTGATCGGCCCCCTGCTGGCAATCCTGGGGATCGTGGCCTCGGAGGCCCTGAGTGTCAGCGAGAAGGTTCGCCCCTGGATCGAGGCCCGCCTCGCCGAACCCGACCGCCTGGCCGGGTTGCTGGAGAACCTGCCGGGCCACGAGAAACTGGCCCCCTACCGCGAGCAGATCCTGACCAAGGCCGGCGCCCTGGTCGGCAGCGCCAGCACCTTCCTCTTCAACAGCCTGTCGACCCTGACCAGGGGTACGGTGGCCTTCCTGTTCCAGATCTTCATCCTGCTTTACACCATGTTCTTCTTCTTGATGGACGGCCGGGCCCTGCTCCGGAAGGTGCTCTTCTACCTGCCGCTGGGCCACGAGGACGAGCGCCGGATGCTGGACAAGTTCACCTCCGTAACCCGCGCGACCATCAAGGGAACCCTGCTCATCGGCCTGGCCCAGGGAGCGCTGGCCGGCCTGGCGTTTGGGGTGGTCGGGATCCAGGGGCCTGTCTTCTGGGGCACGCTGATGGTGGTGCTGTCGATCATACCCGGCATCGGCACCGGCCTGGTCTGGGTGCCGGCGGCGGTGATCCTGGTCGCGGGCGGCCACGTCACCAAGGGAGTGGGTCTGGCCCTGTTCTGCGGCCTCGTGGTCGGCAGCATCGATAACGTGCTGCGGCCCCGGCTCGTCGGGCGGGACACCAAGATGCACGACCTGATGATCCTGTTCGGCACCCTGGGCGGGATCCTGCTCTTCGGCGTCCTCGGCTTCATCATCGGTCCCATCGTGGCGGCCCTGTTCGTCACCGTCTGGGACATCTACGGCGTGGTCTTCCGGGACATGTTGCCGGAAGTGGGATTTCTGCCCGATAGAGACGAGGCCGACGACCTCCCTGCCGTGCCCGGCGAGGAGCCGCCCGGGGGCGGCGAATAACCAGGCTGCAAAAAATCCCGCCGGGTTTCCCCGGCGGGATCTCAATTACACACTATCGAGGTTCAGCGGGAGTTCACTTGTTCCCGCCGCGGCCTGCCCGCTTCGGCCTCGACTTGATCTTCTTGTGCTTCTTCTTCTTGATGGGGTCGTCGATCAGGTCGGGCTCGTCATCGCCCCCGCTGGCGTGGAATCCCCCGTCCAGCCCGGGGTTCAGGCCACCGAAGGGAAGGGGGAATACCCGGAAGAAGAGGTAATCGAGAAAGGAGTCCTCCGCGGGAATATCCAGCGTGACTGGCTTTCCGGCGGGGTCCTTGGCCTGGGCGGGAACACTGAGCAAGAGGCACAAAACGAACACTAGCAATAACAGTCTTTTCACGACGCCTCTCTCTTGTTGTTAGCCCCTAGGTCATCCTCAGAAACACCCTCCCGCAGCTTAAGTATAGCCCGAACGAGGGGATTCGTCCATTTCTTCCTGAAAAACCTCATTCAGCTTCCCGAGGGACATCGTTCGATCGCCTGCGTTCGAGCCAGCCGCCTTGCAGGGTCAGGTAGCCGGGAAACAGGTTGCAGGTCAGGCAGGAATGTACCGGCAGGACGGGCAAAACGTCGCCGATCTCGGTCCTGGCGAGCAGGTCGCCGTCCGCCCGGACGATACCGTGCTCCTGCGAGATGCGGATCACCGGGTACCTGCGGTCCGGTCCCTCCCAGCCCTCCCCTGCCGGGGAGGTGACGGCGGCCAGGTACCCGTGGAACCGGGCCGGAGCGCCGGAGGGGCCTTCCGGCGGGTCGCCGTCCCGGGCCGGCAGGAACGCCTCCCCCAGGTGAACAGCGCCGCCGTGCAGGACGATCTCCTGCCGGTCCGGGTACTTCCCGATCACGGGACAGGCGACCGCGACGGCTATATCCTCCGGCCGGCAGGCGCCGAGACGCAGCTGCATCAGGTCGCCGAAGACGAAGCAGCCGGGCCGGATCTCGTCTATTCCCGCGAAGGAATCAACCACGCTGCAGGAAGGTGTGTCGCCCAGGGAGATGGCGCCCGGTTCGCAGCCGGCGGCCGCCAGGTCATGCTGCAGGGTGGTCAGCCGGCTCACAACCTGCTCGTGGATGGCCCGGATCTCGTCCGGACCCGCGGCGGCGTAGGTCTGTCCGCTGTGACTGAGCAGGCCGGCGAAAGCTAAGCCCCGCGTGGCGGGGATCCGGCGGGCCAGGGAAAGGACGGCAGCCGTGTCGGAGCTGGGAATCCCGGTGCGGCCGTAACCGGCGTCGATCTTGATCCAGACCTGGATATCGGCCTCGACCCCCCGCCGCCCGGCCAGGGCCGTCACCGCCGCCGGCGAATCGACCAGCAGGTGCAACTCGACCCGCCGGGCCAGATCCTCGATCTGCTGCATCGCCAACGGATTGACGACCAGGGCGACGCAGATGTCCGCCCAGCCGTGGTCCGCGAAGTACCGGGCCATGGCCAGCGACGACACGGCGATGGCCGTGACGCCGTCCTTGCGGAACCACTCACCCACTGCGGGCGACTGGTGGGTCTTGAAGTGGGGACGGAATCGCGCGCCGCCGGCGGCTGCCCTGGCGGCCATCTGCCCGATGTTGGCGATCACCTTCTTCTTGTCCACCAGCAGGGTGGGCCTGGTGACGGTTCGCCAGATCGGGTCGGGTGGGTTGCCGGTCTTCGGCACGTCTGGCCCTTTCTGTGTCGGGCGACCCACGGCCGGGGCGCTCAGCGGCGATGCACCATCCCGGCCGCCCGCTCCACCATCGCGAGCGGCCGCGGGAAGGAGAGGATCATCAACAGCAGTGCCAGGCCGGCGAAGGGGTAGATGCCCCCGGCTCGTTGCTGCAGGATGGCCAGTACGAGGCCGAGAACGACGATCGCCTCCTGCATACCCAGGGTCACGATGGTGATGATCTGCAGGTGGGCCAGCAGGCCGGTCAACCGCTGCTCGTGCGCGGGGAGGGCCTCGAACCGCCGCCGCCGTTCCCGATCGACCTGTCCCACCCTCGCCCCGGAGGCGTGCGTCGAGAGGGTGGGATCCTTGCCCAGGTGCGCCTTGAGCTTCTCGTCGGTCAGAGCGAGCCGGCGAACGACGAACGAGCCGGCCGCCAGGAAGGCCGCCACGACGTAGAACACGGGGGTCAGACCATCGTTGGGCGGCTGGACGGCGAAGCCGTACCGGTTGATCATGTGAGCCACCAGCACGTAGATCGGGACCGTGGCGACGAAGGCGAACCAGATGATCGTCTGGATGCGCGCACCCGGTCCCAGCAGCTCCCTCAGTTCCCGTGAGACCATTTCCTGTCTCCCCCGGATCGGGTATCAATTGCCCTCGGTCAGCCCCAGTCCGGCCAGGAAACCGACCACCGCCTCGTTGAACTCCTGCGGGCGCTCCAGGTTGACCATGTGCGCCGCCCCCGGCACGACCACCTTCCTGACTCCCGGGACCTGCTTCTCGATCCGCCCCACGATGGTGTGGATGTCGGGCATGTCCAGATCGCCCATTATCACCAGGGTGGGCACCCGGATCTCCGCCAGCCGGGAGATGGCGTTGCCCTCGCGAGGCCGTCCCTGGGCCCTGGTGGCCAGCTCGCACCCGGCCACCAGCAGGGTCCGCACGCGCTGGCGCACCGCCGGATCGACCTGCTCGGGGGTCCGGCTTGGCCCGTCGGTCCACATCCGCTGGAAGTACTCGGCCGCGCGATCGAACTCGCCCTGCTGCCAGGCCGCCACCATCGGGCCGAAGTTCTCGTTCTGCCGGGTGTCCTCGAAACCAAAACCGGATAACCCCGGCGCCACCGGCATCAGGGCGGTGACCATCTCCGGGAACGCCAGGGCGAAGTCGATGGCGATCCGGCCACCCATCGACAGGCCCAGCACGGCCGCCTTCTCGACGCCCAGGAACTCCAGCAAGGCGCGCAGATCCTCGTGGTCGGCGTACTCGCCCGCCGCGCCGCGGGATTGGCCGTGCCAGCGGGTATCGTACCGGATCACCCTGAACTGCCTGGCGAACTCGGTGAACTGATCGTCCCACATCCGCAGATCGACGTAACCGCCGTGGATCAGGACCAGCGGGTGCCCCTCGCCGAGCACCTCGTAGTGAAGCCTGGCGCCGTTCACCTCCGCGGTGCCGATCTTCGGGGCCGGGGTGGTCTCGGCCGCGAGGCAGGGCAGGCCCCCGCCGATCAGGGCCAGGGCGAGCAAAAGGGCAAACTGTTTCATGACGGACCTCCCGGCGCGTCCGAGGTAAAGATGAGGCAGGGAAGCCGGTCAGTACGGCGGCTCCTCCATCCCGAACTGGCTCCACTCCTCCTTGGCGGGACCGTAGACCCCCGGCACCTTCAGGCCGGCCTGCCGCAGGAGCACGGTCATCTGTCCTCGGTGATGGACCTCGTGGTCGATCAGCGCCGCCAGGGTCATCCCGCGCGGCCACTTCTGACCGTACATGTCGTCGGTCTCGGCCAGGGTCTCGTCGGTCCAGCTGGCCTCGAGCGCCTCGACCAGCTCCTTGGCCACGGTCCGGTACCCGGCGACGATCTCCGCCGCCGCTCCGGGCGGCGGCGCCTCGTGATCGAGCGCCGAGATCGCCAGACCGGTGCGTCCCATCATCTCCGGCACCGTGGTGACGATGTGCCAGGCCATCTGGCCCAGCGTGCGGTGGCCCTCGGCCACGGACTGATCGAGGCTCCCGTCGGTCAGGGCGCCGAAGATCTTGCCGGTGCCGTCGGTGAGGGTCCGGTACGCGGCCAGGAAGTCATCCAGCTTGCGGAACATGTTCTCCTCCGTTGTTTAACCCGGTCTGCCCGGCGGGCCGGACCAGCGCTGCAGCTCGAGGATGTTGCCCTCGGGATCGGTGACGTAGGCGAAGGTGATGCTGCCGCGACCGGGAATGTCGGCGGTCACCAGCTCGCCGACCTCCCGCCCCCCGGCGGCGAGCACCGCTTCCCTGGCCGTCGCCACGTCGTCGACGGCGAAGGCCAGGTGGGCCAGACCGGGACGGTTGACCGCAGGGGCCTGCCCGGCGGCCGGCTGGTCGTACTGGAAGATCTCCAGGGTCGGACCGTCCTTCCCGTGACCCGGCAGCAGCAGATGCACGCCCCTGATCCTGGCCTCCGGGACCCCGGTGCCGGCCTCGAGCCAGGACCCGGACAGGTCTCTTTCCGGGGGCAGCGGCTCGCAGCCGAGAACGCGCGTGTAGAAGTCGGCCAGGCGCCGCCAGTCGGCCGCCACCAGGCTGGTGTGGGTGTATTTCCGGATCATGATCTCAGCCCGGGTCAGTCGTCCGCCTTGGCGGCCAGCTTGAGCTGGGGCAACAGGCTGATGTCGAACACCTTCTTGCGGCGGGACCGCACGGCGCGGATCTCCTCGACGCCCAGCCGGACACCCGCCAGGGCGCTGGTGATCTCGAAGTTCTCGTAGCGGAAACCGAAGTTCCGTAACTTCTCCATGGCCCCGACCAGCTTGCGTTCGGCCAGGGCCAGCTTGCGGTTCATCACCAGGGAATAACCCAGACATATCTCGTGCAGGCCCAGCCAGAATGCCTCGTCCGCTCCCTGGACGTCCTCCAGGCCGGCGGCGGAGATCTCGGCGGCCTTCGCGAAGTCCCGCTGGTTGAAGGCGGCCACCGTTCTTTCGAGGATCTGGTCCGTCGTCATCCCTCACCCTCCCTGGCATCCTCGGTTTCGGTGCTTTCCATCGGCAGGTAGCGCTGGGCTTCCTCCTCGAAGGCCAGGAGCTTGGTGTCCTGCAGGCAATCCACGTACAGGATGCCGTCGAGGTGATCGATCTCGTGCTGCGCCACGACGGCGGGGAACCCCTCGAGATCGACGCTCACCGGCTCGCCCTTCTCGTTGAACGCCTTCACGGTGACTGCGGCTGGACGCTCGACGTAACCCCGCAGCCCCGGCAGGCTGAGACAGCCCTCGTACATGCCGAAGACCTCGTCGGTGGTCGGGGTGACCTCCGGGTTGATGAACACCCGCAGGACGGTGCGGCCCTCTTCGTCCTCCTCGCCCCCGCAGATCACCATCCGGACCGGATGATGCACCTGTGGAGCCGCCAGGCCGATCCCGTTGTACTCCACCAGCGTCTCCAGCAGGTCACGGATCAGCCCCTGCACAACCGGGTTGGTGATCTTCTCGGGATCGATCGGCTTGGCCACCTGGCGCAGGACGGGGTGTCCCATCCGCGCGATCTTGAGAATGGACATTTCGTCTGGCCTCCAAGGGGCAGGAACATCCTTCCGGCTGGAGCGGACACCTTACACAATCGGACAGGATAATCCCATCATATTCGGTTGTGCCCCCGAGAATGTGTCTGGCCCGGAACCTGCACAAGTCCGGGCATGGGAACCAATGATCGCCGCTGGCGTCCCCC
>CAZAHC010000136.1:0-8598 GCA_964484595.1 uncultured Fibrobacteraceae bacterium | reverse complement strand
CTCGCCGGAATCGGTGACCTCGAAGAGGTACCCGCCGGTGGAGACGCAGACGACCGTGTTCCCGTTGGGCATCCGGTAGGCGCCGCACTGTGTCGGGCTGCCGTAGAAGCCGCCGGGCCCGCCGTAGATCCAGGCCGGAGCGGCGGGGCCGAACGGGGCTCCCGGGTCGATCGAGTAGTTTCCGAACTCGTCGACCGGAGGGACGATTTCATCGACCGTGGAGTAATCGCTCCCGGAGCCCGGCCGGTCGCCGTTGTTGAAGGTGAGGATATTACCCGCGCCCGGCAGCCCGGCGTCGATCCAGTTCACCCCGTGCACCACGTAGTAGTACTGGTCGCCGGAGGTTCCGCGTCCGTAAGCCTGCGGGTTTCCCCAGCGGTACAGGATGTCGCCCCCCATGCCGCTGTTGCCGCCCGTGTGGCCGGCGGCCTCCTCGGTGGTGGTGCTGTGGTCGATGACGTAGACCTCGTTGAAGGTGCGCGAGGAGAAAACGATCTGGTCCAGCTCCGGGTGGTAGTCGATTGCGTTCGCGTGGATCCAGTCGCCTCCGCCATGCGGGCCGCCGCCCACGTTGCCGAAGTTGATGTCGACGAGTTCGGGATGGTCGGCGACCACGCCGTAGTTTGGTTTGGCGGGGTCGACGTCCTGGATGAGATGATCCCAGAGGTGCCACTCCCAGACGATGTTACCGCCGGTGGCGCCCAGGGGCTCGACCTCCACGATCAGCGTGGGCCACATCTCGGTGTAGATGTTCTGCCGCCCCATGTCCGAGGCTTCCTGAGCCGTCTTGGCCTCCCAGGCGATCAGGAGGACGTTTCCGTTCGGCAGCGGCTGGATGTCGTGGTGCTGCTGGTATTCGGCGGTCGAGAAGAAGTAGTCCCAGACGACCACGTCGTCGGCGTCTATCCGCTGGATGCGGCCACCCGACCCCCCGCCCTGGAAATGCCCGCTGAGGTCCTTGCACGGCCGCAGGATCGACCCGTCGTCCAGCAGGTAGGCGATGCTCGCGGGTTCCTGGGCGCCGTGCCAGGTCTGGGTGACGGTCCCGTCCAGCTCGATGAGGTATGAATTGAAGGAGTTCATCGGCGAGACGAGGTTCTGGCCGGGGTACGGGTCCTGGGCGAAGGCGACGCTGGCGAGAAAGAGGAGCGGCAATATCGCCGCGGCGGTCCGGGCAAAAAACCTGGTCGAGTTCATCGTTGTCCTTCCGTCTTTTGCCGGAAACCGGGAAAGCCTGGACCGGCCGGAACCTTCTACTTGACCAGGGTGGCGCTCCGGGTCACCACCCGCTGTTCGGTATCCAGCCGGAGCAGGTAGGTCCCGCTGGGCAGGGGCCGCCCGCTGTCGCTGGTGCCGTCCCAGGTCAGGTCGTGCTCGCCGGCGGCCCGGAATCCGTCCACCAGGGTGCGCACCAGGTTGCCCCGGAGGTCGAAGATTCGCAGGCGAACCGGACCCGACGTCGGCAGCTCGAAGCTGATCCGGGTGGTCGGGTTGAATGGATTGGGCGTGACCGAGTGCAGGGTCGGAGCGCCCGGCAGGCGCCCGCCGGTGGTCGCGCCGTCGACCGGGTCGTCGGGATCGTCGGAAAGGCCAGTGCTGGTTCCGGCGTCCCGCACCAGGCGGACGTAATTGTAATGACGGCGGGCGTCGCCCTGGGGGCCGAAGTAATATCCATCGTAAGCGTAATTGAGGCCGCTGAAGTCGCCGTCCTTGATGTCGCTCCGCTGGGCGCCGGCGCCGTGCACATCGACCCAGCTCTCCATTCCCGGCGGGCCGAAGTAACCCAGGGCTCGCCCGAAGCAGACGTAGACGGCGCTCCGGGCGGTGCCGTCGGCGGCGGCGTGAGTGGTGCCGGTCCAGTACCAGGGATAGTCGGCCTGGCTGGCCTCGTTGAAAATCCCGCTGACGTTGAACAGCGGGTCGATGGCCGCGGAGCCGGTAACATCGGGCGCCCGCGTGTAGTCGACGAGGCTCTGCAGTTCCTTGGCGTCCGGCAGCCGCCAGTCGTCGTAGCCGAGGTAATCCTCGGCGTTTTTCTGCTCGGCCCAGGCGAGAGCATCCTCCCAGATCATCCCCGAGCGCGGTCCGTTGCTCACGCCGTCGCCCTGGTCGTCCTGTGTCCACATGAGGTCGGTGGAGTTGTCGGTGATCGTGCCGTCCTCGTTGTCGGTGAAGTCGTTGGCCCCGTATGAGTCGCCGCGCACGCAGCGGATGAACTGCTCCATCTCCCCCGATGGGCCCATCAGGCCGTAGCCCTTGATCCGCCCGTCCGCGAAGTTGACGCCGAAAACCTGGTCGCCACTGGCAACGTACTGGGTGCTCGACCAGTACTGGGCATCGATGATTCGCTCCCCGGCACTTTCATCGCCATAGGCGAAATCGAAATAGTCCGTGTCGATGAAGGGAATCAAATTGACGATATCCGGGCCGGAAGGATCGGTGCCGCTGAAGTCGATCAGAGAGTAGAGCTCCTTGATGGTCGGAACCCGCCAGTCGTTGTAACCACCGAAGCTCTGGGCGTTGAGGGTCGCCGGGAAGGCCATGGCGTCGGCCCAAGTGAGCTTGTCGTCGGAGTCGAGGGTGCTGTCACCGTTGGTTTCGGGAGACTGGACCCACGTCAGCCCGGTGTTGTTGTCGTGGACGGTCAGGCCGTCACCGCTCAGGGTGTAGCTGGGCAGGTTGCCGTCGAACTGGGCGTCCTGGCCGAAGAAGGCCTCCCCGGGGGCGGGGCAGGTGATCTCGCCGAAGTTGTCGTAGCAGACCATCTGACCGGTATCTACGACGGGGTAGTCGGCCAGGCTTGCCGAAGCGGAGAGCAGACCGGCCAGGACAAGCGCCGCGCCGATCCGGGCCGGGAGGTGAAGATGGGCAGGCTTTGCGTGCATTCGCTCTCTCCTTATCGATGGCTCCTGGAGGAGGCCTCCGAATCGGGGCCAGGTAGTATTATACCATATCGAGGATGAGGATAAGGCCCGACTGTAAAGGGTTTGTGGGCAATCACGGGGAGATTTGTAAAGAGATCGTAAATCCGGACCGGGATCAGTCGCTCCCACCCTCGCCGGCAGCGGCCATGACCTGCCGGGTTTTCTCGCTGCGCTGCCGCGCCCTGATCCCGGTCCGGTTCTCGTCGACCCTGGCGGCCTGCTCGTAGCAGGCCAGCGCCTCTGCGAACCGTTTCAACCGGTACCGGATGTCCCCGCGCAGCAGGTGGTGGCGACCGTCGTCCGGCGCGACCCGAGCGTACAGGTCGAGGATCTGCTCCGCCTCGTCGAGTCGCTGCTCGAGGATCAGCACCTGGGCGAGCGACCGGATCAGGAACGGATCCTCCGCGGCCAGGGCCTCCTCGAGCACGGCCACGGCTTCCTCGCCGCGATCTAGTCTCAGCAGGCAAAGGGCCAGGACCCGCCGGGCCTGGATGCAGCCCGGGCTCCGGTCCAGGACCGAGCGCGCGAGGTCGGCGGCTTCGTCGTATTTCCCTTCTCCCTGGAGCCTTTCCGCCGCCTGGGCGTCCCGCAGGACCGGCATCATCTGCTTCGGGTCGGCCAGTTCCCCGGCCCCGGCTGGCCCGCCGGCCTGCACGTAACCGAGCGAGGCCAGCCGCTCGATCTCCTCGTCCGACAGCTGGCGGGACGTGCCGCCGGCCCCGGTCCACCGGGCAGACAGGGCAGCCAGCTCGGCGACCAGCTCGGCCTGACCGTCCGGCCGCTCACGGTACAGGTCCCGGAGTTCCCGGGGATCCTGACGCAGGTCGTAGAACTCGGGGCTGGGACCATGGATGTACTTCCGGTCGAGCCGGCGCAGCCCGCTGAGCGGGCTCCAGCCGCAGAGGTTCAGCGGCCCCTCCGTCTCGAAGTAGATGGCGCGCGTGGGGTCGAGCTTGCGGTCCAGGAGGCTGCGGCCGTCGCTGGCCGCTGCGGCGGGGATTCCGGTCAGGTCCTCGAGCGTACGGCGCAGGTCGACAAGGCCGGCAACCTGCTCGGTGATGTGAAACGGCCGGTCGAACAGAACGGGGCAGGAGAAGATCAGCGGTACGCGGATGGTGCAGTCGTAGACCAGCATGCCGTGCGTCTTCTCGCCGTGCTCGCCGAGCGCCTCGCCGTGGTCGGAGGTGAGAACGACCAGCGTTCTCTCGGTCTGACCCAGGCTGGCCAGCTCTCGTAGGAGGCGGCCGAACTCCTGGTCGGCAAAAGCGATCTCGGCGTCGTAAGGCAGACCGGCGAAGCGAGGCAGGTTCACGCTGGGGGAGGTGTAGGGCAGATGGGGATCGAAGTAATGAACCCAGAGAAAGAACGGGTTCGCGGGGTCGCGAGTCTCCCGCTCGCGCAGCCAGGCGATGGCGGCGTCGGTCACCGCGTCGGCCGGCCGCTCGTTGTAGTCGGGCATTTGGGGCCGGAAACCCTCTTGCGTGACCTGGAAGTCGTAGACGTCGAATCCCTGGTCGAGCCCGAACCGCGCATCGAGCACGAAGCAGGCGACGAAGGCGGCGGTGTCGTAGCCGTGCGCCCCGAAGGTCTCGGCCAGCGTTTCGTGCTCGGCGCCCACTAGGTAACGGCCGTTGTCCCGGGCGCCGTGCGCACCGGGGTAGAGGCCGGTCAGGATGGTGGCGTGCGAGGGGAGCGTCAGGGGCGCGCTGGCGACCGCGTGCTCGAACCGCACGCCGCGCGCGGCGAGCCGGTCACAGCTGGGGGTGGCTGCCTGCTGTCTGCCGTAGCAGCCGAGATGATCCCAGCGGGTAGTGTCGAAGGTCACGAGCAGGACGTTGAACCCGGCCGCCGCACCCGGCTCGACCAGGTCCCCCAGGCCGCGGTACCGGGATCGCCCGGTCAGGTCGGGCCAGAGAAAAACAACCGCGGCGACGAGGACGGCCGCGACGACGAGGACGACGGCCAACAGGACCTTAGGAATCGATCGTCGGGTCGGGCGGCCGGTCCGGGCCGGGTGCCGGTCTTTTGATTCCCGGTCTCGTTTCATTGCTCCCTCATCTCGTCTGGACTCAGCTCAGAAGATAGCACATGAGGGCGGCGGGACAATTTTCGACTGGGCCGGGCTGGTTCGAGATGAGGATACGAGATCGGGCTCCCCCTCTCCTTTGGCGCCGGGATATCCGCCCCTGAATCCATCCTGGAAGAGGCCGGTAACGTTTCCGTCCCTGTGGCAATAAAGCCCTCTAGAGGACCGATGCCGACGATCTCCTTCCGACCGCGGCCTGCGGAGAGGAGGTCGTGAGCGAGGGCGAGTCGGGCTGATGGCGGGCACGCCAACGTGCCGGAAAGGAGAGGGCCGATGAGCTGATCGAATCTCCATCGATAACTGCGGTTCATTCCATTTGGTAGGGGGGTGATGTTGAAATGTGCAAATACCAGACAATCCTCTTGTTCATGGTGCTGATTCTCTCCTCCTGGGCAACGGCCGCAACCGGCGAACCGGAACCCACCGGGAAAGCGAGGACGCCAACCACTTACACGCTCAAGACATCCGTCGTCGGATCGGCAGGCGGACAGGGAACGAGCGCTAACTTCTCGACAATCGGAATCCTGGGCCAACCCGGCCCGATCGGTTCCGGAGCCGGCGGTGAACAGCGGCTCTACTCCGGCTTCTGCTATTCGTTCCAGAGGCTGGCCTGGCTCACGCACGTGGCGTTGCCGGAGTTGCTGACGAACGAGCTGAACCAGAACTACCCGAACCCCTTCAATCCCGCGACCACCATCGAGTACGTGGTGGCGACCAAGAGCCTCGTCACCATCTCGATCTTCGACGTCCGGGGCCGGAAGCTGCGTTCCCTGGTACGGGAGAACCAGTCCCCCGGCAGGCACAAGGCGGTCTGGGACGGCAGAGACGACCGGGGCCGCCAGGTCTCGTCGGGTCTCTACCTGTGTCGGATGAATACAGGAGAATTCAATTCGGTCGTGAAGATGTTGATGCTGAAGTAATCAAGGGGGGGATCATGGAACGCAAGCTGGTTGGATTCATGATGGTGACCGTGGCGCTGGCCTTCGTTTCCGGGGCCGGTGCCGCCATCCCGAACCTGGTCAACTACCAGGGCATTCTGGCTGATTCGGCCGGAGGCCGCTGGAGGAAGGAGTCTACGACCTTACCTTCAATATTTACCCGGACACCGTGCTGGGGACACCGCCGTTGTGGACGGAGATGCACGAGGATGTCCAGGTGGAAGATGGTCTCTTCAATGTCATGCTCGGTGGCACCAACCCGCTGCCGGACGGACTTTTCGAGGCGGAGGAGCTGTGGCTGGGGATCACCGTGGAAACCGACCCGGAGATCAGCCCCCGTCTGCAACTGACATCCTCGCCGTACGCGTTCCGCGCGGCGATTGCCGATTCGGTGGCCGGAGGCGTGGTGGGCGCAGACGGAGACTGGACGATCACCGGCAATGACATGCATGCCGCGGTTACCGGGAATGTGGGGATAGGGTCCGACAACCCCATTCACAAGCTGCAGGTCTGTGCAGGGGCGGAGGGAACGGCGGCCTTCGAAAGGTATCTCTCGAACGGTAGCGGTCCTTCACTCATCTTCCAGAAGGCGCGTGGTTCCGCTTCGAGCCCCAGCCAGGTTGTCGTCAACGATGTCCTGGGCGGTTACAACACCTATGCGTACGACGGCACTGGTTTCGCCACGACGGGCAGGCTCAGGCACCGGGTGGAGAGCGTGTCCGAGGATGACGAGATCGGTTCCTACCTGGAAATCACCACCACGAATGAAGACGGCACTGTCATCGAGGCCATGCGCATCAAGGGTGACGGGGTGGTCGGAATCGGAACCACGAATCCCAATGAGAGGCTGACCGTGCAAGGCGTGCTGAGCCTGGACGAGAGATTCTCGCCCCCGACGGCCAGCTCCGGCTACGGCAAGGTCTATGTCAAGTCGAGCGACAGCAGGCTCTACTTCAAGAATGACGGCGGCACCGAATACGACCTCCTCGCCGGGGGCGGTATCGGCGGCAGCGGCACGACGAACTACTTCGCTCGCTTCACCGGTTCCACGTCGATCGGCGTTTCCGCCATGTATCAGAACGGAGGGGACATCGGGATCGGCACCACCGGCCCCAGCGCCAAGCTGGACGTGGTCGGCACCGGCACCCGGGCGGGTGAATTCCAGACCGGGAACGCAAGTTCGAATACTCACGTGCTTCATGCCGAGTACACCGGCACCGGAACCTCCAACGCCACTGCGGTCTACGGTGAAAGTACGCCGAGCGACGGCCATGGAATCGGCGGCTATTTTGAGGGTGGATTGTACGGTGTCAGGGCGGTGGTTTCCAGTTCGGGCACCGCGATCGTTTCCCACATGGGGATCCGGGCCTCTGCCACTGGTGGCAGCGGATACAATTACGGCGTGTTTGGTTCCGCAAGCGGCTCCGGCACAACGAATTACGGCGTTTACGGAGAGGAGGAAGCTGGAGGAACCGGTGCGGCTGGCTATTTCTGGGGCGACGTCGAGATCACCGGGAATCTGACCGGCGGCAAGGGCGGTTCCAAGATCGATCATCCCCTCGATCCGGAACACAAATATCTCCAGCACAACTGGGTCGAGAGCAGCGACATGATGAACATCTACAACGGCAACGTCCTGCTCGATCGGAACGGCGAGGCCTGGGTCGAGCTTCCGGACTGGTTCGAGGCCCTGAACCGGGACTTCCGGTATCAATTGACCTGCATCGGCGGTTTCGCGCCTGTTTACGTCGGGGAGAAGATCTCCGGTGGCAGGTTCAGGATCGCCGGGGGAAGCCCTGATATGGAGATCTCCTGGCAAGTGACCGGAATCAGGCAGGATGCGTTCGCCCGGCAGAATCCGCTCGAGGTGGAGACGGAGAAGCAGGCGCAGGAGCGGGGCAAGTACCTGCATCCGGAAGCGTGGGGCTTCGCCAGGACCAGGTCCGTCAACTACCGGGAAGGGAACGGGGGAGGTGATTGATTCCGGTTCCGGCAGGAACGGCTGAACAGGACCACGACCCGGCCGGTGATCAGGAGAGCTTCCCCTGCCCCGGGCTGCTGATTTGCCTGGGCCCGGTCTACACCGTAAATTATTCATGGCCTTGTCTTTGGGTCCAGTGGGATGACAAGGCCATGTTTCCTCGGTGACCGGTGGGGAATTCGCATGTGGCTGCTCGCTGGTCGAAGGGGTCGGCCAGGTTTTCCTGGTCGTCTCTCTTCGTTCTCCTGCCTCGCGTTTCTGGCTCTCTCGGGATCGGGCCAGGTTGGCGCCTGGGTCGACCTGAGCGCGGACTTCGCTCCCTTTCAGGACCGGCCCCGGTTCGGTCACGTGGTGGATGGTTCCTGCGTGATGAACGTCGGCGAGCTCCAGATCAACATCACCAACCATGGCTTGATCGGCTCCCAGTACACTGAAGTATCGACCTATGCGGACGCTCCCTCGGCCCAGTGGCCGGCCGGTTCGGGGAACGAGTACCTCTGGTCCGCCGGACTCTGGGTCGGCGGCCGTCAGCTGGGCCAGACCCTCGTATCGACCGGGCAGTACGAGCGAGAATTCAGACCGGGGACCAACATCGAGGACACGATTTACGAGGCAAAGGAGGGACGTATCATCAAGCCCTCGGCGGCAAGTGGCGGCGGCGGCACGAGG
>CAZAHC010000135.1:0-8610 GCA_964484595.1 uncultured Fibrobacteraceae bacterium | reverse complement strand
AGGAAGTCCAGCAACGGGGTGCCCGGCGCGCGGGGATCTCCCCGATAATACATCCGGTCGAAGGGCGCGGGCGGCGTGTAAGGAGCGTGGACGTCATAATAATGGAGCAAAAGGAAGAACGACTCGGTCCCGTGATGGGAGGTGAATCCCCGGCCTGACGCGGTCACCAGCTTCGCCTCCTCGCCCTTGCCCTGGTCGGTGAACTTGTCTCCCGTCTGGAAACCCTGGTGCATACCGTAAGCGTGGGTCAGGTAGCTGATCGTGACGAAGGCCGCGGTGCGGTACCTGGCGGCGGCGAAGATCTCGGCCATGGTCAGCTGCTCCGGGGCCAGGCTGTAGAACTGGCGGCCGAAGAAGCCGTGGTGATAGGGAATCAGGCCGGTGTAGATGGAGGCGAAGGCGGGCCCGGTCCAGGGGGCGGTGGCCAGGCAGTTGGCGAAATAAACGCCGTCGGCGGCGAGGGCGTCGATGTTCGGGGTCTGGATCCACCCCGCGCCGGCGCAGTGCAGGAAATCGCCGCGCAGGGTGTCGATGGCCAGGATCAGGACGCTGGGCCGGACTGCACCCCGCCTGTCGGCGCCGCCGGGCTCGACCGGCCGCAGCCACCAGAAAAGGCCGCCCACCAGAACCACGACGGCCAGGCCCACCAGCCACCAGGTACGGTTCCCTTTCAAGAGATCCTCTCCGGTCCCACAGTCAGGAAGGTCGCCGGAACATCTTGGTGCCCACCCACGCTCCGGTCAGTACGAACAGGACGATGAACAGCACCAGGTACTGCTTGACGAACCCGGACGCGAAGGCGCCGATGACCGCTCCGATCAGGGCGGCGTGCAGCTTGAACACGAGGAGGCCGAGGCCGTCCACACCCTTTGCCCGCTCGTTCGCCCATTCGCTGATCCCCATGACCGATCCTCCTCTTGGGTCACAACCTTTCCGTGGGGAAGACTTCCTTATTTCCCCTCGCACTTCATCATGACCGATGTACGGACCGCCGGGAAGGCCGATTTTTTCCGCGGAGGTTCAGATACCGTCCACCAGCCGGACCATCCGATCCTCGTGGCGATGTATCGAGTCGAGCAGCTTCAGCTGGGTCCGGCAGCGGTCGAGATTGTGCCCCGGCCGGCCGGTCCGGTAATAAGTGTCCCCGGCGAGGAAATCGGTCAGGAAGCGCACCGCCTGCTCGAAGCAGATCACCTTGCCGGCTGGAACCAGGTTCGCCCGCTCGGCGGCGGTCAGGAATTCATCCGCCTCTGCCAGGTAACCACGGGCCAGCGCCGAGAAGAACGGCATCAGCAGCTCGACCCGGTCGAGATCGGTCTCGTCCTCGGCCGCGGTGGTGGTCAGCGTGCGGACCAGGTCTCCGAAGTCGTGGAGCGCCAGGCCCGGCATGACCGTGTCCAGGTCCACGACGCAAAGCGGTTCACCGCTGCGGCGATCCAGCAAAACGTTGCTGAGCTTGGCGTCGTTGTGGACGACCCTGACCGGCAGGGCGCCGGCTGCGAGCAAATCGGCCAGGAGGACCGCGAGGTCCCGCCGGGCGAGAACCGCCTCGATCTCCTCCGCCGCCGAGGAGGCCCGGTTACACCGATCGGCCGCGATCTCGTCTTCCAGCGCCGCGAGCCGGCCCGGCGTGTCGTGGAAACCGGGAATCACCTCGTGCAGGGGCGGCGGCGGCAGGTCGGCGAGCAGGCGCTGAAAGGCTCCGTACGCCCGCCCGGCGGCTTCGGCCTGCTCCGGCGCGCTGGCGGTCTCGTGAACGACCGCGCCGCCAACGAACCGGTACATCCGCCAGCAGCAACCCTCGTCGTCGAGCCAGTAGCTCCGACCGGACCGGGCGGGAACCAGCGACAGGACGCGCCTTTCGATCTCCGGTGTCCCGGCGGCCCGGAGCTTCGCCGCCAGGTGTTCGGTCACGCGCTGGATGTTGTCCATCACGAGCAAGGGGTCGGGGAAAACCTCGGGGTTGAGACGCTGCAACACGAAGCGCCCGGTCCGATCGGCCTGCGCACAGGAAACCAGGAATGAATCGTTTATGAGACCGGCGCCGAACGGTTCGGTGGCCGTGACGGGGCCGGGCACTGCGAACTGGTCGGCCGCCGCTGATCCCCGCCGCCCGCTCACGCCCACAGCTCCGCCGGGTAGTCGCCGCGATCGATCAGGCGGCCGATCTGCTGTCGGGTGCGGGGGAGGTCGTCGGGGTGGGTCACTCCGAACCAGGTGTCGTCCGCGGGCAGGATCCTGACCCGGACCCGGCCGTTTTCGATCGCGTGCTGGATGGCCGCAGGCAGGAAGAACTCGGGCTGGTCATCCTCGCCGTCGCCGCAGTGGCCGTCCCGTCCGTAGCCGGCGAGGAACCGGGCGAACTCCGCCCGCAAGATATCGAAGACCGCCGGGTGGAACCCCCACAGGTTCAGCGAGACGGGGTTGTCGGCCGGTAGGGTGCACTGGACCCCGCCGGCAGTGGTGTACCGCCCGCCCGGACCCTGCCTCGAAACCGCCGGAATCTCGACGATCTCCTGCAGCCAGCCGTCGGCGGTGCAGCGGCAGAGCGCCCGGGAAACGGGCCCGGTGTCGACCAGGGTGTCCCCGAGCCGGAAGCCGACCAGGGCGAAGGTGGCCGGGCCGGCCTCCCGGCGCAGGAACGAGGCGAGTGCACCGAGGGCCCGGCGGCCGTAGAAGTCGTCGGCGTTCACCACCGCGAACGGACCGCGAACCGCCTCGGCGGTGGCCAGGACGGCCTGGCCGGTGCCCCAGGGCCGGGTCCTTTGCCGCGGCGGCCGGCGGCCGTCCGGGAGCGAGTCCAGGCGCTGCTCGACGTACGCGACCGGCAGGTGTTCGGCCCAGCGCCGGCCGAGCGCGCTCTCTAACGTTTCGGCGATCTCCGGACGCACCACGCACACCACCTGTGCGAATCCCGCGCGCACGGCATCGAAGACGGTGTAGTCGAGGATCGTCTCACCGTGCGGGCCGATCGGGGTGAGCTGCTTCGGACCACCGAAGCGGCGGCCCAGCCCCGCGGCCAGGATTACCAGGGTAGGGTTCATGGTTCATCTAGCCGATCACGATCAGCTCCGTCTGCGGCGTGGAAAGCCATTCGGCGCCGCCCTTGGTCACGACCACCATCTCCTCGACGGTCGCCACGCCGCGGTCGGGCACGGTCAGGCGCGGCTCGATCGTGAACACCATCCCCGGCTCGAGCGGCCGGAACGGCTTCCGGGCGTACTTCTCCCAGGCCGGACCCAGCAGGGCGGTGCCGTCGTGCGCGAACCTGCCGACCTGGTGGCCCAGCGCGTGGGGGAACTCCTCGTAACCCGCCTCGATGATGATCCCCCTGGCGATGGCGTCGATCTCGTGGCCCAGGACGCCCGGCTTGATCGCCTGCTTGGCGGCGGCGATGGCCTGCACGATGACGGCAAAGCCCTGTTGCACCTCGGCCGGCACCTCGGTCTCGCCTTCCTGGCGGATGTAGAAGGTGCGCTGCAGGTCGGAGCAGTAGTCTTGGTGCTTGAGGCCGAAGTCCATGTTCAGGACGTGCCCGGCCGCGACCTTCTTCTCGGTGGGTGAGTAGTGGGCGCCCGCCGTCTCCGGGCCCGTGAAGACCGACGGACACACGGTCTCCTCCCAGGCCAGCTCGCTGCCCAGCCGGTTGACCTCGTCCTTCATGAACCGGGCGATCTCCTGCTCGGTCTTGCCCGGGGCGATGAACCCGGCGACGCTCGCGAAGATGTCCTGGGTGGTGGCGATGGCCTGCCTGATGTTCTCGATCTCGCCGGCGGATTTCCTCTCCCGCAGGGCCGAGACGACCTGCTCGGCGCTGATCATCCGGTCCGCGAAGCCGATCTCGGCGAGGAAACGGTGCAGGGTCAGGTACATGCCGTGGGTCAGGCCGTCGCAGATCTCGCTGTCCTCGCTGAAGTTGACGGCGATCCGGGCGGGGTTCAGCTCCTGCAGGTAATCGAGCAGCGGTTGCTTGATCCCCTCGACGAAGCCTGTGACCTGGTCGTAGGCGCCGGTGTCCTCGACCGTCTTCTGGTCGAACTGGCCGACGATGGCGTGCGTGCGGCCGTCCCTGGCGATGATGAACGCCGAGTGCCAGGTGATGTCGGCCGAGGCCAGGAACACGAGCGAGGGATCGCCGTTGATCGCGCTCTCCCGGGCGAAGGTGAGCCAGCAGTCGATCTCCAGTTCCTTCAGGATCTCCTTGGCCTGGGCGACCTTTTCCTTGATCAGCATCGGGTTGTCCTTTCTGCTCGCAAACCCGGCCCGCCACGGAAAAAAGACCGGGTGAGGTGCTTCTTGGCAATCGCTTCGCCGGCAGATACTATCATCTGCCTCGAGGCAAGACACCAGAAAGGAATCGGATGGATACGCAGACCTACCAGGTGCGGCGCCAGGCGCTGCGCGAGGCCGTGGCCGGCGGCGCGATCCTGCTGCTCGGCAACGACGAGGCGAGCCGCAACTACCCCGAGAACCAGTATCCCTTCCGCCAGGACTCCAGCTTCCTCTACTACGCGGGCGCGGCGGAGCCTGGGCTCGCAGCGCTGCTGCTGCCGGACGGCGAGGAGATCCTCTTCGGCGCGGCCGAACACCCGGACGACGTGGTCTGGATGGGTCCCCGGCCGACCATCAACGATTTTGCCGAGGCGGCCGGTTTCGCCGGCACCGCCGATCTGACCGACCTGGCCGCCAGAATCGCCGCTCTCGGGAACCAGGGCGCCACGGTTCATTACCTGCCGCCCTACCGGGCGAATAGGCGCCGCCTGCTCGCCGACCTGCTCGGCCGGCCGGCCGGCCAGATTGACGCCGGCGTCTCGCGGCCGCTGACCAGGGCGGTCGTCGCCCAGCGCGAGATCAAGTCGCCCGCCGAGGTCGCCGAGATCGAGGAGGCCCTGGCCGTCACCGCCGCGATGTACCAGGTCGCCTGTCGCCAGACCGAACCCGGGGTGACCGAGGCCCACATGGCTGGCGCCCTGCAGGCGGTGGCCCTGATGATGGACCGCCAGCAGTCGTTTCCGCCGATCGTGTCGATCCACGGCGAGGTCCTGCACAACACCAGCTACGCCAACACCCTGGCCGAGGGAGACCTGCTGGTGATCGACAGCGGCGCCGAGTCGCCGCGCAGTTACGCCTCCGACATCACCCGCACGATTCCGGTCGCAAACGATTTCACGCCGCAGCAGAGGGAGATCTACGAGGTCGTGCTCCGGGCCCACCAGACGGCCCTCCGGCTCGCCTCGCCCGCCGTCTCGAACCGCGAGCTGCACCTCGCCGCCGCCCGGGAGGTGGTGACCGGCCTGCAGGAGATCGGCCTGATGAGGGGAGACGCCGACGAGGCGGTCCAGGCCGGCGCCCACGCCCTGTTCTTCCCCCACGGCCTGGGCCACATGCTGGGCCTGGACGTGCACGACATGGAGGACCTGGGCGACCTGGTCGGCTACGCGGAGGGGGACAGCCGCAGCCGGCAGTTCGGCCTCTGTTACCTGCGCCTGGCCAAGCAGCTCAGGCCCGGGTTCGTGCTCACCGTCGAGCCCGGCATCTACTTCATCCCCGCCCTCATCGAGCGCTGGCGGGCCGCCCGCCAGCACGAGGCCTTCATCGACTACGGGCGCCTCGACGGGTATGAGGGCTTCGGCGGGATCCGGATAGAGGACGACGTGCTCATCACCGAAGACGGCTGCCGTATCCTGGGCCCGCCCATCTTCCGAACCGCCGACGAGGTGATCGAGGCGCGGGCCGGGTCCTGACAACCGGGCAGCGACCTCTGCCCCCTCCTGGCCGTTTCCGGGGACGCTCCCCGGGCACCTCCTTTGCCCGGCGCGCTCGGCCTCCGGGCCCCTCCGGCCTCCATGTCTCTCGGGGCCCTCCAGACGCCTCGGTAACGGCCAGGAGGCGCCAAGGGTGTTGCCGGGTCGCCAGTCAGCCGGGCACCATTTCCCGGCCAACCATTCCTTTACTTTTGCATTTCCTGTTACTACCGTTAGAAATTAAACAAGAAGGAATCAGGTGACTAACGTGTTGCAAGAAACGATGTTACAACATAAGTCCACCATCGTGGATCTCTGGTTCCAGGCCGTTCTGGCAACCTATCCCGCCGACACCGCCAAGTACCTCGCAGGGGAATCGGACCAGTTCCAGAACCCGGTCGGTCGGACCATCCAGCCGGCTCTCGAGAACCTATTCGTGGCGCTTGTGAAGGGCGAGGATCAGGGCCGGGTCAGGTCCTCTCTCGACAGCATCATCCGGATCCGGGCGGTCCAGGATTTCGCGCCGTCGGGCGCGGTGGGTTTCCTGTTCCAGCTCAAGAAGCTGCTGCGGGAGCAGGTGGCCGCCGAGACCTCGAGCGAGGACCGGCAGGCCGAGCTGCGCGCTCTGGAGGACCGGATCGACGAGGCGGCGCTGCTCGCCTTCGATGTCTACATGTCTTGCCGGGAACAGATCTTTTCCATCCGGATCAAGGAGAACAAGGCGCAGATGGCCCAGCTCCTGCGGCACCGGACGGATGAGAAAATAGAAGGGAGGCAGTGATTTGAAAAACGCCTTGCTCGCCCTCGTCGGCGTGCTGATTCTCGTCCTGTTGGCCGTCGTGGGGTCCGGGGTCTCCGCCTTGAACTTCCTGTTCATGGTCGCCCTGCCCTACCTGGCCTTGGCCCTGCTTATCGCCGGCGTGATCGCCAGGGTCGTGAAGTGGGCTCGCTTGCCGGTCCCCTTCCGGATCACCACAACCTGCGGGCAGCAGAAGTCGCTGCCCTGGATCAGGCACGCCAAGCTCGACGCTCCCTACACCCGCAGCCAGGCCTTCTGGCGGATGGTCCTGGAGATACTCCTCTTCCGTTCGCTCTTCCGGAACACCCAGACCACGCTGACCGGTCCGCCTGAGGATCGCCGGCTGGTCTTCAGCCCCAGCAAGTACCTCTGGGTGGGGGCGCTTGTCTTCCACTACTGCTTCCTGCTGGTCCTGCTCCGGCACCTGCGCTTCGCCTTCGACCCGGTGCCCGGCTTCGTCGCCTTCATCGAGAAGTGGGACGGGGTCCTTGAAGTCGGCCTGCCCGAGGTCTACCTCACCGGGATCGGGCTGCTGCTGGGCCTGCTGTACCTGCTGTGGCGGCGGTTCGCCGAGGTCCAGGTGCGCTTCCTGTCGCTGGCCTCGGATTACTTCGCCCTCTTCCTGCTGCTTGGCATCGCGGTCAGCGGCACCCTGCTGCGGTACCTGCCCGCGACCCGGACCGACATCGTGGCCGTGAAAGAGGCGCTCGTCGGGTGGCTGACCTTCAACCCTCAGGCCCTCGAGGGCGCCAGCCCCGTGTTCACGATCCACATCTTCCTGGTCACCGTGTTGATGGCCTACTTCCCGTTCAGCAAGCTGATGCACGCGGGCGGCGTCTTCTTCAGCCCGACGCGGAATCTGCCCAACGACAACCGCGCTCGGCGGCACGTCAATCCCTGGGAAGACGAGCTGCCCACCAAGACGCACACCTACGACGAGTGGGAAGAGGAATTCGCCGACGTGATGAAGGCTGCCGGTTTCGAACTCGACCGGGATCATTCCTGAGCACCCGAGCAGAGAGAAAGGCCTTTACGATGCCCGACGAAATCATGAAAAAGGAGGAGCTGACCAGGATCGCGCTCGACCCCCCCGGCGCGGACTGGCTCGACGCCTCCCGGTCGCAGATCAAGAAGGGGTGCTGGAACTACGCGGCGGTCCCCGAGGCGCTGGAGTATCTCGACCAGCCCAACCCCCGCTCCTGGTCTCCGGTCGAGGAGGACTGGAAACTGCCGGAGAACTGGATGCAGATCCTGCACGAGGGGATGAAGAAGCGGTTGCAGAAGTACCGCTCCTTTCAGCTCTTCATGGACATCTGCGTGCGCTGCGGGGCCTGCGCCGACAAGTGCCACTACTTCCTGGGTGGCGGCGATCCCAAGAACATGCCGGTGATGCGGGCCGAGCTGATGCGGTCGATCTACCGCGGCGAGTTCACGCTGGCCGGCAAGATCCTGGGCAAGCTGGCCGGCGCCCGCAAGATGAGCTTCGACGTGCTCCGGGAGTGGTTCATCTACTTCTACCAGTGCACCGAGTGCCGGCGTTGCTCGGTGTTCTGTCCCTACGGGATCGACACCGCCGAGATCACCATGATGGCGCGGGAGCTGATGAACGAGCTGGGCGTCAGCATCAACTGGATCCTCAAGCCGTGCTCGGATTGCCAGCGCACCGGCAACCACCTCGGTTTCCCGCCGCACGCCTTCAAGGACAGCCTCGAGTTCGCCGCCGACGATCTGAAGGACATCACCGGAGTGGAAGTGGAGGTGCCGATCGGCAAGAAGGGCGCCGAGGTCCTGTTCGTGGTGCCCTCGGCCGACTACGCCGGCGAGCCGCATTATTACACCCTGCTGGGGTACATGCAGCTGCTGCACGAGTGCGGCCTCGACTTCACCTGGAGCGCCTACGCTTCGGAGGGCGGCAACTTCGGCCTGTTCCACTCCGCGGAGATGATCAAGCGGCTGAACCGCAAGATCTACAACGAGGCCAGGCGGCTCGGCGTCAAGTGGATCCTGGGCGGGGAGTGCGGCCACATGTGGCGGGTCTTGAACCAGTATATGGACACCTTTAACGGG